>DASPUZ010000216.1:0-39174 GCA_035622635.1 bacterium | reverse complement strand
GGAGCCGCCGGATCGCGAGAACCCGCTTCTGGGCCTGGACAGCGTGATCCTGTCGCCGCACTCGGCCGGGAGCTCGCGGGTCAACAATTTCCGCGCGGCGCGGCAGGCCACCGAGGAATGCATCGCCGTGCTGAACGGGCGGTACCCTCGCTGGCTGGTCAACCCGTTTTGTCCGGAAGACGTACGGGAAAGGGCGCGTTCGTGATGCGCGTCGGTGATGGCAAGTTCCAGTACGAGCTGATTCATGATTGGGGAAGGCTTCCCGCTCAATGGTCGTTTGGAGCGGTGTCGGACGGCGCTGTTGACTCCCAGGGACGCGTGTATCTTCTCTCACGCAGTGCGCATCCCGTGATGAGCTTCGACCCTGACGGACTCTTTCTGGGGGCGTGGGGTGAAGGAATGATTACGAAAGGGCATGGCATCACCATCGGCCCGGACGATTCCGTCTATGTCGTCGATGAGGGAGACCACACCGTCAAGAAATTCACGTCGGCGGGGAAGTTGCTGTTCACGCTCGGCACGCAGGGGCGACCCTCCGATACAGGATACAATGGAAAGGACTATCGGACGATCAAGCGGCCTGGGCCACCGTTCAATCGTCCGACGAGTCTTGCCGTGGCCCCGTCAGGGGAGTTGTACGTAACCGACGGCTACGGCAATGTGCGGGTGCACAAATTCTCGGCTGACGGCCACCTGTTGTCCTCGTGGGGGGAGATCGGCACCGGGCCGGGACAGTTCCGCATCGTTCACACGGTCTGCGTGGACAAGCGTGGCACACTGTACGTGGCCGATCGAGAAAGCGACCGTGTACAGGTCTTCGATGCCGAAGGCAAGTTCCTCGCCGCCTGGACGGACATGCACCGCCCCAATGGCATGTTCCTCGGAGCCGACGACTGCCTCTATCTTACCGAATTGTACGATTCTCCCAGGGCTGAGAGGGCGGCACTCCCAGCCCAGATCAGCATCTGGACCCTTCAGGGAGAGCAGTTGGCCCGATGGGGGGCGGAAGACTTCTCCGTACCGGCCAACTTCTTTGCACCTCACGGCCTGTGGGGAGACGCGCAGGGGAATCTCTACGTGGGCGAACTGGAGGTCTCGTCACATCGAGGTCCTCGCCCTGCAGCATACCCCGCGGTCCATAAGTTGGTGCGGGTGAGCTAGTGTTGCATCTGGTGGCTCTGGACCGCGGTGCCGACGGCTGGGAAGCCCCCGGCTGCCGGCTTCTCGGAGCCTTGCAACCATGTCACGCTGGAAGCAACGCCGAGCCACGCCATGTGGGACGCCGCTGGAGTTGCGCCAAGACGCGCACGGTATAGAGCGGGGAGGGTGAGAAGTATGAGCGACATCGTCAATGGGCTTGCGGCGGAGCAGGTGGGCAAGCCAATCGCTACGGTCACCCGTCGTCGGTTCTTACAGGCAGCCGGCGCCGGTATACTGGCATCGACCCTGAGGCCTGTAGCGAGCGCACAGGCCCAGACCGGCCGGAGCGTTTCAATGTTGGCTGAGAAGGTTGCGCCGATCGCTCAAGCGCAGGCGCAGGTCCTCCAAGTGGTCAAAGCCACGTTCGAACAGCTCCACCCCGGCGTCGAGTTTACGTACGATACGTACGTCGGTCCCGGAGATCTGCTGACGAAGCTGGAGACGGCGGCCGCCAGCCACGAGGGGCCGGATGTCTTTGAACTGGGATCCACGCTCGTTCCGACCGCCTATGCGACGGGCGCGTTCAACATCCTCACCGCCGACATGTGGAATCGCCTCGGTGGGAGGAATGCCTTCCTGCAGCCCGCGCTCACGGTATCTGGCCCGTCGCTGGACCGGGCTATCGCTGTGCCGGAGTATGCCAATCCGTTCGCGATGGTCTACAATACGCGGATGTTTGCGGAAGCAGGAATCGCCAGACCCCCGCGGACCTGGACCGAGTTCGTCGAGATAGCGCAGAAGTTGACGGTCCCCGGGAAGAGCCAGTGGGGAACTGTATTCTCGCCCGCCGACCCCTACGATCCGTACCACTACGTTTGGCTGTTCGCGTGTCAACTCGGCGGTCAGCTGACCGATGCCACGGGGGCGAAAGGGCAATTGAGCTCGCCGGCAGTCATGTCGGCCGTGGCGTTCATGTTGGACTGGATGGCCAAGTACAAGATTGTCGCCCCGTCGAATGCCACGTTCACGAAGGCGGACGCCCTTCGTGCCTTCGCGAATCGGCAGGCGGCGATGTGGGTCATGCAGGGGCCCGCAGTCAACCCGCTGCTCGCCCAGTCCCCGGTGGCCCGGGAGTACGCGTGGGCTCCTCATCCGACCATTCCGTACGGCATGACGAGTTTGCCACCTGGCGGGCGACCGGCCCAGACGTTCGTCGCGGGCGAGTACCTTGCCCTGTTTAAGTTCGGCAAGAATCAGGACTTGGCACTGGACCTGGTGCGGTTGCTGACGAGTACGGAGATCGAGTACATGTACTTCACGAAATACGGGTACCTCCCGGTGACCCAGAGGACATATGATCAGCACGCTGACACCAAGCAGCGGCCGTGGGACGCGTTCTACGATGCCGAAGTCAAGGCGTACCCGACGCCGTTCGTTGGTTCTTGGGCCCAGATCGAGGTCATTCTCGGGCACGCGGTCAAGCAGATGGCGGATCAGATCGCTGGTAGCGGTGGGTATACCGCGGCGCAACTGAAGCAGGCGCTGACACAGGCAGACGCCGAGTTTGACGCCGCAGTGAAGCAAGGCAAGTAGTGGACCGTCCGGAAAGGCGCGACGGGGTGACAACCTGAACGTCAACAGGACGGCATACTGGCAAGGCGGTAGGAGGCCACCGCGGGTGGGTAGTGTACGTTGTTGCTGTTCGCCGGGGAGGGCCACCCAGTGTTTAGACTGCATCCGGGTGGTATGACTTCGGCGGCGTTTTCGTCGGGGCGGGCGCGCGCCAATGCTCGAAGACGCCCCTGGGCCATGCCCGGGTCAGTCGTGCGCCCGCCCTACGGGCTCATGGCACCAAGCGTTCTCTTCCTGGCGGTAGTCGTTTGGTTGCCCATGCTGCTCGCCGTGTATATCAGTCTCACACGGCTCAACCAGTACACGATTACGATGTGGCTTCAGGCTCCCTTCGTGGCGCTCCACAACTACGCGCAGGCCCTGGATCTGAGGAGCCCGCTCGCCGGGCCTCTGTACAACTCGATTCGTGTCAGTCTGGCCTTCTCCATTCTGACCACGCTGTTCATCACCCCCATCGCCGTGGGCGGCGCGATCCTGTGCAATAGTCAAGTATGGGGGCGGAGCGCGTTGCGGGCGATCATGCTCCTTCCCTACGTTATTCCGACGTTTGTCAACGCGATCCTCTGGCGTCTGGTGTTCATGAATGGTGGAGCCGCGAACCGGATTCTCGCCGGATTGCACCTGGGCAGCCAAGACACCTTGTGGCTCATTGGATCCAACGCATTCTGGGCGATGGTGACTGCGGACGTTTGGGCGGCGTGGCCGTTTGTCTACTTGATGGTACTCGCAGCCCTTCAAACCATTTCGGGAGAAGTGTACGATGCGTCCAAGATCGACGGGGCCGATGGCGTGCGCGGTTTTCGTTACGTCACACTGCCCATCATTTGGCCAACGCTGGCCCTGGCGCTCGTGTTGTCGACCATCCACCACTTCAACAACTTCACGCTCCCGTTCGTGATGTTTGGCTCGAGCCCTCCCGATTCGGTCAACGTCCTACCATTGAATGTCTACATCAGTTCGTTCATCAATCTCAATTTCGGCTTGGGAGCGGCGGAGTCCATGATGGCCATGCTGATCATCCTCGTGCCGGCGATTTTCTATTTGCGGGCCACGCATGTCGGGGAGTCGGAATGATGCCTGCGCAGACACAAGAGGGACATGCCCCTGCCAGTGGGCGGCCCCGGCGGCGTTGGGCAAAGCGCGCCCGAATGGCTATCCGTTACGTGTTCATGCTCGCGTACGTCGCGTTCGTGCTGCTGCCGATCGTCTACATGGTGCTGATCGCCTTTCACACCACCGACAGCGTTGGCTCCGGCGTGCTCCTTCCCCCATCCTGGCACTGGCAGACGTTTATCGAGATGTGGTCCACGATCACCCTCGGAACGTATGTGAAGAACAGCTTCCTCGTCGCGTTGACGGCGGCGCTGTGTGCCTCGCTGTTGGCCTTCGGTGCGAGCTACGTGGTGGCGCGGTTCCGGTTCCGGCTGCGCCAGACGTTTCGGATGTCGTTGTTGGCCTCTCAAACCGTTCCCGGGGTCCTGTTGCTCTTGCCGCTCTTTGTGATCTACGTGACGCTTCAGCACGTGCTGCACGTGAAGATCGTCGGAGGCTACTTCGGGATCGTCCTCGCCTACATGACGTTTGGGCTGCCGTTCTCGATCTGGATGCTCAGCATCTATATCATCGGTTTGCCTGTGGAGCTTGAGGAGCAGGGGCTGGTTGATGGCGCAACCCGGTTCCAGATTGTACGTGCAATCATCTTGCCCCTCACCCTTCCGGGTCTCGTGGTCGCGTTCGTGTTTTCATTCTTGTTGGGATGGAATGACGTGCTGTTCGCCACGGCGCTGACGTCACCCGCTACTCGGACTCTGGCGGTCGGCTTGCAAGCGTACCTTGAGGCGTTCCCAGCGTGGAATCAACTCATGGCCGCAAGCCTCCTCGCGGCGCTGCCGGCGACGCTGCTCTTTCTCTTCGTGCAGCGATACATTGTCACCGGGCTCACCGGTGGCTCACTGAAAGGATAGCGTGGGATGCACACGTGCGGTCGCGAAAAGGCACCGCGTCAGTGGTTCACGGTTGATGAGGCATCCTGTGGGAGACCAATGAGCGAACGACCCGGAGTCCACGCGAATTCTGCAGCGGCGGCCTGCATGCACCGAGTTCGCGGCACGAAAGCGAGAACGATCGGGCAGTGGAACACCGGTTGCAGCAGACCGGCGACGGTGATGAAGATGGGAGGGGAAGGGTTGTGGCGGCGGTAAATTGGGGAGTACTCGGCTTTGCGAACATCGCCCGTATTGCAGTGATCCCGGCGTTGTTGCGCGCTCGGAACGCGCGTCTCGTTGCCATCGCCAGCCGAACGCCGGCCCGCGGCCAGGAGGCAGCGGAGCACTTCGGCATTCCGCGCGCATACGGGACCTACGAGGCGCTGCTTGAGGATCCCGAGGTTCAGGCGATCTACATTCCGCTTCCGAACACGCTGCATCGCGAGTGGACGCTTCGCTGTGCGGCGGCTGGCAAGCATGTGCTCTGTGAGAAACCTCTTGCCATGTCCGCGGCGGATTGCGAAGAGATGATCGCCGGGTGTCGGCGGCACGGCGTGGTCCTAATGGAGGCGTTCATGTATCGCTTCCACCCGCGGACTCAGCAGGTGCTGCGATTGATTGCGTCGGGGGACCTAGGCGAGGTTCAATTGGTTCGCGCGTCGTTCACGTCGGGCACGTTTCCCCCGCGCAATCCCAACAATATCCGGTACCGTGCAGATCTCGGCGGTGGCGCGCTCTATGACATCGGTTGCTATGCGGTGAATATCTGTCGGGCGGCACTTGGTGAACCCGAAGAGGTGGCCGCGTTTGGGTCAGTCGGCTCGAGCGGGGTGGATGAGGCTCTCGTGGGGATGCTGCGGTTTCACAACGGGCGAGTGGGTGTGATTGACTGCGGGTTGAGGCTCGCGGGTCGTCAAGAGTACGAGATTCTTGGGACAAGGGGCAGATTGACCGTACCGGCGCCTGACGCATTCGTCGCCCGCTCCCCTGACACGGAGCTGCTTGTTGTCCGGGGAAGCGACCGGGAAGTGGTCAAGGTCCCCGGAGCAGATCACTACCAGCGCATGGTCGAGCATTTCGGCGATGTCCTGTCAGGTAGTCCTCTTGAGCTTTCGCCCGACGATGCGGTAGCAAACGTCCGCACACTCGAGGCGCTCAACCTGGCGCTCCGAAGCGGGACGCTGCGGAAGGTCACGGCTTGACGCGTACGGCCGTGGCTTCATCCACCGCACCGGGGAGGAAGAGAGATTGAGCAACAAGGACATCGGGTTCGCAATCATTGGGTGTGGTGCCATCGCGCCGTGGCACATAGAAGCGGTCCGCGCGTCCCGGCACGGGTATCTCGTCGCCGTGGCGGATGAGGACAAAGCCAAGGCACAACAGGTGGCTGCCGACGCTGCCGTCGTCGGGTACGGAGACTACCACGAGATGCTCCGCAGGTCGGACATCGACGTGGTGAGCATCTGCACGCCGAGCGGGAGGCATGGCGAGGTAGCCATAGCGGCCGTGCGCGCCGGCAAACACGTCGTGGTCGAAAAGCCAGTCGAAATCACGCTGGAACGAGTAGACGCTGTCCTCCGAGAAGCCGACAAAGCTGGCGTGAAAGTGTCGGCGGTGTTCCAACGCCGCTTCGAAGACTCCACGCGACGTGTCAAGAGTGCCATAGACGAGGGAAAACTCGGCAAACTGGTGCTGGCCAACTTGGCCAACGAGGTGTTTCGACCGCAATCGTACTACGACTCGGGGTCGTGGCGTGGTACCCGGGCCGTGGATGGGGGCGGCGCGCTTATGAACCAAGGTATCCAAGGCGTGGATCTGCTGTTGCACCTGATGGGGGATGTTGAGTCTTTGTCGGCCTATGCGGGCACCCTTGTTCGTCACGTCGAGGTGGAAGATACTGCTGTGATCTCTCTGCGATTCCGGAGTGGCGCCCTGGGGACCATCGTCGCGGCGACATGCGTCTACCCTAACAATCCGCTTCGGTGCGAGATTCTGGGTGACCGGGGCACGGTCCGCATCGAAGGTGATACCATCACGGCATGGAACGTGGAGGGCGAACCCAAGCCATCGTTCGCACCAGCCAGAGCGCCAAAGAAAATGACCGCGCCTGGCGGTTTCTTCAGCCAGGGGCTCGAGGGACACATCGGGCAGATTCAAGACACGATCGACGCGATCCGGGAGAATCGAAGACCGCTGGTAGACGGTAGAGAGGGGCGACGGGCGGTCGAATTCGTTCTGGCCGTCTACGAATCCGCTCGTACAGGTCGTGCCGTGTCGCTCCCCCTTCGGTCGAACGAGCACGATCTCACATCGGCGTGAAAAGGGTGATCAAAGCCGCGGGGGTCGATCAACCAACTCGTGTTAGACAGCGTGGTCGCAACGGATGTAGGGGCTCCGGAGTCAGCGCATGATCGGCGCCCACCGGGACTACCAGCGGCTCTCCTTGTCGCCACTGGAAGGTATTTCCCATCCGCACGAACACATGTTCGTGCTCGCCGGCCGACGCCGCCAGCGGGATTCTCGGCTCCTTCACTGCGAACTTTCCCCTAGCGCCCCTAGGACAGTACCGCGGGGGCGATTGCTCACTTAAGAGTCAGCCAAGCGGCAGTAGGCGTTCTCACGCCCTCGGTCTTCTGGCCCAGGGAAGTTCAGCGCACGATCGCGCGATGCCATCCACGTCGGCGATCATTGTGCCCCGGATCCGCTTGACTAATCACGTGGTCTCGCTTCCGACCTCGGTGCTCAGAATCTCGCTGAGGCGATGCTCGAGGTCCCGCATGCGCCGCCGGTACTCGATCTCGACGGTCACGGCGTCTTGCACATAGCTTAGGATCGCGGCGTCCGACGGCTTCTGGGTTTGCTGCTCCAGCGTCCACGTCAAGTCGGCGAGCTGGCGAGCCAGGTCCTTGAGCGGCATCGATGATCTCCTTCCCGATACGGGCGATCTTCTCCCAACCTCAATACTACCATGCCCACGTCCCCGCGCTTCGGGACGCCACGCGTGCCACGTCGTGGGCCCGAACGAATCTCAGGATACTTTTCCCGTTTGAATCATATGCTGCAGTTTTTCAGCATCCTTGGAGTTCTTCGCAAATATCGCCCATCGCTGGGGTTCATTCGCCCTGGAAGCCAATCGTATTGCTATTGAACCGTGTTTCTGGAGCTTTTCCATCACTCCATTCCGGTGGGTTTGGCACAACCTCACGCCTCGACACTTGCCAACAGCCAACTTGCGGCACCTATACCGTTCACATCTGCCATATGTCTTCTTGGCCCCTTTGTCTATCATTGACCAGCCCCCCGCCCCGGCTTGATGGGGAAACTTCTGGATACCCTTGAAATAGCCCTGTCCGTAGGTGCAGGATCCCTGTCGATCCATCAGAATACAGCGCCGACCCGATGCTTTTCTCAACGCAAACGGAGTACAAGTACAAGAAGAGCGTTATCGTCGGTCGTCCGCGTTTGCTGCGGCGTGATCTCTCAAGGGCGCACCCTGTGTACGGAGATTGCCGTATCAAAGGACAATGCCGGCAATGAAGTCGTAGATGACCCCATCGTGCCGGGTACGCCACTTGCCTGGCGGTCGATACCGGCGACCGAGGCGATGGTCGAGCGTAGGGCCGGGAATCCGGCCGGCACGTCTCAATTCTGCTGAGATGTTCAATTCGCAGTTGCAGCCCTCTCTTCTATCGGCTGGTGCACTTGTTGGCAACCGAAGGCCACGGCCGGCGGGGCGGTCCGGTGGAGATTTCGCATCTGCCGGAGCAGGCCGTGCAGAATCCCGGTCGTGAGCGTGCCACAAAGGCATCTCTGGGGGGGTGGTAGGCTGATGACAGGCGTGTTCTCGCAACGCCGCTATCAAATGCTTGCGACGGCTTGGGCCGCATGGTTCGTGAACTATCTGGATCGCACCAAGACCGCAGCGCTGCTTCCACTGATCATCGTCAGCCTCAACATGAACACACACCAGACGGGACAGGTGCTGTTCTGGTTCTTCCTCGGCTACGCTTGCGTCCAGCCGTTCGCCGGATTCTTCACCGATCTGATCGGACCGAAGAAGATGCTCGCGGTCACGATCGGCGCGTTCTCGGTGTTCACTTGGACGATGGCGTTCGTCGGTGACTGGCAGCAGTTGGCCCTCCGGAATCTGCTGTTCGGCATCGCCCAGGGATTCGAGGTCACTGCCGGGTCCCGCCTGAGCGCGACGTGGTTCCCGGTCAGCATGCGCGGCCGAGCGTTCGCGATCCACCAGACTGCATACGCGATCGGGCCGATCCTGGTCCCGTTCATCGCCGTGCCGATCGCGCAGTGGACCGGGTCGTGGCGGTGGTCGTTCATGGTCATGTCGTTCTTCGGTCTTCCGGTGCTCTGGGCGATCGACAAGTTCATCACGGATCGGCCGGAGCGGGATCCCCGGATCACGCGGCAGGAGCTTAACTACATCTTCGGCGAGGAGGAGTTGCAGGCGAAGCACGGCAACGTCCTCGACCCTGCTCGCGCGCATCGGCCGGACGAACTGCCGCCGGGCGAGCGCCTCACACCCTACCACGAGATCTTTCTGAACCGGAACGTCGCGCTGATGTTCGTCGCGGGGTTCTTCACTCTGCTGGCAAACTGGGGCCTGACGACATGGCTGCCGACGTACGGCGTGCAGCAGCTGAAGCTGCCCTTGCTCATCGCGGGGACGCTGTCCTCGGTCGCCTATCTCGGAACGCTGTGTGGCGTCATCCTGGGTGGGCTCCTCTCGGACCTCACGCTTAAGACGAAGCGGACGCCGGTGTGGCTAATCGGCAACCTCCTCGTCGTGGTCGCAATCGGATACGCCTCGACGTTCCGCCAAGGCGTGCCCCTGGCGCTCGCATATGCGACGTTCTTCGCGGCCGGGTTTGCGACGTCGTGGACGACGACCGGGACGCTGTTTGCGCCGTACCTCTCGGAGATCCTGACGCCGGGCGCGGTCGGGCGCTCACTCGGCGTTGTCGTGCTCGGGTCGATGCTGGGGAGCGCGGTCGCACAGCCGCTCGTTGCCTCGATGGTGGTGCAGACACCCAACGGGCCGGACTTCCACCGGGCCTTCCTGATGTTTGCGGCCTGCGGCGTCGTCGGGTTCTGCTGCTGTGCGGCGCTGCTTGAGCCGTGCGTTCGCCGGACGTACCTTGGCTACCTGCTGTCCGGAGGGAGGGAAGGGACGTGGCAACCGCCGTCGCCCATGCAAGCAGCGTGATCATGGCTCTCGCGGCTCCCGTGGCGCGGATGCGCGGCGCCGGCCCGCAAGACCCCGTGCAGGACTTCGGGTCGCTCTGGGGGTTCGCCGTCGCCCTGAACGTCATCAACACCCTGATCGTGCTGTATTTTCTGGTGAAAATGTGGAGGCAGAAAGAGGGGCCCGCACCGCTGAAGTAGCCTGACGCGTCTTCGCGGCCGGCGGCGCGATGAGAGACCGTGCGCCGCCGGCTTTACGCTTCCGCGGCGTCCAATTCCATGGGTAGTGGCGGCCCACTCGCGTGGCAACGACGGCGGACCGGCGTCGGGCGGGCTGCGGCCATGCCGATTGAGGACCGAGGGAGGAATCCCGGGACGGGACCGACGAACGTGTCTCGTTGACTGTTGATTCAGTGATTGTGCTCTAATCACACCGGGCACGCGGTGGGCCGGCATCGGGCACGGCGTGGTCCGCCGGTCCGAATTGCGGGAACCGTGGCCGGCCCGGCACCCGGTGAATTCAACGCTCGGCCGCGCCGTGACAGGTTCCGTCGCGTCGTTGCTCCTGGCGCGGCCGTTTCGCGGCATCCGCTGACGCGGAGTCAACGGACTCGACTGCACACGCGGTACTCGGTGCCGGCTCGGCAACCTGGACGTGCGCACGCTGGCCGTTAGCCTCTTTGACCTGAGGAGGATACCGGCGGTGCTCGGCGTCGCCGGCGGCCTGGAGAAGGCGGAGGCGGGCCTCGGGCCCCGCGAGGGCGCTTGGTGCGTGTAATCGTCACCGACAAACGCGTTGCACGAACCTTATGATGGCTCGTGCTGGCAGTATCCCCCGTCGGCGGCACCCCGGGCGACACCGCCAGGCGGGCGTTCCGGCGCCGCGCCGGAGCGCCGGAAGGAAAAGCAGGGTGATGGCGCCGGGGAATCGGGGCACGGGCTCAGTGGCCGTTCGGGAACGGTAGGCGGGTAGCGCCGGGAGACGACATGGCAAAGAGTCACGATCGATACGAGGTACAGTTGCATTGCGGGCACTGCCGGCGAACCACGGCGCATCTCGTGGTTTCCGACGGGGGCGCCGTCTCGCGTGTCTTCTGCATCGTGTGCGGGCGGGCGGTCGCCGTGGACACGCTCCAGTTCATGGAGCAGTACGTGGACAGCGTGATGAGGCGGCTTCTCGCGAAACCATTTGACATCTCCACCGAGTTTCGGCGGCAGCCTCGGGAGTTCATCACGCGCCTGCCCGGCCGCGTCCTCACAAAGCCGTTCCGCGTCGCCGCCGAACTCCGCGCCACGATGGACATCGTGAGGCCTCGCCGTGCCGCGCCTCGGGAGGCGCGGCCCGCGCTCCCGTCAGCTCCCGGCGCGCTGCCGCCGGTCGAGCGTCGCTGCCAACTGCTCCTGAGCGCGCCATTGATGTGGGCGCACGAGCCCGCTGAGATCCTCGCGACGGCGCGCGAACTCGGGTACGACGGCGTCGAGTTGTGGCACTATCATTTCATCGAGGCGGGCGGCGACCCGGCCGCGATCGGCGCCCAGGCTCGGGCCCTGGGGCTCTTGCTAACCCTCCATGCCCTCAGCTGGGATCTCAACATGACGTCCATGTTGGAAGGGATTCGAACGGCGTCGCTGGACGCGCTGCACCGCTCGATTGCGCTCGCGGAGCAACTCGGTGTGGCCACGGTCGTGATGCACCCCGGCCACGCGACGATGCCGTACGACGACGCGGAGCGCTACTGGCCGGCGATGGTCGCTGGCGTCCGTGAGCTCGCCGATCACGCCGCGGCGCACGGCATACGTCTCGCGGTCGAACACATGGAGCCCCGGCAGGGGGAGTACGTGGTCTCCCCCGACGACGCCAACCGGCTCGTCCGGGACGCCGGCCGGGACAACATTGGAACGGCCTTGGACGTCGCCCACATTCCGTGGGGCCTCGACGAGGTGGCGTTTATCGGCAGCCTGGAGCGGCTCGTGCACGTCCACCTGAGTGACGCAGATGAATCCCGCCTACACCTGCCGCTCGGCCAGGGTGCGCGCGACCTCGTGCGCGTGCTCGCGTCGCTGCGCGGCTACGCGGGCACCATCGCGTGTGAGGGACACTCGATGGGCGCCGGGGACGACTTGGCGCGGTGGAACAAGGGGCGGTTCGAGGAGCTGTGGCGGGACGCCGCCACGGTCGGCGCCGCCGTCTCAGCCCACGCCGGAGAGGCAAAGCGGTGAGGCTTCACGCAATCTTCACAACGGCTCGCGCCATCCGGACAGGAGCGCGGGGAACCCGACAGGAAACCGGGTACGCACGTGCGCAGACGAGGCCGTGCGGGCAGCGCAGCAGCGGAACAGGTGGGGAGGGCGTCATGGGCCGGTGGCGGCGATTACAAGGGAGGCTCGCAGCGGGATTCGCGGTGCTCGCACTCGGGCTGGGCGCGGGAAGTGCATGGAGCGCTGGATGGTCGAGCCCCGGGGACCAGGCCGAGGCCGCGGCGGCTCCGTCCGGCACGGTGACGTTGTACACCTCGGAGTCCGAAGACGATGTCAACGCGCTCGCGGGCGACTTCATGAAACGTACGCCGGGCGTCACGGTCAAGATCTTCAGGGCCGGCACCGGTCCCGTGGAAGCGAAGATCCAGGCGGAAGAGCAGGCCGGACGCATCCAAGCGGACTTGTTGTGGTTCGCCGACCCCGGATTCCTCCACGCTCTCTCCGTGAAGGGGCAGTTGGCCGCGTACGCGCCGCCGGCGTCCCGCGGTGTTCCGCGGTCGCTCCACTACGACGGGAATCAATACCATGAAGTACGGCTCATCTTCAACGTGATCGGCTACAATACGCTCGCGGTGCATTTCAAACCCACGAGCTGGTGGGACCTGACGAAGTCCCGGTACCGCGGCCGGGCAGGGATGCCGAACCCGTTCGTCTCCGGCGCGGCCTTTGCCCAGGTGGGGACGTTCGCGAGCATGAAGGCATTTGGATGGGGCTATTACCGCGCGCTCAAGCAGAACGACGTTCAGGTCATCCAGGCCAACGGGGACGTGCTCCAGAAGCTGGCATCCGGCGAGGTTGTAGTCGCCCAGATCGTCGACTTCTTCGTGCGCCACGCCAAGGCGGACGGCTCGCCAGTCGACTACATCGTCCCGTCGGAGGGCGCCATGATCATCCCGACGCCGATCGCCATCGTGAAGGAGACGCCGAATCTGGCCACGGCGCAGGCGTTCGTGAACTATCTATACACGCCGGCGGCGCAGGCGCTGTTCGTCCAGCGATCGTACATCCCGGTGCTCCCGGGCGTGCCGCTCCCGCCGGGGGTACCGTTCCTGGCCTCGATCAAGACCGTCTCACCTGACCTGCAATATGTCGCCCAGCACCGCGAGGACATCAAGAGGACCTTCACGGAGATCTTCGGCATCCAATAGGATTCGCGCGGGTACTCGGCATGGCGATCGCGGTCCGGGGCGGCGGGCGTACCGGGGCAGGCGGACTGGTGCGGGCCGGTTTGGCGGCGCTCGGCGCCGCGGCCGCCGTCGTCCTCGCAGCGCTCATCGTGTACCCCGCGTGCGTGCTCGTGTTCCATTCCTTTCTGGCCGGAGGCCGGCTGTCCGTCGTCCACTATCTGCGAATCGTCACCGATCCCCAAGTGTACGTGGCGCTGGTGCACAGCCTCGTCGTCTCCGTCGCGGCGACGTTTGGAGGGACGGTGCTCGGGGTCGTGCTCGCCTGGCTTATCAGCCGCACCGACATGCCCGGGCGAGAGATCTGGCGAACGGTACTCCTGCTCCCGTACATGATCCCGCCGTTTATCGGAGCGATCGCGTGGGTGTATCTCCTCAGCCCGGTCGGGTATCTGAATCAGGTGTGGATGGCGGTCACCGGGTCATCCGGTCCTCTTGCAGTCGTCTACGGGCCGGGCGGGATCATCGGCGTCATGACGCTGTACGGCTATCCCATCGTATTCCTGACCGCGCTTGGCGTGCTGGAGCGCATGAACCCTGCGCTCGAGGAAGCGGCGCGGATGGGACGGGCGGGGCCGTGGCGCGTGTTTCGCGAGATCACGGCGCCGTTGATGTTGCCGGGCGTGCTGGCGGGCGCGCTGCTGCTTCTGATGTCCCTCCTCGGAGACTTCGGGATTCCCGCCGTAATCGGGTTCCCGGCACGCTACTTCGTGCTCACCACCCGCATCTACGCCACGATCCTGAACTTCGACCAGCCCGACAATCTGAACATCGCCGCCGCGCTCTCGATGTGGCTCGTGGTCATCGCCGGACTGCTCCTTGCCCTGCAGCGCAGGCTCGCCCGTCACAACCGGTTCGCGGTTGTCGGCGGGTCGTCGAGCGGCCATTCGCTTGTGACCCTGGGCTCCTGGCGGTATCCGGCCACGGTGGGGTGCGGTGTGCTCGTGGCCATAAGCGTGGTGCTGCCGCTCGCCGCGATTCTGTTGACGTCGCTGATCCGGGCGTACGGGCTGCCGCCGGCACCGGCGAACCTGACGCTGGCACACTACGCGGAGGTAGTGAGCGGTGTGCCCAAGGTGCAGCGGGCGCTTGCCAACAGTCTCGGGCTCGCCGCGGGGTCGGCCACGTTGATCCTCGGACTGTCGGTCGGCATAGGATACATCTTGACGCGTACGCGCGTCCATGCGGGGGCTGTCCTGGACCTGCTGATCACGATCCCGTACGCGATCCCGGGGACGGTCGTAGCGCTCGGCATGATCCTGGCGTGCCTCAGGCCGTTGCCCCTGATCGGGCTCCGTCTCTACGACACGCTTTGGATCATCCTCCTTGCCTACGTGGCTCGCTTCCTGGCGGTGGGCGTGCGCACCGTGATGGCCGGCCTCGCCCAGGTGCAGGGGACCCTCGAGGAAGCCGCCCGCATTAGCGGCGCGGCCCCACTCCAGGCGTTTCTCGGCATCGTGGTCCCCATCATCCGGCCCAGCCTCGCCTCCGGGTGGATCCTCGCGTTCATCCCCGCGGCCGCCGAGCTGACCCTGTCGATCCTGCTGTTCTCCGTGGGCAACGAGACGCTCGGGGTGGTGATCTTCGGGCTCAACGACGAAGGGAAGATCGCCCTCACGGCCGCGCTGGCGTTTCTCGTGACGATGCTGCTGCTCGTCGTGAACCTGGCCTCGCGGGCCGTCCTGAGAACCGGAGTAGCTCGTGGCTGATCTCCTGTTGGAGGAAATCGGGAAGGCCTTCGAGACAACGCGCCGGGCTCGTGGACCGGTAGTCTGGGCGGTCAAGGACGTTTCGCTCGTGATCCGACAGGGGGAGTTCCTGACACTCCTGGGTCCCTCCGGCTGCGGCAAGACGACCACCCTCAGGATGATCGCGGGCTTTATCATGCCGACCACCGGTCGCATCGCGTTGGGGCCGCGTGTGCTGTCATCGGCCAAGGAGCGTGTCGTCGTCCCTCCAGAGCGGCGCGGGATGGGCATGGTTTTCCAGAGCTATGCGGTGTGGCCGCACCTCACGGCCGCTCAGAATGTGACCTACCCGTTGCGCCATGCCCGGCTCGGCCGCGCGGAGGTCGAGCGGCGAACGCGGGAAGCGCTCAGTCTGGTGCATCTGGACGGTATGGGTGGACGCTACCCGCATGAGCTCTCGGGCGGTCAGCAGCAGCGCGTGGCCCTGGCCCGTGCACTTGTCATGGAACCCGCCGTGCTGTTGCTGGACGAACCGCTGAGCAACCTCGACGCCCAGTTGCGCGAGGAGCTGCGCGCCGAACTGCGCGATCTCCACGGCCGCCTGGACGTCACCGTCGTCTACGTGACGCACGACCGGGGTGAGGCCATGGCGCTGTCGGACCGGATCGCCGTGCTGTTTGCCGGGCACATCGCGCAGGTTGGATCACCCCGCGACCTGTACGAGCACCCCGCCGATCCCGCCGTCGCGGCGTTTGTGGGCGCGGCGAACTTCCTGCCGGGTGAGGTCGTCGCCGGCGCTCCGCCGGGTCGGCACGTGCGGTTGCTCGACGGCAGCGGCGGTCACCGGTTGGTCTTGCCCGACGCCGCCGGGGTCGAGAGGGAGCCGGGCTGCCGCGTGCTGGTGTGCGTGCGTCCTGAGTGCTTGGATATCGGGCCGAATGGGCCTCTGCGCGGCCGCGTCGTTCGTGCGACGTACCTGGGAAATCGCGTCGAATATCTGGTGGAGATCGGCACGCTCGTGGTTCGGGTCGAGGGCCCCCCGGATCGGGCGGCTCGTACGGGGGATGATATTCGGCTGACGGTGCGGCGGGCGGTGGTCTACGCCGATTGGGCGATTGGCGCAACGTCGCCCGGGGTCTGCGCCACATAGTCGGGATCGCACGCCAGCAACGCCCTGGGGTCGCGGGCCCCCCAAAGCGCTGCGATGCTGCGCACGTCCGCCGCTCGAGCGGCCTGGATGTCGAACGGAGCATCGCCCACCATCAGCGACGACGTGGCCGGCACGTCCAGGCGGTGAAGCGCCACTCGCACCGGATCCGGCGCGGGTTTGGGACGAGACGCGTCCTCGGCGCCGACTGCGGTGGCGATCCATGGCGCGAGCCCGAGTACCTGAATGGCCTGGGTCGCGGCGCGACCGCGTTTCGAGGTTACCACCGCGATGACGCACGCCCGTGCCGTGAGCGCGTCGAGCATGTCGGGAACTCCCGGGAACACCGAGGCCATCGAGATCTCGTGCCGGTTGTAGTACTCGACGTAGGCGCTAACGAGGGCCGGAACGCGATCGGGCGCGACGGCAGCAAAACGGACCGCTAGCGGCTGTCCCCACCGAACCTGCGCCTCCTCGTCGGTCATGTCGCGCGCGAGCACCTCGCGGCACGCGTGCTGGAACGACGCGACGATCAGGTCATGCGAGTCGATCAGCGTGCCGTCGAGATCGAACAGCACGGCCCGCGCTGGCATCAGGCGATCCGCCCGTTGGGATTCGTCGCGGTCGGGCCCGGCACGAGCAGGCCCTCCTGGCCGGGTGCGGGCATCGGGACCCTCCAAGGAAGACTGCTGATTTCACAAGGCCAGGGCGCGTAGTTAGTCGGGATGGGAACGAAGTCCTGCCCGCCGCCGAGATCCGAAGCGGCCCGAAGTCGTCTTGCCGCGCTCCGCCAGCACCACGTTGTCCGACATGGCGGAGCGGTCGGGGGCGACTGTATGGATCCCGGCTCTCCCGGTCTAAGCCCGCGTGACGGGACGGCGTGGTGCTGTTATAATCAGTCTGCGCGCGAGCCCACGTAGCTCAGGCGGCAGAGCGTGTCCTTGGTAAGGACAAGGTCACCGGTTCGAATCCGGTCGTGGGCTCCAGGATCAGTCCCGTGGCAGAATGTGCCGCCACGGGGCTTTGCGCCCCGGCGTGATGGGTCGCGCGGCTCTCCGGGGTACGACGGCCGACGGCGTAGGAGGCAGGGGGATGGCGAAGGCAAAGTTCGAGCGGACGAAGCCGCACGTCAATGTGGGGACGATTGGGCACATTGATCACGGGAAGACGACGCTGACGGCGGCGATCACGGGGGTATTGGCGACGTTGGGGAAGACGCGGGCGATGGCGTTTGGGGAGATCGACAACGCGCCGGAGGAGAAGGAGCGGGGGATCACGATCGCGATCAGCCACGTGGAGTACGAGACGGCGAAGCGGCACTACGCGCACGTGGATTGTCCGGGGCATGCGGACTACATCAAGAACATGATCACCGGGGCGGCGCAGATGGACGGGGCGATTCTGGTGGTAGCGGCGACGGACGGGCCGATGCCGCAGACGCGGGAGCACATATTGCTGGCGCGGCAGGTGGGGGTGCCGTACATCGTGGTGTTTTTGAACAAGGTGGACATGGTGACGGACCCGGAGTTACTGGAGTTGGTGGAAGTGGAGGTACGGGATCTACTGAACCAGTACGAGTTTCCGGGGGACAAGATACCGGTGGTCAAGGGGTCGGCGCTCCAGGCGTTGGAGGCGGTGCAGGGGAAGGCGAAGGTAGGGCGGGGGGAGGATGCGCGGACGGCGTGCGTGTGGGAGTTGGTGGACGCGGTCGACAGTTACATACCGACGCCGCAGCGAGATTTGGACAAGCCGTTTCTGATGAGCGTGGAGGACATTTTCACGATCACGGGGCGGGGGACGGTGGCGACGGGGCGGGTGGAGCGGGGGCGGTTGAAGGTAGGGGAAGAAGTGGAGATAGTGGGGTTGCGGGCGCAGGCGAAGAAGACGGTAGCGACGGGGCTGGAGATGTTTCGGAAGGTGCTGGACGAAGCGGTGGCGGGGGACAACATTGGGGTGCTGCTGCGGGGGGTGGAGAAGGACGAGGTGGAGCGGGGGATGGTGCTGGCGAAGCCGGGGTCGATCCACCCGCACACGAAGTTTCTGGCGGAAGTGTACATATTGACGAAGGAAGAGGGGGGGCGGCACACGCCGTTTTTCACGGGGTACCGGCCGCAGTTTTACTTTCGGACGACGGACGTGACGGGGGACGTGAAGCTGCCGGACGGGATCGAGATGGTGATGCCGGGGGACCGGGTAACGATGGAGGCGGCGCTGATCACGCCGATTGCGTTGGAGGAAGGGCAGCGGTTTGCGGTACGGGAGGGTGGTCGGACGGTGGGCGCGGGGGTCGTCGCCAAGATCATCGAGTAGCCCCGGCTCGAGAAGTCCCGGCCGCCTAGGCGGTCGAGAGAACCGGCTGCCGAATAGGCAGGAAGCCTCAAGAGAATAGTCGATCGGTTACTGGAGGATTGGGCGATGCCACGCGATGTTATCACGCTGGCTTGCAACGAGTGCAAGCGTCGCAACTATACCACCAAGAAGAACAAGAAAAACACCCCGGACCGGGTGGAACACACCAAATACTGCCGGTGGTGCCGCAAACACACTGTACATCGCGAGACCCGGTAGCGTATACTTGGTTCGCGGCGTTGTTGACCGGCGGCCATGCGCCGCCGGTGCCATGCAGGGGCGTAGCTCAGTTTGGTAGAGCGCTGGTCTCCAAAACCAGTGGTCGGGGGTTCGAGTCCCTCCGCCCCTGCCAGAGGAACGCCAAGCAGGGCGACGGTCTCCGCGAAGTGATAGCTCGATAGTCCGCCATTATTCGCTCCTCGTGCCACCGGCTGCTACCGGATTGCCGGTGAAAGGTTCTACCTGGGCCTGCCCGCCCCCGGCCGAGGTGGATCATGATGCCCGGCGGGAAGGTCGCTCCCGGATTCGATGTCCTTGGGCGCCCCTCCAACCTGCTACTCTTCAGTGGCCTTTGGTGTCTCGAGTGCCTGTGGAGGCGCGGTGTTCCCTTCCGCGAAGGCCGCCAGCGCGTCGTGCAGGTGCGGAAAGATCCGTTCTGATCCGATCACGTTCACCAAGCGGTGTCGGACGAAGTCCGCCTGGAGCGAGCTTGCCGCTCGCGCAAAAGCCAGCGCTACGCCGCCGCGCGCCAGCTCCCGCGTGAGCTCCTCCACCATGCGCGCGGCGGTGTAATCGATATTCGTGATGGCTTCGGCATCCACCACCACGCAGCGCAGCGGCGCACGATTTCCCTGCGCGAGATTGCGAACCTCGGCTGCAAACCGGCTGGCGTTCGCGTAGAAGAGCGCCGCTCCGAACCGATACACCACCAGCCCGGGCTCGGTGATTTTGCCCGGAGTCGGCGACCGCAGTTCCCACGTGCCCTGTTCGCCCAAGACCAGCACACCCGTTTGCGGACGGTAGCTGTGCGCGACAACGCGCAGGAGCGACAGCACCATCGCGATGACGATGCCCTGCTCGACGCCGATCAGTACCACGACTGCCGCGGTGAGCAATGCCAGCACAAATTCGTCTCGACTTTCGCGGCGAATGTCGCGGAGGCCGCGCACGTCCACGAGTCGAACGGCGATGACGAACACGACGGCTCCAAGCACGCCGCGGGGAAGGTACTGCAACGGGCTCATGAGGAACTGGAGCACCGCGGCGGCCACCACCGCGGCGGCCACCTGGGTGAGTTGGCTCCGTCCGCCCGAGGCTTCGACCATCGCGGTCTGGATCGGGCTGCCGTCCACCACGAACGTCCCGCTCACGGCCGCCGCGGCGTTGGCGGCGGACAGACCAACCAGATCGGCCTCCTCATCCAACCGCTGCTGGTGGCGTCCGGCGTAGAAGCGCGCGGTCGCCGCGCTCTGGGTGAGGATCATCACGAAACAGGCGCCTGCGATAGGAAGCAGCGAGGGCAAGTCGTCCCAGGCCACCGCCGGCCAAGCCAGGTGGGGTAGTCCCCCCGCTACCCGCCCGATGACCGCGACGCCGCGCCCTTCGAAGTTCCAGGCTGCGCTCGCGGCGATCGCGCCGATCACGGCCACCGACGCCGCGGGCACCTTCGGAGAAACGCGATGGAGGATTAGGATCGCGCCCACGACCACCGATGAGAGCACGGCTGTCAGGAAATGCCCCTGGGGGAGGCGTCGGAGTACCTCGACGAGCTGGAGTACCGTGCTGCGGGCATGAACGTCCACGCCGAACATGTCGCCCAGCTCCGCGATTCCGACCTGGACTCCCACCCCCGTGAGGAAGCCCACCAGGACCGTCTGCGGGAGAAAGTCGGCAAGGAACCCCAGCCTGAGCAACCGGGCCAGCAGCAAGAACCCGGCCGTCAGCAGCGCCACCATGCTCGCCAGTGCCATGTATCGCGCGCTGGCCAGCGGCGCCATGCCGGCGAGTCCGCCGGCCAGGATGGCGGCGGTCGCGGAATCCGCCGCCACCACCAGGTAGCGTGACGAGCCGAAGACGGCAAACGCCACAAGCGGCAACAACAACGTATAGAGCCCGCTCACGACGGACGTGCCCGCAATCCTCGTGTAGCCCAGGACCTGCGGGATGTTCATCGCGGCCATCTGGACTCCGGCCAGCGCGTCGCGCACTGCTCCCGCGCGCGTCACCGGCCGCGCGCCCTGGAAAAGCCTCACCCGGCTCTCCTCTGACGGCGGCGCACCAGGCGTACGATCCTGGGCTGGCCGAGATCACGCAACGCCATCGAACGTGATCCAGCATTTCCGTTTTGACATCCACACTCCCTCTGTTCCGGGGTAGGCGCGTTCCACCCTGGCCTCTCCTGTTGCTTCCCGAACTGGCGTTCACGTGGGGTCTGGGACGCTCGCGGACGCGGCGCGATCGACGATCCGGTGAGCCAACGGGCCTGGAGGTCGCGGTTGCCATCCAACGGGGCTGCGCCGCCGCTACCTCCCGTGCTTGTCCGGCTCGGGCAGGTTCATCGGGTGGTCCCCTAGGGAGCGAGTCGCACGATCAACGTAGCGCACGACGATTTCAAACGGCCGACAGGATTCCTCCATAGCCGGTTGCGTCGTCTTCCCCACCCACGGTCCAAGAGCGCCGTGGCCGCCGCAACATGTGCAGACCGGTCGTTTGATTTCTCCATAACGTGTACGAACGTCCTGATCGCCTTCTCGGTTTGCTGACGCGCTAGATCACGGACCCCGGCAATGACTTTCGGCCGGCCGCCAGGGTTCCTGGGCAGGCCCTGTAGGAACGGCCGGCCGCAGGCCTCGCCGTTCCGTCGCGTTCTCGGCCATGGTATTCACACCGCTCGGCTTGACCGTGGCGTCCCCGCGGGAGCACAAGGGCGCCGAATCGGAGCATCATTGGTGGGCGTGCGAGAGTGAGCGCCGGATGTCGCCATCCTCGGCCATGGTGGCGTCTCCCTTCGTGCTACCGGTTGCCACCGGACCGCGCAACAGAGGCGAGCCGAGGACGGCGCAGGGCGCCCGAGGCGCTACCTCGAAAACGCTGCAGAAGGCGGGCCAGCGCGCGGGATGGCGGAGGGCGGCGGAGCGGGTGGTCAGCTCTCTAACCAGTGGCCGGGGCGTCGAGTCCCTCCGCCCCTGCCAGCGATAGACCGTTTGCGGCAATGACTTCTGTGTACTCTGAGACCGCAGGCTGGTTCTTGATTTCGGCGCGATAATAGCAATGCGGTGCAAACCCGAAGAATGGAAAGCCGTGCCCAAGCGTTCGGCGGACACGTCCAGGTATTCGTGCTAGTGGGTGTCATGCACGGATAAACGGATGTCAACCGATTATGACCAGCAGAATCTACATCGTCATCGGCAGCACGAGGCCGAACCGCATCGGTCGTCAAGTTGCCGAATGGGTTCTGAGCAATCTCCCGCCTTCGACGGTATTCGAGGCGGAACTGTTGGATTTGAACGACTGGGTACTACCGCTATCAGATGAGCCGGAAATACCGGCGGCCGGCATCTATGTTCACGAGCATACGCGTGCATGGAGTCGCAAGATTGCGACGGCAGATGGCTATATCTTTGTCACGCCTCAATACAACTGGGGCTATCCAGCATCTCTGAAGAATGCATTGGACCATCTGTTCAAAGAATGGAACGGGAAGCCGGCTGTCATTGTAAGCTACGGACATCATGGCGGCGGCAAAGCTGCGACCCAGTTGCGGCAGGTGCTTGAAGGCCTGCGCATGCGACCCACCAATATCATGCCCGCGATAACCATTTCACACGAAATGCTGAGCGCCGATGGCTGCCTCCGAAACCCGCAAGAAGATTTCTCATCTTGCGCTCAGGCTGTTCTCAGGGCGGCCGAAGAACTGGCATCGCTTTTGGCGTCTTCGTCCCAATAGGACGGAAGGGACGCGACGCATCGCTTCGGGTGCCTTGAGGTGATTCGAGTAGGATCTCCGCCGCCTGCACGATTTTGTCGTTGCAGCGGAAGGGTCAACCTTCCGCCCGGCGTCGCTGCCGCGAGGCACCAATCAGCCCATCAGTTCGCGACGTCGAGGATGAGTTACACGCGATACCGTGAGCTTGGCGGAAAGGACGGGAATCCGTCGGGACGCCATTGCGCCTGCGTCCCGAGAGGGAGCAAGGCGCAGTTGGAAGTCGTCGAGGCGACGCAAGGAGGGGCGCCGTCAGAAACCGAGCACGCGAGCGATCCCCGCTTTGAGAAGGGCTGTGTACAACATCGGCATGAACGGATACGCCAGCGCCACGAACGCCACGGCGAACACTGCGATGAGCGCAAGTTTCCGTTGGAACCGCCGGTTGTCGGCCTGCAACTGGAGTTCAAACTGCCTTCTGCTCCGCTCCAGCTGCTCTTCGAAGGTACGGAGGTTCCGTTCCATCTGCCTGGCAAACTGTTGCTGCTGGTAAAACTGAAAATGTTCCTTCGGATTGAACTGCTGGAGGTACGGGTCCCATTTGGGGCACTTACGATGCTTGTCGAGGATCGACCTCACGATGGCACGCACCGGCTGCGCGGCCGTCGGACGGGGGTACTCCCGTTCGAGGTCGGCGGCTTTGAGGTAGCATGACAACGTGACCCCTTCGAGGATATCGATCCGGCCAGCGCGCTGTGGCTCGTTGACTTCTCGAAGTTCCGTTCCGAACACAGGATTGATCGCCCGTTGGCCCAGATAACCGCAGGTCCCGCACTTTCCCTGCTCCCCAAACAAGGATTCCATGGGCAACACCCGGAGACACAGAGAGGGAGCCTCCTTGGCTCCCATCTACGGCCGTGACTCTTCCAAAATACACTGGCGGCCGGCCGCGTACAAGTCTGAGTTCGCGACCGAAACCGAAATCGGAACGTTCCGTCCGTGAAGCCCACCCCAAGGCCCTGCGCCTACGGCGTGGGCGAGACCGCCGCGGATCAAACCGCCGTGGGCCCGAACCGGCAGCGCGCCTCTTCGGGAACTCCAGGGGCTCGAAGGGGGCGGACGCTGGCGGACCGATGGAAATCGCGGTACTATTTTGAGGGACCGAGGTTAGAAGTTCACAATAGTGGGGATAGTAGTGGGTGGGGAGAACCGGCAGGATGTGAGGTTCTCCCAGGCGGCGCGGACGTGCGGCGCCAGGGGCCAGTTCTTCTCCCCCCGCCCTGGCTCGCCCGTTCCGCGCCGTTAGTTTTGGGGCACACGGGGCGGCAAATCGGGTCGGACCTCGCGAGGCCTGGGATGACGTCCGAGCCGCGCGTTGACACCGGGCGGGGGGCTGATATAATAAATGAGCGTGTGGGAAGAAGTCTTTTTTTGTTTGGGGGACCTTTCGTGGCACGGGCGACCGAGGGGACGACAGGACCGGCGATCGGCAAACCTGCCAGAACGGCCAGCGGGGATCGGTCTGCACGCCTGAGGGCGTCGCAGGCTCGTCGCGTTCCACAGGTCTTGGACTCCGCCATGCGGTTCTTGCGGGACGTCCGCTCGGAATTGAACCGCGTGTCGTGGCCGGACCGCCAGATGTTGATCGCTTCATCGCTGGTCGTCGTCTTTGTGCTGGTGGTGACCGCGTTGTATCTTGCCGGGTGCGACTTTGTCTTCGCGAAGATTTTCGAGCAGGTCCTCGCCCACTAAGAGCCGGGTCCCCGAGGGACATTAGCCATGTCGGAAGACCATAATCGGGCGAAGATATCCAAGCCGGACCAAGCGGCGATCATTCGGAGCGTGTTCGGCGACGAACCGCAGGAGCCGGTCTCCGAGCCGACGCCGGTGGGCGTACTCGTGCCGCAGGGAGAGGAACTGGAGCAGGAGACGCCGGCACCGTCCCTGCCAGAGGATGTCGCCACCCCGGAAGGGGTCGTCGAGACGCCTCCAGAGGCCGAGGATGCGATCGAGGCCGTGCGGGCGGCCGCCGGCACCCGCTGGTACGTGATCCACACCTACTCCGGATATGAGAACAAGGTCCGCACCAATCTGGAGCGCCGTGTGGAGTCCATGAGCATGCAGGAGAAGATCTTCCGAGTGCTCGTTCCAACCGAGGACGAGATCGAGATCAAGGACGGGAAACGCCGTATCGCCAAGAAGAAGGTATTTCCCGGGTACGTGCTCGTCGAGATGATTATGGACGACGACTCATGGTACGTCGTTCGGAACACGCCGGGGGTGACCGGGTTCGTCGGCTCGGGCACCAAACCGTTGCCGTTGCAGGAGAAGGAGGTCAAGACGATTCTCCGCCAGCTCGGCGACGAGACGCCGAAGTTTCGCATCACCTACCAAAAGGGTTCCGCCGTCCGGATCAACTCGGGCCCGTTCATGGATTTCAGCGGCGTGGTGGACGAGATTCTCCCGGAAAAGGAGAAGGTACGTGTGCTCGTGTCGATCTTCGGACGCGAGACGCCGGTCGAGCTCGATTTCGCGCAGGTCGAGAAGATATAGTCCAAGGCGGCCGGGGGTCCGGACCCGCTAGGCCGGTTGGGCCGTGGGTCGGGACGATACCAAGGAGGCATCATGAAGAAAGTCGTGGCGGTAGTCAAACTGCAGATCCCGGCCGGGAAAGCCACCCCGGCCCCGCCGGTAGGTCCGGCGCTCGGGCAGCACGGCGTCAACATCATGGAGTTTTGCAAGTCCTACAACGAAAAGACGTCAAGGCAGGCGGGCACGATCGTCCCGGTGGAGATCACGATCTACGCCGATCGGACATTCACGTTCGTGACGAAGACGCCCCCGGCGTCCGTGCTGCTGAAGAAGGCCGCGGGATTGGAAAAGGGCTCCGGAGAGCCCAACAAGAAAAAGGCTGGCCGCGTGACCCACCAGCAAATCCGGGAGATCGCCGAGTCCAAGATGCCCGACCTCAACACGAAGGACCTCTCAGCGGCGATGCGGATGATCGAGGGAACGGCCCGGAGCATGGGGATCGACGTCGGATAACGACGGATTGTACGGCGGCCGACCCGCAGACCGGGCGGTCGACGGATCGTCCGCAGCACCCGGGCACTGCGGGAGAACGTCGTGTCTGGGAGGACCGTGCGGGAGGACAAGGGATGGCGCAGACGCACAGCAAGCGGTTCCGAGAGGCGAGCAAGCTGGTGGAAAGCGGACGGCTGCATGAACCGTCGGCGGCGCTCACGTTGCTGAAGCAGATGCCAACCGTCAAATTCGACGAGACGGTCGAGGCTCACATTCGGTTGGGGGTCGATCCGAAGCAGGCGGACCAGCAGGTCCGCGGCACCGTCGTGCTGCCTCACGGCACGGGGAAGTCGGTCCGTGTCCTTGTGTTTGCCAAAGGCGAGAAGGTAAAGGAAGCGCACGAGGCCGGTGCCGACTATGCCGGGCTCGAGGAGTTTGTGGAGAAGATTCAGGGCGGCTGGCTCGAGTTCGACGTCGCCATTGCGACGCCCGACGTCATGAGCGCGGTGGGGCGGCTTGGAAGGGTCCTGGGTCCTCGCGGGCTCATGCCAAACCCCAAGGCGGGAACGGTGACATTCGACGTGGGACGCGCGGTCCGAGAGGTCAAGGCCGGCAAAATCGAGTACCGCGTGGACAGATTTGGGATTCTCCACGTCCCGCTGGGGAAGGCGTCGTTTTCATCCGAGGCGCTCTTGGAGAACTTCTCGACACTGGTGCATGCGGTGGTCCGCAGCAAGCCTGCGGCCAGCAAGGGACAGTACCTGCGGAGTATCAGCGTGGCGTCGACGATGGGCCCGGGAATCCGCATCGACCCGACCAAGGCGGAGGTGCACAGCGCCGCGACTACGGCGTAGGACGGCAGGACGGCGCCTCGGTTGACCGTCCGGCCGCGGGATGGTATCATGCGTGCTGCGCTAGCTAGTGCGCGGCGACCGATATCGCCATGGATATGCCGTAGACAGCGGGTGCGCCGTGTGCGCGTAAAGGCTTCCCAGCCGCCCGCCGAGGCCTCCGCTACACAGGGGACTCCGTGTCTGCGGGAGTCTCTTTTGCTTGTCGCGCGGAGGCGTACAAACGGGAGGATGACATGACGCACCCGAGGCCGGAGAAGGTTGCCGAAGTCCAGGGTCTGGAGCAGCAGCTCCGGGGCTCCGCCGTTGTCATCCTGACGGACTATCGAGGCCTGACGGTCAGCGAGATCGGCTCGCTGCGAAGCAAGCTGAGGGAGGCGGCTCTCGAGTACCGGGTGGCCAAGAACACACTGCTGAGCCGCGCCGCCGAGCAGGCGGGGTTGACCGGTCTTGCCCCCTATCTCGTGGGGCCGACGGCCGTGGTCTTTGGACGGGACGATCCGGGCGCACCCGCCCGAATCCTTCAAGAGTTCATCCGGCAGTACCGCAAGCTGGAGATCAAGGGCGGCGTTGTCGAAGGGCAGGCAGTTGGCCCGGACGGCGTTCAGGCCCTGGCGACACTGCCAACCAAGCGCGAGTTGATCGCAAAGTTGCTTGGCACGATGCAGATGCCGCTCCGAAGCTTGCTCACGGTGCTGACGGGGCCGCCACGAGGGTTGGTGACGGCGCTGGACGCCATCCGCAAGCAGCGCGAGGCCGCCGGGCCGTCGCAAGAGGCTGGCTCGGAAGCAGCGACGGTCGTTTCGGCTCCGGAAACGGTCCCTGCGGAGGGCACGGATGGGGTCCCTGCGGAGGGCACGGGTGGGGCCCCTGGGACGGTCCACTAGGCGTTGCCGGGGAGTCTCGGCGGGCACCTCACGCCGGGGCCACACTGGAAGGCATCGAGTTCGATGGACCTGGTTCTGGGACTACGGGCGTGGCCCGGGACTGCGACGCCCCCGGGGCTATGATGCCGGCGCGACCGATGCACGTTGTGGGAGGGGATGAGAATGGCGGCAATTGAGCAGATTGTGGAGCAAATCGAGGGGCTGTCGGCGCTTGACCTCTCGAAGCTCGTCAAGGCTCTCGAGGAGAAGTTTGGGGTGTCCGCCGCACCTCCAATGGTCGCGATGGCGATGCCCGGGAATGCCGAATCCGGCGCGGGGGCGGCCGTGGCCGAGGAGCAGACGGAGTTCGATGCGATCCTGGCTGCCATCGGCGACAAGAAGATCCAGGTCATCAAAGTCGTCCGCGAACTGACCGGCCTGGGCCTCAAGGAGGCGAAGGACCTCGTGGACGGAGCGCCCAAGCCCGTCAAGGAGAAGGTGAGCAAGCAGGAGGCCGAGACGATCAAGGCCAAGCTTTCCGAGGTCGGCGCCACGGTCGAGATCAAGTAACCGAGCTTGCTGTCTAGGAACGGGGGCCGGGGTGAAGGGATGCCCGATGCCCCCTTGACTAGCTTGTGTTCGAGGAGTATTATTTCTTTTACTCCTAGAATGTCAGGTTCGCCACGTTTTGTGCTACCTCTAAGCTGGGCCACCCAGCGGGCTGACGGTCTCCGGGGTGTGGTGCGCATGCACCTTGCCCAGGACATTTTGTGAACCTCACCTGGAGGCGAAGAGCGTGAAGGCAAAGGCCGTACCGCCGAAGGTCAGAGTCAAGACTGCCGCCGGTAAGAAGGGGGCGAGAGCAAAGGCGGGCGCGATGCGCCTGGTTGCCAAAGACGCCGCCCGTGCCAAGCTGCAGCAGCCGCAACACCGAGAGGGCGTGAAGGCGCGCCCCCGCCTGACGCGCACGATCCTGTTGGACACGAAAGCGGAGCGGGCTCCCGTTGCGGTGTTCCAGGCGCCTCCCCCTCCCCCGGCGTCCCATGTGGCCGTCCGGAATGTGAAGGGGCTGGGTGAGGTGCGCGTGACGCGGCGGGGCAGGCGCAACCGCGTGAGCTTCGCGAAGATTCACGACGTTCTCGACGTCCCCAACCTCGTTGAGATCCAGCGAGATTCCTTCAAGTGGTTCCTCAGGGAGGGCATCCGGGAGGTCTTTGAGGAGATCTCCCCCATCAAGGACTTCACCGGCAACCTGGAGCTTCACTTTGCCGTGAGCCGGCGGCGCTCAAGGCCCGCACAAGAGGACGAGCACGGCGACCTGCCGCTCGAGTTCGACGGGTACCGGCTGGAACAGCTCAAGTACTCGGTCGATGAGTGCCGCGAGCGCGACTACAACTACAGTGCCGCGCTGAAGGTACAGGTGCGCCTTGTCATCCGGGAAACCGGCGAGGTCAAGGAGCAGGAAGTGTTCATGGGCGACTTCCCGTTGATGACCGAGCAAGGGACGTTCGTTATCAATGGCGCGGAGCGGGTGGTCGTCAGCCAGCTTGTGCGTTCCCCGGGTGTGTACTACAGCATGTCGCCCGATACCAACAACCATCTCCTGCCCACCGCGACCGTGATCCCCCACCGGGGGGCGTGGCTGGAGTTCGAGGCGGACGTGAACGGGGTCGTCTACGTCCGGATCGACAGGACGCGGAAGCTCCCGGTGACGATCCTGTTACGTGCCGTCTCCCAGCAGAAGGATGCGCGCCGGGGGGAGCATTTGTCCCTCGTTACCGACGAGGAGATCGCGAAGTACTACGACTACGACAAGGCGATCGCCGCCACGCTTCAAAAAGACGAAGCCAAGACGCCCGATGATGCGCTGCTCGCGATCTATCGCCGCCTGCGCCCCGGGGATCCGCCGACGATCGAGAGTGCCCGCACGTTGCTGACGACCCTGTTCTTCGATCCTCGCCGCTACGACCTCGGGCGTGTGGGGCGGTACAAGCTGGACAAGAAGCTCGGGTTCAAGCCTGCGTCGGAGGACTCGACCCAACCGCGCGTCCTGCAGCCCCGTGACATCGCCGAGATCGTCCGGTATCTCATCTCCCTCTACAACGGCCGGGGGAAGCCGGACGACATCGATCACCTGGGCAACCGGCGGGTCCGGTCGGTGGGCGAGTTGCTGCAGAATCAGTTCCGGGTCGGCATGCTCCGGATGGAGCGGGTGATTCGGGAGCGGATGACGATCCAGGACGTCGGTGCCATTACGCCGCAGGTATTGATCAACATCCGCCCGGTCGTCGCGGCGATCAAGGAGTTCTTCGGATCGAGCCAGCTCTCGCAGTTCATGGACCAGACTAACCCGCTCGCCGAGCTCACGCACAAGCGCCGGCTCTCGGCCCTGGGCCCGGGTGGGCTGAGCCGGGAGCGCGCAGGGTTCGAGGTGCGTGACGTCCACACGTCCCACTACGGGCGTATGTGCCCGATCGAGACGCCGGAGGGCCCGAACATCGGTCTGATTTCCTCGCTTGCGACGTACGCGCGCGTCAACCCGTACGGATTCATCGAGACGCCCTACCGAAAGGTGCGCGACGGCCGCGTGACGAGGTCGATCGAGTACCTGACCGCCGACGACGAGGAGCGATACACGATCGCGCAGGCGAACGCGAAGGTCAACGCGGACGGCAAGCTCATCGAGCCGCGCGTCATCACCCGCCGGGGCAGCGCAAACGTGCTCGTGCCCCCGGACGAGGTCGATTACATGGACGTGTCGCCGAAGCAGATGGTGAGCGTGGCGACGGCGCTGATCCCGTTTCTGGAGCATGACGACGCGAACCGCGCGTTGATGGGGTCGAACATGCAGCGCCAGGCGGTGCCGCTGCTTCGGACGGAGGCGCCTCTCGTCGGTACGGGGATGGAACACCGCGCTGCCGTCGACTCGGGTGCGGTCGTCATCGCCCGGGAGGCCGGGGAGGTCACGAGCGTCGCCGGCGACATGGTGGTCGTTAAGCCGGACCGCGGCAAAGAGCGGCCCTACCGGCTCGTGAAGTTTCAGCGCAGCAACCAGGGAACGTGCATCAACCAACGTCCCATCGTTGACGTCGGGGAACGCGTCAACTTGGGGGACGTGATCGCCGACGGCCCCTGCACCGATCAGGGCGAGATTGCGCTCGGCCACAACATCCTGGTCGCGTTCATGCCGTGGGAGGGCTACAACTACGAGGACGCGATCCTGATCAGCGAACGCCTGGTCCAGAAAGACCTGTTTACCAGCATCCACATCGAGGAGTACGAGGTCGAAGCGCGGGACACCAAGTTGGGACCGGAAGAGATCACGCGGGACATCCCCAACGTGGGCGAGGAGGCCCTACGGGATCTGGACGAGCGGGGCATCGTCCGTATCGGCGCGGAGGTGCGGAGCGGCGACATCCTGGTTGGCAAGGTCACGCCCAAGGGCGAAACCGAGCTCACCGCAGAGGAGCGCCTGCTTCGCGCGATCTTCGGTGAAAAGGCGCGCGAGGTACGCGACACCTCTCTCAAGGTCCCGCACGGCGAAAAGGGCAAGGTCGTCGCGGTCAAGGTCTTTTCCCGCGAGGCCGGCGATGAGCTGTCGCCCGGCGTCAACCAGTTGGTACGCGTGTACGTCGCGCAGAAGCGCAAGATCACGGTCGGCGACAAGATGGCCGGCCGGCACGGCAACAAGGGTGTGATCAGCCGGATCCTGCCGCAGGAGGACATGCCGTACCTGCCTGACGGCACGGCGGTGGACATCGTGCTGAACCCCCTCGGCGTCCCCTCCCGGATGAACGTGGGGCAGGTGCTCGAAACCCACCTGGGCTGGGCGGCGGAGCTGATCGGGTTCCACGCTGAGAGCCCGGTGTTCGATGGTCCGCGCGAGGACGAGATCAGGGAGCTGCTCAAGAAGGCGGCGCAGACCGAAGCGGGCAACCGCGTGCAGGTCGACGAGACTGGCAAGACGCGTCTCTACGACGGACGCACGGGCGAATCGTTCGCGCAGAAGGTCACGGTCGGACAGATCTACATGATGAAGCTGCTCCACCTGGTCGAGGACAAGATCCACGCACGGTCGACCGGGCCGTATTCGTTGATCACGCAGCAGCCGCTCGGCGGCAAAGCGCAGTTCGGCGGGCAGCGGTTCGGAGAGATGGAGGTCTGGGCGCTGGAAGCGTACGGCGCGGCCAACACGCTGCAGGAGTTGCTGACCGTGAAGTCCGACGATGTCGTCGGGCGGGTCAAGACCTACGAGGCGATCGTCAAGGGCGAGAACATCCAGGAGCCCGGGGTGCCGGAGTCCTTCAAAGTGCTCGTCAAGGAACTCCAGAGCCTCTGCCTGGATGTGAAAGTGCTGAGCGAGGATCAGAAGGAGATCGAGCTCAAGGAGATCGAGGAGGACATCGCGGAAACCGCGCGCGCGCTCGGCATCAACCTCGAGGGCGAGGAAGCGCTGGTGGAGGAGTATTAGAATGCAGGACGTCAACAACTTCGACGCGGTCAAGATCGCACTGGCCTCCCCCGACCAGATCCGCGCGTGGTCCCGCGGCGAGGTCAAGAAGCCCGAGACGATCAACTACCGGACCCTCAAGCCCGAGCGTGATGGCCTGTTCTGCGAGCGGATCTTCGGTCCAACAAAAGACTGGGAGTGCCACTGCGGCAAGTACAAGCGCATCCGATTCAAGGGGATCATCTGCGACCGCTGCGGCGTCGAAGTGACCCGCGCGAAGGTGCGGCGGGAACGCATGGGCCACATCGAGCTTGCCGCGCCGGTCTGCCACATTTGGTACCTCAAAGGCGTGCCCAGCCGGATCGGCCTGCTGCTCGACATGTCGCCGCGGGCCCTGGAGCGGGTGGTGTACTTTGCCTCCTACGTCGTCACGGATCCGGGGAATGTCAAGGGGCTCGCCCGGAACCAGCTGCTGACCGAGGCCGACTACCGTGACCTGCGGGAGAAGTACGGAAACGGGTTCAAGGCCGGAATCGGCGCGGAGGCGATCAAGGAGCTTCTCCTGCAGATCAATCTGGAGATGACCGCGAAGAAGCTCCGTGCGGAGCTCAAGACGGCGACCGGTCAGAAGCGCATGAAGATCCTCAAGCGCCTGGAGGTCGTGGAGGCATTCCGCAAGAGCGGCAACGAGCAATCCTGGATGATCCTCGACGTGATCCCGGTGATCCCGCCGGATCTGCGACCGATGGTGCAGCTCGACGGCGGCCGCTTCGCAACGAGCGACCTCAACGATCTCTACCGGCGCGTCATCAATCGCAACAACCGGCTGAAGCGCCTGCTGGACCTCGGCGCACCCGAGATCATCGTACGCAACGAGAAGCGGATGCTGCAGGAGGCCGTGGACGCCTTGATCGACAACGGCCGCCGGGGCCGCCCCGTGACCGGTCCGAACAACCGGCCGCTCAAGTCGCTCTCCGACATGCTCAAGGGCAAGCAGGGCCGGTTCCGTCAGAACCTGCTCGGCAAGCGCGTGGACTACTCCGGACGCTCCGTGATCGTCGTCGGACCGAAGCTCAAGCTGCATCAATGCGGTCTGCCCAAGGAAATGGCCCTGGAGCTCTTCAAGCCGTTCGTCATGAAGAAGCTCGTGGACCGTGGGCTCAGCCAGAACATCAAGAGCGCGAAGCGCATGGTGGAGCGGGCGCGTCCCGAGGTGTGGGACGTTCTCGAGGAGGTCGTGCACGAACATCCGGTGATGCTGAATCGCGCGCCGACGCTGCACCGCCTGGGGATCCAGGCGTTCGAGCCGGTCCTCATCGAGGGCAAGGCGATTCAGGTGCACCCGCTGGTCTGCACGGCGTACAACGCCGACTTCGACGGCGTCCAGATGGCCGCACATGTGCCGCTTAGCGCGGCGGCGCAGGCCGAAGCGCGTATCCTGATGCTGTCTGCGTACAACATCCTGTCGCCGGCGTACGGGCGCGCGATCACGTCGCCGACGCGCGACATCGTGTTTGGATCGTACTACCTGACGCTCGAGGCCGACGGCGCCAAGGGCGAGGGCAAGATTTTCAGTCGTCCGGACGAGGTGATCCTCGCGTACGAGAGCGGCGTCGTGGATCTGCACGCGAAGATCAAAGTCAGGCTCAGTCACGACGGGGAGTTGATCGAGACGACCGTCGGACGGGTGCTCTTCAACGAGGCAATCCCCGAAGAGTTGCGGTTCATCAACGAGGTCTGTGACCGGAAGATCCTCTCGCAGATCGTGTCCGAGGCGTACAACCGCCTCGGCTCCACGAAGACCGTGCAGTTGCTCGACAGCATCAAGGATCTGGGGTTCCACTACGCCACGGTGAGCGGCAGCGGGATCGCGCTGTCCGACATCGTGATCCCGAAGGAGAAGGAAGAGATCCTCGCCAAAGCGGACAAGGCCGTGGATGCCATCGACTCGCAGTACCGCCGCGGCCTGATCACCAACGAAGAGAAGTACTTCAAGACCGTGGAGGTCTGGACCGAGGCCACGGAAACGATCATGCGGCGGATGCTCAACACGTTCGATCCCTTCAACTCGCTGTACATGATGTCCCAGTCCGGGGCGCGGGGCAACATCCGGCAGATCCTGCAACTGGCCGGGATGCGGGGGCTCATGACCGACCCGTCCGGACGGATCATCGAGCTCCCGATCAAGGCCAACTTCCGCGAGGGGCTGACCGTGCTCGAGTACTTCATCAGCACCCACGGGCAGCGCAAGGGGCTCGCGGACACCGCGATCCGGACATCGGAGTCGGGATACCTGACCCGGCGGCTCGTGGACGTGGCACAAGACGTGATCGTTCGGGACGAAGACTGCAAGACCACGTCCGGAGTGGAGATGACCCCGATCATGGACGGTAGCCAGGTCGTCGTCCCGCTGGCGGACCGGATCATCGGGCGCGTCGCGGTCGAAGATATCGTCGCGCCGCGGAGCAAGCGGGTGATCGTGGAGGCCGGCCAGGAGATCGACGAGGCGATGACCGAGCAGATCGAGGAGGCCGGGATCACCTCCGTCCTCGTCCGTTCGGTGTTGACGTGCAAGACGCGTTACGGAATCTGCGCCAAGTGCTACGGCCGCAACCTTGCGACCGGCAAGCTGGTCGAGATCGGGGAGGCAGTCGGAATCATCGCGGCGCAGTCGATCGGCGAGCCGGGTACGCAGTTGACGATGCGGACGTTCCACACAGGCGGGGTTGCCGGGCTCGACATCACGCAGGGGTTGCCGCGGGTCGAGGAGCTGTTCGAGGCGCGCCGCCCGAAGGGGCAGGCGGTGATCGCCGAGATCGACGGCAAGGCGCATGTATCCGAGAGCAAGGGGAGCCGCATCATCACCGTGAGCGGCCGCGACGACGAGCGCGAGTACCCGGTGCCGTACGGCGTGCGCCTGCGCGTCGCCGACGGTGACAAGATCTTCGCCGGGGACCAGCTCACCGAGGGTTCGGTCAACCCCCACGATATCCTTCGGATCAAGGGACTGGCGGCCGTCCAGGCCTACCTGGTCAAGGAGATCCAGAGCGTCTACCGGGGTCAGGGCGTGGACATCAACGACAAGCACATCGAAATCATCGTCCGCCAGATGCTGCGTCGGGTGAAGATCGAGGAACCGGGGGACACCGAGTTCCTGCCCGGTGAGTTGGTGGACGTGTTCGCCCTGGACGGCGAGAACGCGCGTGTCATGGCGTCCCGCAAGGAGCCGGCGACGGCCCGCCCGGTGCTGCTCGGGATTACGAAAGCGTCGCTCGCGACGGAGAGTTTCCTGTCGGCGGCGAGCTTCCAGGAGACGGCACGGGTGCTCACAGACGCCGCCACCAAAGGCAAGGTGGACCCGTTGCTCGGTCTCAAGGAGAACGTCATTATCGGCAAGCTGATCCCGGCGGGCACGGGCATGACGCGGTACCGGTCGACGAAGGTGGCGGTGGAGGGACTGGCCTGACGGGGGGAGGCCGTCCGTTGACACGACTTCTGGACGTTGATATACTGACCGGGCTGGATCTCAACCTCGGAAGGGGTTGGGGATCGGTGCGAGCGATGGCGCGACCGGTTGTGACACGGACGTGTAACCTCCCTCGCGGATGCCGGTGAACGGTCGGGTCGGAGGTGGCACGCGACCGGTTGCGGACGTTGGACGATCTGGGGAAAGCGACGCAGCGGGCAATCGGGACCAATCAGACGACGAAGGCCATCAATCGCGGACATGCCCGGGTGGTCTATGTCGCGCAGGATGCCGATCGGAGGGTGACCGATCCGGTACTCCGGAGCGCCCGGGAATGTGGTGTTGAGGTCGTCGAGGTCGCCTCGATGGCCGCGCTCGGACGGGCGTGCGGTATTGCGGTGGGCGCCGCGGTAGCGGCAATCACCGAGTAGGGTACCGCGGAGGCCGTCCGGCGATTCGGGGACACCCCTGGCAATGCGCCGCAGGGTGCCGGCTTCGGCGCCGCGTATGGCGCATGACCAACGGTAGACAGACGGACGCGCGATAACCCGGCCGGGCGACTCCGGCCGCCGGCATCGCCCACGAGCCTCGGGACGGAGGGTTGACGCGGCCCCGTTTCGGGGGCTTCGTGCGTACGCAGCGGCGGCGTGCGCCGGGTGTTGGGGGGCGCGGGCGCGAGGGCGACCGTGTCTTACTTAAATGAAGGAAGTAAGGACTAGCGGAACCGGAACAGCGCGGCTCCGCACGGGAGGGTGGGTGTGCCGACAATTACGCAGCTTGTGCGCCTGGGCCGGAGCATCGAGCCCGTCAAGAGCAAGTCGCCGGCGCTTCAGAACAGCCCTCAGAAGCGCGGGGTGTGCATTCAGGTGAAGACGACGACGCCGAAGAAGCCCAACTCGGCCCTTCGGAAGATCGCCCGGGTACGGCTGACAAACGGGCAAGAGGTGACCGCGTACATCCCCGGGATCGGGCATAACCTCCAGGAGCACTCCGTCGTCCTGATCCGCGGCGGGCGGGTGAAGGATCTGCCGGGCATCCGCTACCACATCGTTCGCGGTACGCTCGATACGGCGGGCGTCCAGGACCGCAAGCGGGGACGATCCAAGTATGGGGCGAAGCGGCCGAAGAAGGTAAGCGCGGCGTGACCACGTGTGAGGTGGACGTCGCGCGGGGGTGCGGGCGAGCGGGCTTTCGACATGGTGCACGCGATGATGTGCAGTGACGTGGAGGCGTACTGATGCCGCGCAAAGGATCGGTTTCGCGTCGGAGCGTGATGCCCGACATGATGTTTGGGAGCCCGACGGTCACCAGGCTCGTCAACAAGGTGATGACCCGGGGCAAGAAGAGCCTCGCGGAGCGCATCGTGTACTCGGCGCTTGCCGCCATCCAGGAGAAGGGCAGCAAGGAGCCGGTCAAGGTGCTCGACCAGGCGCTCCACAACATCATGCCGGTGCTCGAGGTGAAGCCCCGCCGGGTCGGCGGCGCAACGTATCAAGTGCCGGTCGAGGTCCGGCCGGACCGTCGGATGTCGCTCGGGATACGCTGGCTCGTGCAGTACGCCCGTCAACGACCCGGCCGCACGATGCGGGAGAAGCTGGCGGCGGAGATCCTGGACGCCAGCAACAACGCGGGCGCTTCGGTGAAGCGGCGCGAGGATACGCACAAGATGGCGGAGGCGAACAAGGCGTTCGCACACTATCGGTGGTAACAGCAGGAGGCACATGACGACGCAGCTGGAGACGAAGCAGGGAGCGGCCATGGTGGCGCAGGGATCGCTGGACAAGATCCGCAACATCGGAATCGTGGCCCACATCGACGCGGGCAAGACGACCACGACGGAGCGCATCCTGTTCTACACCGGACGCACGCACCGGATCGGAGAGGTGGACGAGGGCTCCGCCACGATGGACTGGATGGTCCAGGAGCGGGAGCGCGGCATCACGATCACCTCCGCCGCGACGACGGCCCAGTGGCGGGGTCACAGCATCAACATCATCGATACGCCGGGCCACGTGGACTTCACGGCCGAGGTGGAGCGATCCCTCCGCGTGCTCGACGGCGCGGTCGTGGTCCTGAGCGCGGTCGAGGGCGTTCAGCCCCAGTCCGAGACGGTCTGGCGGCAGGCGGACCGGTACAGCGTGCCGCGAGTCGTCTTCGTCAACAAGATGGACCGCACCGGGGCGGACTTCTTCCGCACGGTCGGCATGATCAAGGACCGCCTCGAGGCTCGGGCCGTGCCGATCCAGCTCCCGGTGGGAGTGGAGGACGGGTTCGAGGGCATTATCGACCTGGTCAAGATGACATCGATCATCTACACCGACGACCTCGGGACGCGGAGTGACCACGCCGAGATCCCCCCGTCGCTCCGCGCCCTCGCCGAGAAGCACCGAGAGGCGCTCGTTGAGGCTGCGGCGGAGATGGACGACCGATTGACCGAGAAGTACCTGGAAGGGACGCCGCTTACGGAGGAGGAGATCGTCGGCGCGCTCCGCAAGGGCACGCTGTCCACGAAGCTCATCCCCGTGTTGTGCGGAACGTCGTTTCGGAACAAGGGCGTGCAACCGCTCCTCGATGCGGTTGTGAACTACCTCCCGTCGCCGCTCGACGTTCCACCCGTGCAGGGCCTGAATCCCCGGACGGAGCAGATCGAAACCAGGGACGCGGATCCCGCCGAGCCGTTTGCCGGGCTGGCGTTCAAGATTGTCAGCGACCCCTACGTCGGCAAGTTGACCTATTTCCGGGTGTACTCCGGCACGCTCCAGTCGGGGTCGTACGTCTATAATGCCACGCGCGGCACGAAGGAACGCGTCAGCCGCATCCTCCAGATGCATGCCAACCACCGCGAGGATATCGACGCCGTCACCGCGGGCAACGTCGTGGCGGCGGTCGGACTCAAAGTGACGACCACCGGGGATACGTTGTGCGACGAGTCGCGGCCGATCGTGCTGGAATCGATCAAATTCCCGGAGCCGGTAATCTCTGTGGCCGTCGAGCCCAAGACTCGGGCGGACGAGGAGAAGCTGGGCGCGTCGCTTGCCAAGCTTGCCGAGGAGGATCCAACGTTCAAGGTGCGGTTCGACTCGGAGACGGCCCAGACGATCATCTCAGGGATGGGCGAGCTTCACCTGGAGATCATTACCGACCGGCTGCTCCGCGAGTTCAAAGTGGAAGCCAACGTCGGGCGGCCGCAGGTGGCGTATCGCGAGACGATCAAGAAGCCCGCCAAGGCCGAGGGGCGGTACATTCGTCAGACGGGCGGCCGCGGCCAGTACGGCCACGTGTTCTTGGAGCTGGCGCCGCGGGAACGCGGGGCCGGCATCGAGTTCGTGGACAAGATCACGGGCGGCCGGATCCCGCGGGAGTTCATCCCGGCGGTGCAGATGGGCGTGCGGGAAGCGGCCGAAACCGGCGTGCTGGCCGGATACCCGATGGTGGACGTGCGGGCAACACTTACGGACGGATCGTACCACGAGGTGGATTCGTCAGAGATGGCGTTCAAGATCGCCGGATCGATGGCGTTCAAGTCGGCGGCGCGGTCGGCGTCGCCGGTATTGCTGGAGCCGGTGATGAAGGTCGAGGCGGTGACTCCCGAGCAGTACATGGGTGACGTGATCGGCGACCTCAACGCGCGCCGCGGCCGGATCATGGCGATGGAGCAGCGGGGCGTGCTCCGGATCGTGCAGGCCGAGGTGCCGCTCTCGGAGATGTTCGGATACGCGACGGCGCTTCGGTCGAACACACAGGGGCGCGCAACATACACCATGGAGTTCTCGCACTACGAAGAGGTGCCGAGCAGCATCGCGCAAGAGCTGACGGCGAAGACAGGAGCGGGCAGCAAGGTGTAGCCGCTCTCGCCCCGACGAATCGCCTAGCGTGGTGATGCGGCGGGGGGATCCCGGGCGTAGGAGGCAGGGGGATGGCGAAGGCAAAGTTCGAGCGGACGAAGCCGCACGTCAATGTGGGGACGATTGGGCACATTGATCACGGGAAGACGACGCTGACGGCGGCG
>DASPUZ010000215.1:0-14682 GCA_035622635.1 bacterium | reverse complement strand
GAGATCGACGTGCTGCCCCCGACCCCGCCTTGATCCGGAGTGAGCGCCGTATCGCCCATCACCACCGATACCGACGCCACGGGCACGTCCAGTTCCTCCGCCACAATCTGCGCAAATGCCGTCGACACGCCCATGCCGAGCTCAACCTTGTCGGTGAACACTGTGACGCCGCCGTCTTGCGCGATCGCGAGCCACGAATCGATGCCGCCCGCGCCGCGTACGGCCGGTCCGGACGGCGCCGCGGCGGCCCCGTCCCAGGGCCCGAGCACTGGCGGGATGCCGAAGGCGACCACCACCGCGCCGGACGTCCTCAGAAATGCGCGGCGGGAGAGGGTCCGCGAACTGTAGCCGCCCATCGCCGTCACCTCCGCGCCTCGGCCGCGCGCCGGACCGCCCGGAACATCCGCATGTGCGCGCCGCAGCGGCACACCAGTCCTTGGAGGCCCGTCCGGACCTCTGCGTCGGTCGGCCGGGGCGTCCGGTCGAGCAGCGCGGCCGCCGCCATGATCCAGCCGTTGACGCAGTAGCCGCACTGGGTTGCCTGTTCGTCGATGAAGGCCTGCTGTACCGGGTGCAACCGGCCACCGGCGCCGAGGCCTTCCAGCGTCGTGACCGGCCGGTCACCCACCGTGGAGACCAAGACGGTGCACGACCGCACCGCGGCGCCGCCGAGGTGCACAATGCATGCACCGCACTGGCTGAGGCCGCAGCCGAACCGCGGACCCCGCAGCCCGATCTCATCGCGGAGTACATAGAGCAGCGGCGTGTCTGGGGACGATCGCACGGTGTGAACCGTGCCGTTGACGGTGAGCCGGAGAGGGGCAGTGCTCATGGTGCGTCACCTCGTGTATTCGTCGGCGGCGCGATTCCGAATGCCGCTTCTTCCATATTGTTATTGATTATTATTGCAGATGATCGCCATGAACCCAAACACTTTCATTACACATCTTCACATCGCTCCTGGACGGAGACGCTCGTGCGGGATCTGCTGGAAAGCGGACTCACACCTGCTACGGAGCCGCTTGGGGCTGATCCCGATCCTCGAAGCAATAACGCAGGCGGCGGTAGGACTGGCGCAGCTCGACGGCGCGTCTTCTGACATCCTGCGTGGGTACGCGCTGCATCACCACGGCGGAGATGAGGTCTGCGATCACTTCCATTTCCGCTTCCTCCATTCCGAGCCGTGTAACCTCCGTGGTGCCGATGCGCAGTCCGCCGGGCCGATCCCAATCCTCCGGGGTGTCGCTTGGGATCAGATTCTTGTTCGTGATGATGTTGGCGTCGGCGAGTCGCTGCGCAACGTCGTTCCCGCCGCCAAAGCCCCGTACGTCCGCGATGACTTGATGGGTTCGTGTAAAGCCCTTGTGCGCGCCCAGCATCGGGATGCCCCGGTTCTGCAACGCCCGTCCGAGCGCCTGCGCGTTCACGACGATCTGGTGCATGTATTCCCTTCCAAACGCCAGGAACTCGGCCGCAGCGGCTGCCAGGGCCGCGACCCGGTTGACTTGATGCGTTGCGGCCAAGACGGGGAAGATTGCGTGGGTGATCGGCTTGGTGACGCCGGGATCGTTCCAGACGATGATGCCGCTTTGCGGACCACTGAAGGTCTTACCGGCAGATCCGGTCAGCACGACGGCTCCCTCTGCCAGCGGATCCTGGAACTGGCCGCCCGCGATCAGTCCGAGTTGGTGCGCACCGTCGAAATAGACGCGCCCCTCCCACTCCGCGATGACACGCTGCATGGCGTCCACCGGGTAGGGGAACAAGGTCATCGAGGCGCCGAGCGCCACAAGCTTCGGTCGGTTCCGGCGGGCGGCGACCGTGAACGCGTCGAGATCGACCTCCAACGTGACCGGGTCCATTGGTACGTCGTGAATCCGTAGCCCCCGCACACCAGCGGGTCCGTCGCCCCGATTGCTGGAATGTCCCCCGAGGGGCTGGGTTAGGCTCATGATCACATCATCGGGCTCGGTCAAGGCCGTGTACACGGCCAGGTTGCCAATCATCCCGGCGACGAGCCGATGGTCTGCGTAGCGCGCGCGGAAGACGCGCTTGAGCAACTCAACACAAAGAGCTTCGATCTCGTCGATGTAGCGCGTCCCCGCGAACCACCGGTTGGCTGGTCCGATGTGGCCCTCCGCCGCACGCTGCCCGACCTCAGCAGAGAGTAGTCGGCGAACGGCCGGGCTCATGGGGGCCTCCGGGGCTAGAAGGTTGATACACTCGTTGCCCCGCCACGCGGCGTTGCGCTCCACCGCCTGGATGACCTGTTGCTGCATCGCCATCGGCGACGGACAACGGTCCAGCACCTCGCGTGCCCACCGAAGGATGGCAGAATCGTGTACCTCCGCCGTACCCGCCGTGTCGCTCATCTCCGGTCGCTCCCCTTCCCGGAGGCGCCACTTCAGCGATCCTCCAAGGAATCCCGTTCTGCACTACGCGGAATTTCTCCGGAACACCTCTCGAAAGCGCCTATGTACCGTGACTGTGCTTCCGTCGTCGTATCGGCTACCTCTCGGGAGCGAGATTGAACGCAAGGCTCCCAGGCGTGAGGCGGGAGTCGGCATAGGTGAACGATGCCACGTGGCCTGACCGGCGACAGGTATCCGGCGGCCATCGAACACCTGCCACGCGGCAACGGGCGTCGTCCAACGAGCGCGCATGGTGCGCTTGGGATTGTCGGGATCGGTGTAGAAGCGATCGGCGGTGCTGAAATCTTTCGGCGCGCCGCACTCGTCGATGGTCACCCGCGCAATCACAGTTCGGCCAGGGTCCCTGAGCGCCACGTCGAAGGAGTTCGCATCGACGGAGTACCACGCGACCTCGGGTACGAGCAGCATCGAGGGCGCGATCAGCACCGCGTCATTCAGATACGTGACGAGTTCGCCGATGTCGTACTCGGGGCCCGCAGCACTTACCACCGTGAACACGTCGAATAGCCGTATCAGCATGCGGCCTCGACCGTGCACATAGGTGTCACGCTCAGGACGGGGATCACACCTCCTACCCGAACGCGGACGTGGAAGATGCGAGCGACCGCCAGGCGGGTGTTGTACTGCCATGTTTCGCACGTCATCCACGTGTGCCCCGGCCTTATCCGGAATCGCCCGGAGAATCCGAGACGGAACGACCAGTCTCGCGGCCGTCCTAAGACGCGCATGAACCGGAGGTAGCGTTGGGTCGGTTCAGGCAAGCGAGTCAGGTCATCCTCCGTGATCATGTCGTGCGGTCCGGGACCGATGGGCAGGCCCGCGCGCGACACCTCCCTCAAGAACCGCGTGCGCATCGTCATTGTGTGGCGCCGGCGACGGGTCCTGTGCTCACAGTACGCTCCTCCCGATCGTCGTGATTGTTTTTCACGCCCAACGTACTTTCGAGGCACGCCGGCCTCTATCGGGCAAGGGCCTGATTCGCGTACGCCAGACGAGTCTCTGGCCGGAGAGGAGTGCGGCCACCGAGATGGGAATTTGAGCGCCACCGACCTTGCGAAATTGAGGAGGATAGTATCTTGTCTGGCCGCGGGACGGGCCTGCGAACTTCCAGCAGCCCGATGGGCTGACGGAGAGAGTACCGAGGATCGGTTCGAATGATGGATCGGCCGATCGCTGGGCGCGGGAGTGCGCCCCACCCATGGCGAGTGACACTTGCGCTCTTTGCAATCACTTCGGCGATCGAGACCATGGGAGTCAGCCAGATCGCGGCGTTCCTGCCGCTTGATCTGCGATCGATGGGGTTATCCCCTGCGATGATCCCCCGCTTCGTGGGCGTGCTCAACGCGCTCGTCTTTGTGTTCGGTCTCCCGCTCGTGCCGCTGTGGGGTGTTCTGGCGGACAAGTATAGCCGAAAGCTCGTGATCACCCGCAGCGCGGTCGTCGAGGCCATCGTATTCGGCGCCATCGCCGTCAGCAGACACCCGTGGGAACTGGCGGTGAGCCTGTTGCTGGTTGGGTTCCAATTGGGCAACACAGGCGTCATGCTCGCGGCCATCCGGGACGTCACGCCGCGCGCACGTCTGGGAACGGCGATGGCGATCTTTGGGGCGTCGTCGCCGGTGGGCTTTGCCGCCGGTCCGGCTGTGGGAGGGTTTCTCTTGGACCACGTTCACGCTCCCGTCGCCGCAGTCTACGCTGTTTCGTCTGCGCTGTCGGTGGCAAGCGCGATCATGCTGGCTGTCGGGCTGCACGAAGTGCGGCCTTCGGTGATCCCGACCGGCGGGATGGTGACGCTGGCGCGCCGTGCCCTGCGCGGTGTCTTCACAGACGGTGTTACGCGCCGCCTGTTTGCGCTGCTCGGTTGCATCATGCTCGCCCGTCAAATGTCCTCGCCGTTCCTCCCCCTGCTCGTCGAGCGGGTGCATGGCAACTCGGCGTTGGCGAGCGATATCGCGCTCGTCGTCGGCACCGCGGCGCTGATCGGCGGCGCAGTGTCCCCCGCCGCCGGCGCAATCGGCGACAGGGTAGGGCTTGCCGCGGTCCTGATCGCGGCGTTGTTCGGTGCGGGGCTGATCCTTGTGGCCACGCCCGTCATGCCGACGGTGGCGTGGCTCGCCGTTGCAAACGGGTTTGCCGCGGGATGTTACGCGGCCGTGAGCGCGATGGTTTACGGCTTGCTGGCCGTGGCGTTGCCTGCGGAACGGCGGTCCGCGACGCTCAACCTGATCTATCTTCCGCTGTACCTGGCAGGCATCGCCGGTCCTGCCGTGGGTGCGCTGCTCACCGTGTTGGGACTCCCGGCGATCTACGACGCAGCGGGGCTCGTCGTCATAGCGGCGGCTGCGCTGGAACTGAGGAGGGAACGCTGTCGGCGGTCGCACCGTGCCGAATGACGTCGGCAGCTCTCCAACGCTCAGCCTGTAACGGCTGTGGCAGGATGCGCACGAGGAGGCTGGAATAGGGGCTCTTACACCGGGCCCGGCCGAAAGGGGACGATCATGTACCTTCCATCACACTTCCGTGAGGACCGTCTCGATGTGCTCCTAGATCTGATACGGAAGTATCCTCTGGCCACGTTGGTGACGTTCGGCGGCGACGGGATTGTCGCGAGCCACATCCCGCTCGTTCATGATCCCGAACCCTCACCCTGGGGCACCCTGCACGGTCACGTGGCCCGCGCAAACTCGCAGTGGCACACGTCCCGGCCCGATGTCGAGGCGCTCGCCATCTTTCACGGTCCGCAGGCGTACGTCAGTCCATCGTGGTACGTCACGAAAGGACAGACAGGCCGGGTCGTGCCCACCTGGAACTACGTCGTGGTCCACGTGTATGGCCCGCTCGAGGCCTATGCCGATGCGGCGCGACTGCGCGAGCACTTGGACAGGCTCACGGCGGCGCAGGAGGCGGCATTCGCGCCGCCCTGGACGCCGGCAGACGCGCCGGCGGAGTTCATCGATTCGCTCCAGCGGGCCATCGTCGGGATCGACCTGCGCATCACTCGCATGGAAGGCAAGTGGAAGGCGAGTCAGAACCGCCCGGCCGAGGATCGGCTCGGCGTGATCCGGGGCCTGGAACAGCGCGCCGAGGTTGAAGATGCCGCCATGGCGCGGGTGGTACGGGAGCGCAGCGGGACGTCTCCCGGCGGGTGAAGCCGGCGGCTACCGCGCGCGAGCCTGGGCGTGCGAATTCAACATAACCGCTCCGCCAGGTGTTTCAAGCCAGAAACCGGCTCGGGCGCGCTCAGCTGGGAGTTCGATCGTGGGGCCACCCTGCCCGCGGCTTTTCTGTGCGGCCACGATCGCGTGGCCGCGGCCGGTAGGTGTTTGCGCGCGGCGCGACGTAGTCCATGCACGGCGGAGATGTGCGTCACTGTCTTTCCATTGCCTCTCCGCGGAGCGACGCCTTCATGGTGATCGGAGTCGAACGCATTCCCCGCGGCGTCGTGCTGCCGGCTATGTTGCCCCGTATGGTCCGCGTGCGCCAGCACTTTCCTCGGCCGCGCGCGAGCGACGTGCAGGACGCGGTGCGTCAGGCGCTCCGGCGGCTCGATCTGCCGTCGCACCTCCGTCCCCGCCCCGGCCGTCCTGCCTCGCGCGTGGCGATCACGGCCGGGAGCCGCGGCATTCGCGACATCGTGCCGATCCTTCGTGCCGCCGCGGAGGCGATCCGGGAGGCGGGGGGGGAGCCGCTCGTGGTTGGTGCGATGGGCAGCCACGGCGGTGGCACCGAAGAGGGCCAGCGACGAATCCTTGCGCACCTCGGGATCACCTCGGAGGCGGTCGGGGCGCCGCTGTCCACGTCCATGGAGACCGTTGCCGTGGGCCGGACCCCCGGCGGGTTCACCGCGTATTGTGACCGCGTCGCGGCGTCCTGCGACGCCATCCTCGTCGTCAACCGGATCAAGCCGCACACCGGCTTCAGCCGGCCGTTCGGAAGCGGACTGATGAAGATGCTCGGGGTCGGCCTCGGCAAGGCGGCCGGGGCGACGCAGATCCACCGCGAGGGTGCGGGCGAGCCGATGGCGCGCGCGATCGTCGAGATTGCCAAGACGGTCATCGGCACCGGCCGCGTACTCGGCGGCTTGGCGGTGATCGAAAACGCATACGATGAGACCGCCCAGGCCGTCGCCGTGCCGGCGGACCGCATCCCGGACGAGGAGATGGCGCTGTTTGAGGAGGCCCGGGCGCTCATGCCACGCCTGCCGGTAGACGCCATGGACCTCCTCATCGTCAGGGAGATCGGGAAGAACTACAGCGGTACGGGGATGGACGTCAACGTGATCGGGCGCTGGCGCATCGCCGGCGTGCCGGAACCGGAGACACCGCATGCCGAGCGCATCGTTGCCATGCGCCTCTCCGACCACTCGGAGGGCAATGCGCAGGGGATCGGGCTCGCCGACTTCACCACGCGGGCGCTTGTCGACCGGATCAACTTCAACGCCACGTACCTCAACTCTATCGTCAGCACGTACGTGCAGCGGGCGATGCTGCCCATGGTGCTGGCCACGGACCGCGACGCGATTCTGGCGGCGCTGAGCAGCCTCGGTTTGGCCGAGCCGGCGCGTGCCCGCATCGTGTTGATCCCCAACACGCTGCACCTGGAGGACGTGTCGGTCTCCGAGGCCGTGGCCGAGGAACTGCGGGGCGGGAGGGGCGTCACCATCACGAGCGGGCCGGAGCCATTCCAATTCGACGATGCGGGTCAGTTGAGCCCGATGACGTCCCCGCCATGACGGGGCTCGGAGACGGCATCCGTCTGGCGGGCGACCTGCTCAGGCGGAGCCGGTGGACGGCGGTGCTGACCGGTGCGGGCGTCAGCACAGAGTCGGGGCTCCCGGACTTCCGCTCAACGGCCGCCGAGGGCCGCCTTGCCGGGTTGTGGACCGGGTTGGATCCAACACGGGTGGCATCGGTGAGCGCCTTTGCGCGCGATCCGGACGCGTTCTACCGATTCTATCGGCAGCGCCTGTCCCATCTTGCCGATGCCAAGCCCAATGCGGCGCACCGGGCGATCGCCGAGCTCGAGGTGCTTGGCTTCGTTCAACTGGTGATCACCCAAAACGTGGACCGCCTCCACCAGGAGGCCGGCTCCCGGGACGTTGTGGAGATCCACGGGAATCTCCGGGAAGCGCGGTGCCAGTCCTGCGGGTCGATCATGCCCATCGGCGTGATGGTGCGGCAACTCGACGCCGGCACTCATCCGCAGTGCGCAGGCTGCGGCGGTATGCTCCGGCCCAATATTGTGCTCTTCGAGGAGATGCTGCCCGTGGAAGCGTACCGCCGCGCCGAGGACGCCTGCCTCCGGTGCGAGGTGCTGCTCGTGGTGGGATCGTCGCTCGAAGTCTATCCCGCGGCCGGCCTGCCGCGCTTGGCCAAAGAACGCCGTGCGAAGATCGTGATTGTGAACCGCGAGCCGACGGCCTGCGACCCGCTGGCGGACCTTCTCCTGCGCGGCCAGGCGGGGGAGATCCTCCCGGCCATCGTAGAGGCAGCCCGGCGGGCTGCAACGCCGCCACGACCGGATTGTGCGCCGTCCGTGTAGTGGTGATCCTCGAGGAGGAGTCCTAAGCTTTTCCCGCAGGAGCCTGGACGAGCTTGCGGCGGGCAGCGAAGGCGTCGTCCATGGCCTTGATAGGTGTCAGCGCCCTGCCCCGCGCCACGGTGTAGGCTACACCGTGGCCGGTGCGGAAGACGCGCCACGTATATATCCGCCCGACCTGTTTGAGGGAGATCGTGTAGTTGTAGCCGTCCTTGTGCTCGGTGCCGAGTAACGCGGCCATTGCGCCACCGCCATCGTCTGTCTCCCGGATCAGGGTACTGCGCGTTCTTGCGGCCATGCCATCGGGCAGAAAATGTATCTTGCCTTCCGTCCGAAGTACTAGCGCCATTCCAAGAGACAAATCGCCTCCTCCTACCCGTCGTGTGCGGGGAGCACATGCCGGCGGTGCGGCTCAGTGGATCCCATATTCATGCGTGGGACCAGGGAAAATACAGCGGACGACCTATGGACGCATTGACCGGGCGCGGTTAGACTCACAACACGTGAGTCTATGCCGAGCGTCAGGCGTTCGCGCTGAAGAACGAAATGCCGGTATCGTTCGAGGTCGGGCGCGGGTCAGTTGACGTCGCCGGGCGATCGTGAGGACGTGACAACAAGAATGAGGGAGCGCGGGAGTGCGTCAGGTCACTGCGTCGCAGCGGGGCCGTCGCAGGCGCCGGGCAGGCCGTGCGACCTCGAGGTTACACGTCGCGGGCGATGCACGCGACGGTCATGGGGGAGGGGCCAGGGTGGGAGTGGATCCAGAGCAGGCGTATCTGAAGACGCGCGGACGCGAGAAGTTGCCCTGCACGGGCACGTGGGACGCAGTCGCGTCAATGGTGCTCTATCGCCGGTGCAGCGGCGATCGCGTGCGACAGCGCACCCTCCTCGCCGTCGCCGGCATCGTCGTGATTCGAGAACTCCCCAGCGGATTCTTGTGCAGCGCCGGCAGCAACGCTGCGGCCGTGCTCGCATGGCGTAACCGCCACGGCTGACCGCCCCGATCTGCACGTCCCCCATTTGGAGCACGGCGGAGAGCCCACTCAGACCTCCGGCCGAACGTACGTGAAGCCGAACCGACCCTTGACGCACAGGTTCCCGCGCGTCACACCGTGATCGGCGGGCGACGTAACCTTGACGATGCGGTTGTCCTGGACGTGCAACTCCACGGCGCAGCCGACGCCGCAGTAAGGGCAGATCGTCCCCGTCACGTGCTGCCGGGTTTCGTCCCACTCGCCTGCCTGCCTCATGCGCTGCTCGATGAGGGGCATTAGCGCGCCGGTCGGGCAGACGGCCACGCAGTTGCCGCAGAAGACGCAGCGGGAATCGAGCAGCGGAGTATCGGCCCCGGTGTCGATGCGCGCACCAAACCCCCGTCCGGCGACCGAGAGCGCAAAGGTGAACTGCGCGTCGTCCCCGCACGCCTCAACGCACTTGTAGCACAGAATACACTTACCGTAGTCTCGCACGTAGAGGGCGTTGTCGTCCCGGAGCATCTCGTCGACGCGGCGCACATCCGTCCCAAAGCGCTCGGGGTCTCCATGGTACTCTGCCAAGTAGGCCGTAAGAGCCGGTGCGGTCGACGTGTCGACCGACGAGGCCAGCAGCTCCAGCACGACCCTCCGAGCCCGCCGCACCCGCTCCGTCTCGGTGCGGACTTTCATGCCGGGCTCGACCTGCCGGGAGCAGCACGGCACGAGCGCACGGTTGCCCTCCAACTCGACGACGCACGCTCGGCACGCGTTAACCGGCGTCAGGTTGGGATGGTAACACAGCGTCGGGGCGTCCGTGCCAGCGCGCCGCATCGCTTGGAGAATGGTCATCCCTGTTTCCGCATCAACCGGCCGCCCGTCGACCTCGATGACAACGCTCACATCGATCCTCCTCGTATCAACGCCAGGGCGCTGAGCACCGCACTGGACGCTGTCTGCCCCAACCCGCAGATGGACGCATCCGTCATTGCCACCCCGATCTCCTCCAACAGAAGCGGGTCCCCCGGAATCCCCCGGCCGGACGCGAGGCGGCTGACGATTTCCATCTGGCGCTGCGTGCCCACGCGGCACGGGACGCATTGCCCGCACGACTCTTCCTTGAAGAAACGGGCCACACGCAGCACGACGTCCCAGAGCGGGGCCGTTTCGTCCAGTACAATCACCGCTCCCGAGCCGACCGTGCCCCCGACAGTCCGAAGATCCTCGAACGTCAGAGGCAGATCCAGCCGCTGCGGCCCGAGGAACGTGCCGGCAGCGCCTCCGCACAGGACAGCCTGGAGGCGACGTCCTTGCCAGACACCCCCCGCCAGGGCGATCAACGCTCCCAGCGTGGTTCCGAACGGAACCTCGTACAGCCCGGGTCGCTCGACATGACCGCTGACGCAGAAGAGCTTCGTTCCTGTTGACCGGTCGGTCCCGTACCGTCGAAAGCCAGCCGCGTCCTCCCGGAGTATTATCAAAACGTTGCAGAGCGTTTCAACGTTGTTGATCAGCGTCGGGTCGCCGAATAGGCCGACTTGCGTCGGGAACGGAGGTTTGTTGCGCGGCTCGCCGCGCCGCCCCTCGACCGAGTTGAAGAGTGCCGTTTCTTCCCCGCAGATGTAGGCTCCGGCGCCGCGGAAGATCAGGATGTCAAATGCTTGCTCGGAGCCGGCAACACGGGCGCCCAGCAGCCCGGCAGCTCGCGCCTTCTCGATCGCGCGCTGCAAGCGGTCGGCGGCGAGACGGTATTCCCCGCGAACGTAAATGAGCCCGTCCTCGGCCCCGACGGTCAGCCCGGCGATCGTCATGGCCTCGATAACTGCAAATGGATCCTCTTCCATCAGCACTCGGTCCTTGAACGTGCCGGGCTCGCTTTCGTCGGCGTTGCACACCACACGCCGGCGCCCGGCGGCTCCGGCCACGGCGCGCCATTTGCGGCCGGCGGGAAAGGCCGCGCCCCCGCGTCCGAGCAGGCCGGAAGCCTCCAGCTCGGAAAGCACCCACGCCGGGCCGTGCTCCACGGCTCTTGCGAGAGCCTCGTACCCGTGCGCATCCTGGTACGCTTCCAGGCTCTCGGGATCGGCGGTGCCGACCCGCTCAAGCAGCCGCCGGACCTCACGCATCGGTGATCCCGGCCTCGACCGCGGCGAGAACCTCGTCGAGCGTGGCGCGCGGGTGTTCGCGGCCGGCGACGACGGCGACCGGGGCATCTTCGCACCGGCCGAGGCAGGGAACGGTCTCCCAATCGGCCGGTGCGACGTGGCCGGCGGCGGGCGCTCCGCCGTGCGAGACCCCGTGAGCCTCGCCCATGAAGCGCCTGGCCGGACCCCACCGGGCCTCCAGTTGTCTCACCAGCGCATCCGCGCCGCGCAGCCGGCACGAGACGTCGTCGCACACGTGAACGATCGTCCCATGCGGAGCGTCGAGACGGAACAGCGCGTAGAACGTGGCGACTCCCCAGACGTCGGGGAAGGGGAGTCCCATGCGGTCGGCCAGCCGCTGGAGGGCGCCCCTGGGCAACCATCCGAGGTCGTCTTGGAGCGCGTGCAGCAAAGGGAGCAGGTCCCGCCGCTGAGGCTCGGCGGTCAGGCGGGTGAGCACGCGGTCGACCGCCGCGCACTCCTGCTCGGCGGCGGGGGCTGTCGGGTTCGGCTCAATCGGCATGGCTCGTCGTCTCCTCCCCCATGCGGTCCTCGGCCCACGTTCCGCGCGATGCGACGCGCTCGACCGCGACCGCCGTCGCCTTGAACTCGGCCGTGCCCGACTTGGGGTCCCAGGCGTCGATCGTCAGCACGTTCGTGGGCATGATCTCCGGGTGGTGCAGTGTCATGAAGCAGAGCCCGGGAGCGAGAGTCGCGTCCGGCTTCGCGGGCAGCAGCAGTGACCCGCGCCGGGACCGAACGCGCACCAGGTCGCCCTCCTCGATGCCGAGCCGGCGGGCATCTGCGGGCCAGATGGACAAGAATTCAGTCTGTGGCCGAGGCGCTGCGTAGCCGCGCGATTGCGTGCCGGTGTTGTAGAACTCCAGCCTGCGCCCCGTGGTGAGGAGGAAGGGGTATGTCTCGTCCGGCTGCTCCACCGGTGGCTCCCAGTCCACGGGGATCACGGGCGCACGCCGGCCCTGTACGGGCCGACACCAGAGGCGCTCGTGGAGGAACTTGCGGCCAGGGTCGCGCTCGTCGGCGCAGGGCCACTGCAGTCCTCCAGATGCGGCCAGTCGAGCGTACGACATGCCCCGGTGCCTGGCGGAGAGACGCCGCACCTCGTTCCAGACGTCCTCCGCGCACGTATATCCCCAATCGTGGCCCATGTGTCGGGCCAGGTCTTGCAAGATGAAGATGTCGTCCCGCGCCTCGCCGGGCGGATCGACCGCCTTGCGCATCAACTGCACCCGTCGCTCGGAGTTGGTCACCGTGCCCTGGCATTCGCACCACGACAGGGCCGAAGGTAGGGCGACATCGGCGATCTCGGCCGTCTGGTTCAGGGCGATGTCCTGGAACACGACGAACTCGAGGCCCTCGAGCAGGTCGCGGCTTCGCTTCTGATTGGCCTCCGACATCAGTGGGTTTTCACCGATGATGTAGGCCGCGCGGATCCTGCCTCTCTCCATGTCCTCGAACATCTGGCTCTGATGGCGTCCGCGCTTCGATGGAAGCGCGACGCCCCACGCCGCCTCGAAGGGCCGGCGCTGCACCGGATCCTCCACGTCCGCGCCACCCGGCAGGCGGTTCGGGATCGCCCCCATGTCGCCGCCGCCCTGCACGTTGTTCTGACCGCGCAGAGGCGAGAGGCCCGAGCCGTAACGGCCAACATGGCCGGTGATGTTCGCCAGGTTGCACAACGCATAGACGCCGTCGGTCGCATTATGGTGCTCGGTGATGCCGAGCGTCCAGCAGATGATCGCGCGCGGCGCCTCGGCGTACATCCGGGCGACCCGGCGGATTGTTTCAGCCGGCACGCCGCTGACCTCCTCGGCGAACTCCGGCGTGTACTTGGCGATCCTCTCGCGATACGCGTCCGCGCCGTCGGTGGCGTGGTCGACGAACTCGCGGTGCTGTAGCCCTTCGTCGAGGATGACCCGCCCGATCGCATTCGCGAGCGCGATGTCGCTGCCGACGCGGATCTGCAGATGGAGGTGCGCGAGCTGCGCCGTCGGCGTGCGCCGCGGGTCGACGACGATCAGACGCGTCCCGTTGCGCATGCCCCGGAGCATGTGGTGGAACATGATCGGGTGCGTTTCGCGCGGATTGGAACCCCAGAGAAAGAGCAGATCGGTCTGCTCCATCTCCTCATAACTGGTGGTGCCGCCCCCGGCGCCGTAGACCGTCTCCAGACCGGAGACGCTGGGCGCGTGTCAGGTGCGGTTGCAGCTGTCGATGTTGTTGGTGCCGATCACCGTCCGCATGAACTTCTGGGCGGCGAAGTTCATCTCGTTCGAGGCCTTCGAACAACTGAAGCAGCAGAACGCATCCGGGCCGTGGTCCTGCCGGATCTCCCCGAACCGCCGCGCCACCAAGTCGAGCGCGTCGTCCCAGGTGGCCCGCTCCAATCCGCCGTTGCTCCGGATCAGAGGATGCGTCAACCGCGCCAACGGTCGTTGATAGCCTCGTGACGGCATCGCGCTCACCTCCGGGATGCTTGTAGCTCTGACACTCAGGTCACAATTATAGCATCCGTTGCCATTCCGCCGGTCCCCGGCCGCGACGCGGCACCGCGGTGCTGTTTGGAAGATCGCCGGAGAACTTGAAGACAGGCCGTGCACGGGATGGCGCCAGTCCTTCCGTGCAGTTCTACCAGCGACCGGGTAGGCCGGTGCTGGCGTACTATCGAAACAAACGTATCATAGGCACGACGACCGACGAGTACGTCGCGCGTCTCCCCGAGACGAGGCCGACGTGCGGAGTCTAGACGAGGCCCGCCTTATGGCGAAAGTGGCCTGCGCCTACTCTCCGCTGGACGGTCGCGTGATCGGCATGCGGCTTGAGCAGTTTCGACGGGTAAGACGGTCGGTTGGCGTCGCAGGAGGGCCGCGCAAGTTCGAGGCGATTCAAGGGCGCTCGCAGGCCGTTGGATCAACGTGCTTATTACGGATCGGTTCACGGCCCAACGTCTTGTGCAAGCCCATGGTGCGCAAACCTGTTGCCGAGGGCGTGATAACGAGATCCTTTCATGGGGATGAGCGCGGGGTGACTGGATCGTGTCATCTCGTGTCGGCGAGAAGATTCCGGTAAGCGCCGGCGTTCACATCATCAGCGGATGCTCGGCGCACGCCGACCGCAACGAGTTGCTCGCGTGGCACCGCTCGACGGTATCCCCGCGCACGTTCCCGGTGCACGGGGAGGAGCCGGTCATGAGGCGTTTCGCCGAGCTGCTGCGGGACACGCAGGTCGAGAGGCCCGCGCTTGGGGAGGCGGTCGACCTGTAATGCCTGCACGTCAGTCGCTGGCGAACGTTCGAGTCCGCCTCCCTCAAGGATTCGCTGAGATGATGCGAATCCTTGAGGGCCCCGGGCCCTCTCATCGAGCATTTCTCGGATGCGCCCTTAGAGTCCGGGCAACGCCCGGTCTGCGTGTCGACGCGCCGCGCCTACTTGAGGCGGTCGAGCGCCCGGTTCAGCTCGAGCACGTTCACCCGAGGTTCACCGAGGATACCGAACTGACGGCCCTCCGTGTACTGGGTTACCAGATTGCGGACCGTCTCCACCGGCAGCTTGCGGACTCGCGCCACTCGCGGCACCT
>DASPUZ010000214.1:0-10885 GCA_035622635.1 bacterium | reverse complement strand
CCCCGCCGAGATCGATGAACGCGTGCCCGTCGACGTCGTAGACCATCGCGCCTTCCCCGTGATGGATCACGACCGGCGCGCTGATGGTGAGGGCGTCGGGGAGGAGGTTCCTCGCGCGCTCCAGCACGGCGCGGGAGCGCGTTCCCGGGAGCGTGAGGGGATGCGCATCGTCGGCCCGCGCGCCTTCGTGCCTGGCTCCCTGAGGTGGTGTGGTATGTGTGATCATGTTCGTCTCCTCTCCCGCTGCACCCGTTGACACTACGTCCGGAGTACCCGTTCTGCCAGTGCCACGTACACCGCCGCGGCGTCCGCGACCGTGGACAGATCTACCCACTCGTCCGCAGCGTGGAGGTTCCCCCCGCGGGGACCGAAGATGATGGTAGGCACCCCGGCGTCGGCGACGAGGTAATTGGCGTCGCACACGCCGCGGCTGAATCCGAACTTCGGTGGCCGCCCCATGACCGATTGGTGAACCTCTGAGAACGTCTCGACCAGCGGGACGTCGGCGGCGACCGCGTACGGCGGGTAGTATGGCGGCTCGACGGTGACGTCGACCCGAGCACATAGCCCGAGCGAACGAACGAGGCCGTTCACCTGCGCGACCGCGTGCTGGTCGGTTTCCCCCGGGACCAAGTGCCGGTTCACGAGAAACACGCACTCGTCTGGGACGGTGATGACATAGGCGTCCGGCCCCCCGCGAATCTGGAGCACGCACTGCGACGCGGCGCCCAACCCCGGATAGATCCCCATGGGAATGCCGTCCAGTGCGGTCACGAGGCGAGCGGCCTCGGTAATCGCGTTGATTCCCAGTTCGGGCCTGGATCCGTGCGCCGCCAAGCCGTGGACAACGACCTTGAGCAGCACCTTGCCTACGCAACCCAGCACTGCGTCGTCGTAATGAGACTCGCCCAGGACGCCCCACGTCGGTGTGACCGACGAGGCGAGAAGCGCCTTCATCCCAAGCGAGTATGCCTCCTCGTCGATGACGCCCGCGAACACGATGCTCCCCGCCCACGTGTCGCGGTGGATCAGCTCCCGCAACGCCAGCATCAGGGCCGCCAACCCGCCCTTCATGTCGGCGGCACCGAGGCCCAACAAGCGCCCGTTGTCTCGTGTTGGCCGATACGGGTCGGTGCGCCACCCTGCCGCGGGCAGTGCCGTGTCCGTGTGTCCGAAGAGTAGCAGCGTGTGCGCGCCGGCGCCTCGACTGGCCCGCGCGATCACGTTGGGTCGCCCCGGCACCACCTCTGTCATCTCAACCACGGCTCCGCTGCCCCTGAGCCAATCGCCAATGAAACCGGCGACCTCCCCTTCACGTCCGCTCGGGCTGCCCCGTTTCACCAGGTCACCAACCAGACCATCCACCTCGGTTATCGACGACCGCGTTATGCCCAACGCCTGCTCCCTTCGGTGCGGCCTCCACTCACTGATCGAGAGGGGCGGACGCCCAGAGTGTGCGGAGCAATCGCAGTACGCACACACGGATCCTGAGTTTCCGGCATTGTCCGCGTGAACTACGGCGGGCAACTGCGACGCAGGATCGCCGGCAAACCAACAGATACACGTGCGCTTCCACGCCGACCCGCTGCTGGCCGCAGCGCCGCCGGCCGCGCACGCCCCCCGTTCCCCGGGGGGCGTCCGGAAGCGCCGTCTCTTTCCCGGTCCCGGACCGGCGCACCGGGACCACGTTGCGCCACTCTATGCTGCCGACGTCGCGAGCTTACGCTAGGTCAGTCTTGGACGCCCCGGTACGTCCGCGATGTAGATCTCGTTGACCAGGCCCCGGTACACGTTCCACTCCTCGGCCGGTAGCCCCGCGGCATTCTTGGGCACGCCCTGCACCCACGGCTTGTAGAGGCGCACGCCGAACGGATAATAGATGTGCACCGCCGCGCCGTCCTCCAGCATTCGCCGCTCGGCCTGGGCATACAAGGCCATCCGTTGGTCCCAGGTGGGTGCGCTCGCCGCCTGCTCCACGAGCTTGTCGAACTCGTCGTCCTTGTACTCGTGGCGCGAACCTCCCGTGCGCTTCGAGAACCAGACCATGTAGAGATTGTCGTTCGGATCGGGATAGTCCATGTACCAGCGGACGTAGTTGAGCTGGATCTTGTGCCCCCACATCCGTCCGTAGAAGACACGCCCCTCGAGTCCCTCCAGGTCGATGGACAAGTTGAGGTTCTCCTGCAGCATGGCCTGAATAGCCTGCGCGACCTGGGCCTCAAGGCCTCCGAGTTCGTCGGTGCGAAACGTGAGAGCGACTTTTGGCCAGTTCCGCCCGCCCTCGTACGGTGTGCCCTTGAGCTGGTCCATCGCCACCTTGGGATTGTACTCGGTCGCTTCCTTGATCCAGGAGTACTTCCTGGGATCCAGGTAGCCCGGCGCATCGGGCGGCACGAATGTGTAGGCTGGTTGGCCGATACCCTGCAGCAAGCTCTTGACGATCGAGTCGCGGTCGATCGCGTGAGCGAACGCGCGGCGTACACCCCGGTTGTCGAACGGCGGCTGCGTATATGACGGCGCCAGATAGAACGTACCGGTCTCGGAGAAGATGTGCATCTCCTTCGACAACCTTGGATCACTTTTCAGCCGCTTGATCTCCGCGAGCGGGACGGACGCCCAGACGCCGATGCGGTCGATCTCGCCAGCCTCGTACGCGGGCAACTGAGCATCGTTCACCATGATGGGGCAGATCCGCTTTCGGAGTTTGGGCTTCGGCTTGAGGATGAACGCGTCGTTACGCTCGTATTCCAGGCGCTTATTGTGCTCCCACACCGTCAGCTTCCACGGGCCGTTGGTGACGATGTTGCCGGCCTCGGTCCACTTGTCACCGTACTTCTCGACCGATGGCCGATGGGCAGGCAGGCTGGAATAGTAGGCCATGAGGACGGGGAAATAGCCTCGGGGCCCTTCGAGGGTGATCTGCAAGGTATAGTCGTCGAGCGCTTTGACGCCGACGTTGTCGCGCGTAATGCCGGGCGTCTTGGTATTGAACGCCTCGGCGTTCTGGATATCAAACAGGAACGCCGCGTACGACGAGTTGGTCGCGGGATCCAGTTGCCGCTTGAACGACCACTCGAAGTCGTGGGCGGTCACCGGGTCGCCGTTGGTCCATTTGACCCCTTTGTGGAGGTAGTAGACGTACATTTGCCCGTTCGCCTTCGTCTCCCATCGCTCCGCGACGTACGGGACCACCTTATTGGTGGGATCGAAGCGGGCCAGCCCGGCGAACAGCTCGGTGTCACCACCGCAGTACAGGTCCTTGTTGTAATCGTGGCTGGACGGCTCGATGTTCCAGGGGCTGCGGAGCACCTGCTCCGCGTCGGGGACCGGGTTGGCGGCCGACGCGGCTTCCGGCGTCATCAACTCCCCAACGGCCGGAACCATACCGGCGCCGACCGCGGCGGCGGCCACGATCTTCATGAAGTCGCGGCGGCTAATCCCGACCGCATCGGAACGCTGCCGGAACAGTGCGACCTGCTCGGGATCGCTAGTCCACTCTGCCATCCTCACTCCCCCCTTGGACGTTCTCGCACCTGCATACTGCCACCTAGCGCTACCGTTTCAGCGTCGGGTCGAGCGCATCGCGCAGGCCGTCACCAAGAAACGAGAAGGACAGCATGGTGGCGCCGATGGCGATGCAGGGAAACGTGGCCATGTACCAATACCCGCGCAGATACTGCTGGTACTCGCCCACCATGCCTCCCCAACTGGGCAGCGGTGGGTTGATTCCGACGCCGATGAAGCTCAGCGCGGCCTCGGTGAAGATGGCCCTCGGCACGCCGAACGTCACGGCGACGATGATGGGCGCCAATGCATTTGGCAGCAGGTGCCGGAAGATGACCTGGCGCGGCGTGGCACCGGCGGCGCGCGCTCCCATGATGAACTCCTGTTCCCGCAAGGTGAGGAACTGTCCCCGCGTCAGCCGGCACAAGGTGACCCACCCCGTTATGCCGATGGCAAAGAAGATGTTGAAGAGTCCGGCCCCCAGCGCGGACATGATGAGGATCACGAAGAGGAGCGTGGGGAACGCATACATCACGTCGACCGCGCGCATCAGACACAGGTCGAGCGTCCCGCCGTAGTATCCTGCGACGGCGCCGACTGGCACCCCGATGAGGATGACGAGAACTTGAGAGCCGACGCCGACGATCATCGAGATGCGCGCGCCGTAGATCATCCGGCTCAACAGGTCTCGTCCGAGCGGATCGGTGCCCATCGGATGAGGTGCACTGGGCGACTCGTAGGCGTGGGCGAAGTTCGTCTTGGCGTAGGGGTAGGGAGCCAGGAAGTCGGCTCCGGCTGCGATCACCATGATTAGCGCCACCGCCACGCCGCCGATCACCGCCAGCCGATTGCGGGACAGCCGCCGAACGGCGTCGTGCCAATAGGACGTCTCGCGGCGGGGCAGGCTCAGTGCCAGCGTGTGGGGCGGGAGATTCTTTGGGGACGGCGGTTGCGGGATGAGCGCGTCTCTCATCGTGACATTCCGTCGGTCACATGTACATGATACGAGGATCGAGCAGTCCGTAGGTCAGGTCCACGACGAGATTCATCACGCCGAGGAATGCTCCGTACAGGAGAATGACGGCCATGATCATGTTATAATCCCGTCCCGACATGCTGAGGACGAAGAACTTGCCCATCCCGGGCACCGAGTAGATCGACTCCACGAAGAACGACCCGGTGCCGATCGCCGCCAGCAGCGGGCCGAGATACGTCACGACCGGGATGAGCGCGTTCTTCAGCACATGCCGTGTGACGACGACACGCTCGGCGAGCCCCTTGGCGCGGGCCGTGCGCGTGTAGTCCGCATGGACGACCTCAAGCACGCTGGCCCGCGTATAGCGGGCGATGACGCCGAGTTCAGGCAACCCCAGCGTGATCGTCGGCAAGACCCAGTTGCGCGGCGCGTCCCAGCCGGCGACCGGAAACAGACCCAGCGTCAGCGAGAAAAGCAAAAGGAGCAGGACCCCGGTGACGAAGTTCGGCAGGCTCACGCCCATCGTGGCCAGCACGACACAGAGGTAGTCAATCCAGCTGTTGTGGTGGACGGCGGCCAGGGTGCCGAGGACGATGCCCCCGAGGGCCGCGAAGACGAACGCCATGGCGCCCAGTTGCAGGGAGATCGGGAACGTGCCCGCGAGGATCTCGGAGACCGAACGGGTCCTGTAGATATACGAAATTCCGAAATCTAGGCGGACGACGTTCTTGAGGAATGTGAAGAACTGGATGTACAGTGGCTTGTCGAGCCCGTACTTGTCGGCGAGGTTACGCTGCAGTTCCGGGCTCAGGGGATTCGCGTTCGGCGCCTGCGGGTCGAGCGGGCTCCCGGGCGTGGCGTGCATGATGACGAACGTCACGAGCGCCATCGCCAGGAGCGTCGGTATCAGCCACGCGATCCGCACAAGAGCGTACCTCAGCATGCCCCTCGCCTCTTCAACGCCCGCCCGCATCCATCCGCAGGCACATCGCACGCGTGGCACAGTTCCCGCGCGGCGCGCCAGCTAACACGATGCCCCCCGGGCAACGGGACAACCGAGCCCACACTCAGTCCTGACGAAGACCGCGTGCCTCACCTTGTGGGCATTTCACTCCGTTCCCTGATGCCGAACCACGTTCACGATCGCACTCACGCCAACTCTCGCGTTGAGCGAAAAATGGCCTTCTACCGCCACCTCCTCTATGCGAAAGTCGTTTCCGATTCCCAAATCAACAATGCCAGACAGCCGGATGCTTGTCAAACGCAGCCTGAAACCAGAGATGGGCGGTAGAATGAAAGCAGCTTTCATGAGCTTCCCGAATCATCCGGTCCCGGATCGTAGGCCGCGCTTTCACCGGTCTGAAAGTACTTGAAGATTTCGGGAAATCTTCACGATCCAGCCCGGCGGCCTTCGAGCCTATGAGTCGGGTGCCCCATGGCCATTATGATAGGCGTCCCCCGGGGGTGCGTTCTTAAGATTGCCGGAGATCGAGTGGAGTTCAGTTCCAAGATGTGCGGGGGGCGCCGGCACGCGGGCAGGGCGCCCTGGCAGAACCGGGCCTTCCAGCCTCGCCACAGCGAGGGCAGTGCAGTCCGTCTGGGAGAATGAAACTGCGCAATCCAGCCGAATCGTGGAGCTCCGCTCGCAGGAATCTGTTTGGATTCAGATCGGGTTTGACAACTCCGCCATGGCTCTGGCACGCTAAGCTTGATATATTGGTATGTGATTTCCGTATAGAGGAAGCGACAAGAGAGATCCGTCAAGGGGCATGACTGCTAGGCTGTAGCGGGCGGATCTGGGGTGGTTCCCGCTCTCGGCCGCAGGGTCAACGGGCGAAAGGATGGCTCAAAGATGGCGAAGCTTCCGGTTGTCGTCCCGACCTTCGTCCATCGAAACGATCACGGAGGAAGAGTTCGGCGCTGCCGCCGAACATTGGTGTCCTGCGGCGGCATGATCGGCTGTCCCACGACGCATGCTCCCGTGGGGTAAGCTCGTGCGCAAGCAGGGAGACCGAGGCGATCGCGTTGTTTGTAGAGACGGCTTCGGAGTTCGCAAGAGCGTGAGTCGCGGCGCACAGCGTGCGATACCGTTAGCAAGGCAACGGACCGACTGAGGGTCGCATTCGCGGGGCACGGGAGGACGAACATTGGCGGGACGGAGGAAGAAGTACAAAGGCAAGCGCGACCCACTCGTGTTGCGTTCGGTCAAGAATGCTTTGACGCTTCTCTCCGTATTCTCAGTGGACCGATCGGCATGGACCCTGACTGAACTGACGCATGAGTTGGGGCTGGGCATGAGCACGGTGTTCCGGCTTCTCGCGACACTCCAGGCAAGCGATTTCGTCCGCCGGAATCCGGAGACGGGACGCTATTCCGTGGGCTTGAGACTGTGGGAAATCGGGTGGGCGGCATTGGCGCAAACGGGTCTGCGCGAGGCGAGCTCACGCTTCCTTGCCAAGTTGGTGGATCTGACCGGCGAAACGGCCTACTGTAGCGTGCTTGACGGACGACACGTGGTGTACATGGACGTCCATGTTCCCAGCCAACCGATACGGTTGCACGCCAACGTCGGTGACCGCTTTGCGGCGCACGCGATTGCCAGTGGGAAGACGATTCTCGCCTTCAGCCCGCAGGCCGTGTCGGAGCAGTACATTGCCGGCGGCTTGCCACGGTATACCGAGCGCACGGTCACGGACCCGGATAAGCTCCGGGCAGAGCTAGCCCGTACTCGACAACGGGGCTACGGTGAGAATCATGGGGAATGGCAGGATACCGTACGAGGCGTCGCTGCGCCCATATGGGACCATGAGGGGCGCGTCATCGCCGCGCTCGCCGTCGGGGGCCCGGCGTTTCGTCTCGGCGAGGACCTGGCGAAACTAGGGGAAATTGTGCGCATGGTCGCGGAGGAAATGTCACGAGCGCTGGGGGCCCCCAGAAGTTCGTTAGTCAATCAACATGCCACAGAAGCACGCTGAGCTCAACTGCGGTCGAATGTTCTGGTTGAGTGCCGCACCCCTGGACGTCAAGGGCCGGTGCTCGTGCTGGACAACCTGCGCCGACCTAGTGAGCGGACGCCTTCGAGAAGGGGGGAGCACGGATAGGATGGGCTTGGCACTGTGGTTGCGGCAGCGCCCTTCGGAATTGGTGGGTTCAAGTTGGTCGCCACCGTGACCCGCCGGTGCGACTGGCGGCGCGTCAGACCGGGATCCTTGACTCGGTCTTTGGATCAGCAGAAGAGCCGAGTTCGCATATTGAGAACGACGAGGGACAGGGGGCCTACCGATGAGCGTACAATTTGCAGGAATCTATCCTGCCGTTCCTACTGCGCTTAACAGACGGGGTGAGTTGGAGCTCGGGGCGCAGGCGGAAATCGTGGAGTGGTTGCTGTCGTGCCGCGTTCACGGGATTTTCGGGGTCGGCAGTCAGGGAGAGTCATTTGCGCTGTCGTTTGAAGAACGGTCGAAGCTCACCCGAACGTACGTGGACACGGTCCGAAAACGGGTACCGGTGATGATCGGGACAGGTGCGGTGACGACGGCTGAAACCGTGGCGCTGTCACGAGATGCTGAAGCCAACGGCGCCGACGCTCTCTCGGTGATCACCCCGTACTTCGTTAAACTAACCCAGACAGAACTCGCGGCGCACTATCGGGCGGTGCTTGAGGCGGTACGAATCCCGGTGCTGGCGTACACGAACCCGGCGCGTACCGGCAACAACGTCACGCCCGCTACGGCTGCGGCACTCGCGCGCGAGTTCCCTCACTTCGCCGGTATCAAGGACAGTACTGGCGATTTGAGCCAGACGCTGGCCTACGCGGCCGTCTGCCCGCTCAGCTTCGCCGTGTTCGTCGGGCGGGATACGTTGATCTTCTCTGCCTTGGTGAACGGACTACCGGGAGCGGTCGCCGCGACCGCAAGTGCCGCTCCTGAGTTGGCCGTCGGCATCTACGAGGCCGTGCGGCAAGGGGATCTCGCCGAGGCCCGAGCACTCCAAGCGCGACTCGCCGTGTTGCGCGAAGCGTTCGATCTCGGGAGCTTCCCGGTTGTCGTCAAAGAGGCGATGGACCTCCGGGGACTGCCAGCGGGCCCAGCCAGGCTGCCGGTGACCCCTCTCTCCGACGCCACGCGCGAACGCTTGCGAGCCATCCTTGCCGAGATAGGCGTGGCCCGTATCCCGGCTTTTGGTCCGCAGCTGTCGTGATCGCACGACGAGGCCAACGGCGACAGGGTCGTCGGCCGGCTCGCTACCCATGTGACGAATCGACGAAGGGCGTAGGGCAAGGGCCAAGACGCCGTTGGCCCAGGCGGGCTTCCCGAAGCGTCTAGAAACGCCGACGCGGCTGCACAACTCGACGGAGCGAGGCATCTCAGCGAAATGCTCCCGCAGCGCTGGTCAAGGTCGGCGTTACCGCCTGCACGCGATGGATCTCGAGACGCCATGGCGTTTCGCTTCGTGTTCCAGGCATTCCAGATGCATGAGTTCCAGTGTCACGTCGGGCTTGCGCCGTTTGGTGTGCAGACGCATGGAGTCCGCTCGCCACTCGGCAGGAGCCGCTGTCGGAGAATTTCTCGTGTCTGTCGCATGGATAGCCGCCTCGTCTCCATCGCTCCCCAGCGACGTTGCAAAAGTTTCCGACCAGCCAGCGTCTCGTCGGGCTTGCCCTGAAGGAGGATACAGCGCGAACGCCTCAACCGGTGAAGCATTCGCTCTATTCACGATCCTCCGAGACGGCCGTTCATGATGCAGCGAAATGAGCATCCGCGAAGGGCAGATCCGTGCTGCGAACGGCTGAGAATTGGCGAGAGGGTCGCTCCGATCGTATTCTAGTCGCCCTCATTCATAGCGAAATCAGTTTTGACAAGCACTGCCATGTCTGCCATTCTGTTTTTCGACATAGAGGAACTGACTTCCACATAGAGCATTCTGGGGGGATGGCGACAAGACGACACTCTGACACCCTTCTGGCGCGGCGGCTCGAGGGTACTCTGGCTCTCGATATGCGGCAAGGACGAAAGGACGGCCCATGACGGCCAAGTTGCTGGTTGTTGTTCCTATTGTGGGATTGGATCGAGATGTTGTGCAGAGACGCGTGGACATGGTGCGAGGGTTAGCCGGGCCGGGGTTCGATGTAGACTTCAAGGTCGTGGAGGATGGCCCCGCATCCATTGAAACGATTACGGAAGAAGAGTTGGGCGCTGCGGCAACGTTGAGGCTTCTGAACAAGCTTGGTCCCCATCCGGCAGACGCGGTCATTATCTGGTGCGCCGGCGATCCCGGAGTGCTCGCTGCGCGCGAACTGCTTGATTGTCCTGTAGTCGGACCAGGGGAGTCGGCCATTCGACTCGCAGCGCTTCTGTCGTACCGCTTTGGGGTATTGACGCCGCTTCCTGGCGAAGCGACGCCAACCGCACTGCTGGTTGAGCGCTTGGGCTTTTCCAGCCGGTTTGTCGGTACGGCCGCGATCGGCATCCCGGTCCTGCAGATTCGGCGCGATCTCGCGACGGCGACCGAACGGATCGTCACAGCTGGACAGATGCTAATCGACCGTGGCGCTCATGGCATCGTGCTCGGATGCTTAGCGATGTTTGGGTTGGGCAGGGCCGTCCAAGATCACCTGGGCGTGCCGGTGCTTGATCCCGCCGAGTGCGCGGTACAGTTTGCCAAGCTGCTCATCGATGGCGGCTACACGTTCAGTCGCATCACTTATGCACAGCCTCCCAAGCCCGTCCTGACCATTACGTAGATGGTGGGACATCGGCGGATCTTCGCGGGCGGTCCGATTCACACGATGGATCTGACGATACCGGAGGCGCGTGCCGTCCGTGTTGTGGATGGGCGCGTGGAGGGGGTCGTGCCGGCGGGGCAGGCTGCGCCGGGGACGCCGGAAAGCGGCTGGGAGCTCATTGACCTGCAGGGATGTACGTTGTTGCCGGCGTTCGTGGACTGCCACGTGCACATGCTGTACACGGGGCTGCACGCGCACGACACGGCGTTGGACGGGGCGGCGTCGGTGTCAGAGGTGCTGGATGGTGTCGCCACGGCTGTCTCGCGGTCGTCGGGGGAGATTGTGCGGGGGTGGAACTACGACGAGAGCCGGTATGAGCGACCGCTGACGGGGCGTGATTTGGACGCTGTGTGTACGGACCGGCCCATCATGCTTGGTCGGATTGGGAACTCGGCGTGCTGCCTGAACGGGGCAGCCATGCGACTGCTGGAGATTCCGGGGGATGTCGCGGGCGTGCAGGAGGACGAAGGGGGGCAGCCGACCGGGGCGCTGCTGACGGAGGCGAACCATCTGGCGTTGACGAGGCTGTACGGTCGGTTGGGGGGAGGAGCGGAAGGCGGTGTTCGAGGCGGCGCGTGTGGCCGTGGCGGCGGGGGTGACGAACGTGCACCCCATTGAGG
>DASPUZ010000213.1:0-4717 GCA_035622635.1 bacterium | reverse complement strand
GCCTCCCGATCTCCTGCAGGGCGAACGCGGCGGTCGTGCCGGAGCCCAACCCCACGATCATGCCGTCGCGTACCTCGTCCGCGACCGCTTGGACCGCGGCCTCCCGCTTAAAGCGGTCGCGAGGATCGGCACCCGGCACCGTCACGCCCGATGCGGTCTCATCCGGTCCTGAGCGCGTCATAGTTTGTACCCGATGTGCCGCAGCAGCCCGTGACGAGCGGCGGCATCGTCCGGCCCCTCAACCCCTAGCGGTGGCTGCCCGTCGACCACCCCGAGAACGCCGCGCCCCTGCTCCGTCTCCGCCACGATCACCTCGACCGGGTTGGAGCTCGCACAGTAGATGTGGCAGACTTCGGGAACCCGGCGCACGGCATCGAGCACGTTGATAGGGTACGCGTTCCCGAGCACGACAAGGAAAGCATGACCGCACCCGATCGCCTGAATGTTGCGTGCGGCGAGCTCGGTGAGCGCAGGGTCGGTGCCGGTCGTCCGCACAAGCCTCGCACCGCTCGCTTCGCAGAATGCCATGCCAAAACGAATTCCCGGTACGGTGCCGACGAGCGCCTCATGGAGATCCTCGACGGTCTTGATGAAATGTGACTGCCCGAGGATAATGTTGAGGCCGTCGGGGTTCTCGATTCGTACGAGGTGGATCTGCATGGGGTGCCTCCCTCCCGCGTGTCCCTTGTCCTCCCCTCACCTGCGGGGACCCGTTGCCAGCTTCGCGGACAATTGGCACACATCCCCGGCGACGTCAGTCGAACCGTGCCGCTCACGCTTCTCGCACCCGAGCTACACCGGCGGCGGAGAAGGAACGGATTATCCCGCGGGCCATACCCCCGGACGGGCCGAGGTCGGCGGCGGCGAGAATCGGGCCTCGCGGCCCGGAGTCGGCGGCGGCTCGTTTGCGACCTCGAGTCCATTCTGCCCGCCGACGAGCAACGCCCGCCCCGACAATAACACGTCGACCGCAGGGCCGCAATTCGCGAGCCCAATCGCCCACGACCTCACCAGGTGAACGCGGCGGCCCCACTCTCGTTTGCTACGTCTTGGGGAGTGGGCCCACGATCCTCCGGTACTCGATGTAGCGGGCCGTCTCGTCGGCAACCGCGGCGCCGTAGAGACGCTCGACCACGTAAAATGCCATGTCGATGCCGGAGGCGACACCAGCCGACGTGATGATCCCATCGTCGACCACGCGAGGTCCCCGCTCGACTTTGCCGACCTCGAGCGTCTCAAGAAGGTCGAGCGCGTTCCAGTGTGTGGTCGCCCGTCGCCCCGCAAGCAACCCGGCCTTGGCCAGCAACAGCGATCCGGTGCACACCGAGGTAACCTGATGCGCGTCGGATGAGGTGCGGCGAATCCAGTCAAGAGTCTCAGGATCGTTGAGCAGCGGGCGCGTCCCGAAGCCGCCCGGCACCACGAGCAGATCGATCTTGGGAGCGTCCGCGAACCCATGGTGCGGGATCACGGTCAGTCCGCCGGTCGTGGAGATCGGCGCGCGGGACTTGGCCACCGTAAAGACCCGGAAGGGCGCCGCCTCCTCAGAGCGGCGAGACTCCGCACCAGGCACAAGCCGGGTTCGCGAGAAGACTTCGAAAGGGCCGGCGAAGTCGAGGATCTCAACGCCGTCGAAGACGAAGATGCCGACGTTCAACTTGTCCATCATAGCCTCCTTGCAGTACCGACATTACTGCGGAGAGCGGATAACGCTTCGGCATGGCGGCCGCATGACGCGCACCCGGGTGACGGAAGCCGCGGCCGGCCGTCTTCGCCTCCCTCTGCGCACGCCAGAGGTGCCGTGAACGCGACGATACCCGCTCCAGTAAGATTCTCTAATGACTCGAGGGTCTTCGGGTTCGCGCGCGTTCTGTATGGAGTTGCCACCGTATGTGTACGTGCTGCACGTCACGTCTTTCCTGGTCCACGGTGGAGGGCAGCCGCACGACCCTGCCGAATTTCGGCAAAAGGGCCGCGGACACGGCTTGCGCGCTGTACACGACTACGGCTCTTCGCGATCTGGAACGAAGAGTACTCCTGCGGCGTCCCGACCGATGACGCACTTTGGTGCCGGGGAGGAGATGCTGAATGGACGCGATCGTTCGCTGGACGAAGGGGCTCGCCTTTACGGGTACGGCCGGATCGGGCGGCGTGGTGACGATGGATGAGGCCCCGGCGCGCGGCGGCACCGGACCCACACCGATGGAGGTTGTGCTCCTTGCCCTCGGCGGATGCACCGGAATGGACGTGGTGTCGATTCTTCGGAAGATGCGCGCCCCGCTGGAGGACGTGGAGATCCGTGTGACGGGCGAGCGCGCGGAGGAGCACCCGCGCGTGTTCACGCGTATCGATGTAGAGTACGTGTTCAAAGGCGAGGGGCTCAAGGCCGAACAGGTGCAGCGCGCCGTCGAGTTGAGCCAGGATCGGTACTGCTCCGTCTGGGCCATGCTCCAGAAGGGGACCGTCCTCACCCACACATGGCGGATCGACGGCGGAGCGGCGCAAGGCTAGCGCGGAGGCCCGCCGCCGGAGCGCCAGGGATGTCTCGTTCATGGAACTAGCCCGGGCGCTGGACCTGTTGCTGGCAGAGGCGTCTTCGCTGCCCACCGAGCGCGTCACGGTGCGCAACGCGTGCGGTCGAATCGCGTCCGACGACATCGCGGCGCCGGCGCCTGTGCCTCACTTCCGACGGGCGGCAATGGACGGATACGTGTGCCACGACGACGATCTCCGCCACGCATCCCCCGAACATCCCGTGTTGCTCCGCGTCACCGGCGCCGTCACGATGGGCGTGCCCCCCGGACCGGGTCCCGGTCGGGGAGAAGCGTGGACCATCACGACCGGCGGGCCGATCCCTGCGCATGGCGACCGCGTGGTGCCATTCGAAGCCGTCCGGGCAACGACTGCCATGGTACGCATCGATCACCCGGTGACCGGCCACCGCAACATCGCAGCGCCCGGCGAGGATATCCGTGCGGGCGCCCGCTTGGTCATCGCCGGCGACGTCATCACGCCCGGGGCGGCGGCCGCGCTTGCCGCCTCGGGGCTCTCGGAGGTCGGGGTGCGGCGCCGGCTCAAGGTTGGGATCGTTGCCACGGGCACAGAACTGGTGGAGTCCCCCGCCGACCCGCGGTTGCTCCCCCCCGGCCCTATTGTCAACAGCAACTCCATCGCACTCCACGGCATGCTCACCGATTTGGGTTGCGCGGTCGAATACCTCGGAATCGTTCCAGACGATCGTGAGGCCCTCAGGGAGTCGTTTGCGGCAGCCTCCTCCTCATACGATCTCGTCATCTCCACCGGCGGCGTCTCTGTCGGCCGGCACGATGCAGTCCACCGAACGTGGCTCGATGCGGGAGCACGCCGGGTCGTGGGGCGGATAGATCTCAAGCCGGGTGGCCCATTCTTCGCGGCCCGGCTCGATGACCGGTGGGTCATCGGCCTCTCGGGGACACCGGTGGCTTGCCTTGCCGCGTTCCATCTGCTCGCCCGCCCCGTGGTTCTACGACTGCAGGGACGGCGCCATACCGTGCGTCCGCTCCGCATGGCCACACTCGCCACCCCGGTGGTCCGGGCCACGGACCGCCAGCGCGCGCTCTGGGGTAAGGCGTACGAAACGGGCGGAGGCGAGTTCGAAATCGCACTTCTCGACGGTGCCAACGTGGGCAACTACGCTTCTGTCCTCGATGCCAACGCGCTCGCACTGATCGCGCCGGGGACGCCTCCACTGCCGGCGGCGTCGCGCGTTCCGGCGCTCATGCTCGATCGCGAAGAAACCTCCGACCGGCTGGTCGTGCCAAGCCCCGAGCGGGCGCCGGCCATCGTGGGCGTCGTGGGCGAATCCGGAGGCGGCAAGACGACCGTGCTCAGCGGCGTGGTCCGCCGCCTCACGGCGTGTGGGATCAAGACGGCGGCCGTGAAGCATGCCCCGCACGGCTTCGTCGTGGATCGTCCCGGCAGCGACAGCGCACGACTCACGGAGGCGGGCGCGCTCGTTGTGGCAATTGCGGGCCCGAAGGAGACGACTCTTAGGATCGCGACGGCCGTCGAGGAGCCCGATCGCATCGCGCATTTGGCGGTCAACGTCTGTCGGGCCGCATGGGGAACGCTACCCGACTGCATCCTCCTGGAGGGATTTCAACATCAGAATCGACCGGTGATCCAAGTCGGCCCCCAGAAGCCTGGCATCCCGCCCGGTGAGGTGTGGGCATCGGTGCCCGCGGTCACCGAACTCGACGAGAGGCAGCTCGACGCGGAGGTCCAGCGGGTTGCCGACATCGTGAAGGAGCACCTGGAGAGAGGTCCAGCAGGAGCGCCGGAATCGCGGTGAGGTTCGTCCTCCTGACCGCTTCAGGATTCGCGGTTCCGCCGATCGTGCCGCCGAGCGGGCGATCCCATCAAAAAGTCCTCATTGCATCTGCCCCCCTCCGACCGAGGGTCAGATCCCAACATTGCGCCGGGGTACGGGTCGAACTCGAGCGCGTCGAATGGCGATCTACACCTCAACGGGGTCGTAGCGATTCAAGTCAGACCGAGGGCCGCCCGGGTGCGCGCCGAAGTTCGTGGACGACCAATGTACTAGCCCAACTTCCGCAGTTGGAGGACAAAACTCCTTATTTTTCAACAAAAATGGGGCCCAGTCTTCACTACAAAGTGACCGCCTCCAGGTGCGTGGGCAGGCTGAGCCCCAGCCGCTGAAGGAGAATGGCCTGGTGTT
>DASPUZ010000212.1:0-5870 GCA_035622635.1 bacterium | reverse complement strand
GTGTCATGCGGGTGCGTCCTCAGTCCGAATGGGTGTGGCGCGACGTGCCCGAGCTACGCATCATCCCCGACGACCTCTGGCAAGCGGTCCAAGCGCGTCTCGACGGGCAACGCCATGCCGCCAAAGGGAATAAACACGGCGGTGGATATGGGTGATCGGCATCGCAATCTTTGTAGGCCTCGTGCTTATGATTGGCTACAACTCGGGCCGTGTCCAACCGACGGCATCTGTTCCGCCGACGCCCCCGTCCATGATGGCACCAGTTGTGCAGAGACCGCCCGCGACGACAACCTGCCCCAGCCTCGAGGCCAGTGCCGGTTATCTAATCGAAGCGTGGTTTCCCGAACCCCTCCACCCCGCCGGCCTATTCTCCTCGGCCCCCCACCCGCGATAAACTCGTGTCTCTCTCCCCAGGCCTTAGGTTTGCGTTGAAAGGCTTGCACGAAGCCTCGAGAGACGAACTTGTCCGTCACCTCGCCGACGAATTCAACATCACGCCGACCGCCATGCGGATCCGGCTCGAAGAACTCCCGCTCATTCCCCGCCGGTAGTGGAACCCGCTCGATGCCCACCAAACCCGTCAGAGCCCACGCTATCGCTCTCGCGTCAGTTCGTATCACCGCGATGATGCGATGCATGTAGGACCAGAACGCCTGGTTGTCGCGTAACCGCATGCCCCACGCACGGAGAGTCACGAATCGTAGGAAGGGCCTCCAGGTATGCGTTCGTGAAGATTAGACAGTCATGGAACGTCCGGGAACGGGACCATGGCCCTGATTGTGGGTGCCAACATGGTCTTGACGGAGACTATCGAGAACCAGAACGATGAGATTCACGCGTCTTCCTCCACTCACCGCGGAGCTGAGCCGTCAGGCTGGGAGCGCGCCCCTGACGATTTCACCTACGTACCGCCGCCTCCGGGCCGCCCGGCGGCGCAAACCAACGACGTCTTCGTGGACGGGCGCGCGTTCGTGTATGCCATCGACCGATACGTGGGGCTGAGCGTACTCGAGCTCCGGAGGAACGACTAGGGGGGGTGAGCGATGCCGCGAGCGACACCGGTGATCGACGTCCACTTTCACGTGGTGCCGGCCGAATTCTACGATGCGGTGCGCCGGGGCACGTTCCGCGACTGGGTCGAGATCGAACGGCGCGGGGGGCAGGAGCACATGGTGTACCACGCGCCGCCCGGGGTGGTACTGGAGCCCGACGGCGCCATCGAGCCTGAGTGCACGGACCCCCGCCTGATGCTCCAGGGCCTGGACCGACGCGGGTTGGACGCGGCGGCGATCGGGCCGTCCCCTGGCGAGTTCTACTACTGGGCGGACCCGGAGACCGCCGAGCGGATCGCCCGCGTGATCAACGACGGCATTGCTGCGCTGGCGACGGCGCACCCCGACCGGATGTTCCCGCTGGGGTCCCTCCCGATGCAGGACGGCAAACGGGCGGCCCACGAATTGGAGCGTGCCGTCACTCGCCTGGACATGCGGGGCTTCGAGATCTGTACGCACATCAACGGGCGTGACCTCGACGGCCCCGAGTTCGCGCCCGTGTTCGCCGCCGCGGCGCGGCACGGCGTCCCGATCTTCCTGCACCCCCAGAACTGGGGCGAGGTACGCCGTATCAAGGACTATCACCTGTGGAACTTGGTCGGGTTCCCGACGGAGACCGCGCTCGCCGCGGCGCGCCTCGTCGTCGGGGGCGTGTTCGAGCGCCACCCCGGGTTGGCTGTCATCCTGGCCCACGGCGGCGGCTACTTCCCCTACCAGATCGGCCGGCTCGATCACGGCTACAAGGTCCGCGCCGAACTCCACGAGCGCCTTCCGAAGCCGCCGAGCGCATATCTCGGCGGCATCTACTGCGACAGCCTCACCCACAACCCCGCGGCGCTTCGGTTCCTCGTGGATCGCCTCGGCGACGACCAGGTCGTGGTCGGCACGGACTACCCCTTCGACATGGGGGACGAGACGCCGGTCGAGACGGTGCGGGCGTGCCGGTTCGGCCCGGAGGCGGAAGCGAACGTGCTGGGACGCAATCTGGCCCGACTCCTGCGTCTCACGTAGGGGTTGAAAAGCGGCTGGAACGACTCGGCTACCGGGTGGCAGTGGAAGCGGCCTAACCACTCTCCATTAGATTGACCGCTTCAGGACCATTTCGAAGGAGAAGACTAGTGAGCGCGCATTGCAACCCCCCGGGAGAGCATCGACCCGTTGGGTGGGAGGGCGCAATGATTGAAACGCAGCTCGTGTTGCGGACGGAGGCAAGAACGGCCCCCGGTAACTATACGGGTCCAGGGCTGGACTGCGCGTTGAAGCGCACGCTCGCCGAGGAATACTGGTTGCATGAGCACGTCCGCGTGCTGATCACTGGTCCGGCCGGCGTGGGCAAGACGTCCATCGCGAGTGCCCTGGGAAACGCCGCATGCTGGCAGGGATCGACGGCGCTACTACCGGCTCTCGCGGCCGCTCGCGGACCTCGGGATACTCAGAAAAAGGGTCCCGGGGAGCGATCCCTGGTCCCACTCAACTAGACGGTGCAGGTAATCGCCGGAGGGATACGGGTGCATCGTCGGGAGGTAGAACTTCGGCCGCAGATCGGTGCCCCGCGTACGGTACAGCCCGTCCGCTTGCCATCGGGCCTGCCACTTGTGCTCGATCGCCTGTGGATCGTACCCCCTGCGCCCCATCACGGGCACCCCCCATAGGGGTGTGTATTCCGATGAATTCGTCCAGCGATTCCGGGGTTATTCGTCCACCGATTCCAATTTGAAATCGTCCACCCGTTCCAACGGATTCCGGCCAGCCCGCGGAGCGTCAGCGACGGCGCGGCTTTTCCTCCCTTGTCTGGTTTGACTTGACTCCACCCAAGACCTTGCGCATCGACTCTCCTTTCAGAGCGAGTTTGTGTGCGTGGTGTACCAACCGATCCAAGATCGCGTCGGCGACCGTGGGATCCGCGATCGCGGTGTGAAGGCGGTCCAAGAGCAGTTGCGAGGTGCGGAGTGTAGCGCGCATTTGCAAGACGATTTGGCCCGGAATCAACGGACGATTTCGATTGGAATCGGTGGACGGTTTGCGTCGGAATAAGCACAGGCTGTAGAGCACTTCACTCTCCGCGATCCGCGCGGTGATCTCCGCTCCGATGCTCCGATGCCGAGGGTCTTCGGGGCCTCGTAGACGATCACCACGCGCCCGGTCTTCCGCACCGACGCCAGAATCGTGTCGGTGTCCAGCGGGCGCAGCGTCCGCGGATCGATGACCTCGGCGCTGACACCGTCCTGCGCGAGCCGCGCTGCGGCTTCGAGCGCACGCGAGACCATGACGGACGTGGCGACGATCGTGACGTCGGGACCCTCCCGCTTGGCGTCCGCCCGGCCGAGTGGGATGGCGACGCTCTCTTCAGGACGGGACCGCGTACCCGATACAAGAGTTTGTGCTCGAAGAAGATCACCGGTTTGTCGTCACGGATACTGCCCAGCAGCAGACCCTTGGCGTCGGCCGGCGTGGACGGCATCACGACCTTCAGACCGTGCACGTGGGCGAACCACGCTGCGCCTTCAGCGACGGAATGTCGTAATTCATCCTCGAGGCGCTCCCGATATTCGACGTCGACATGTTTGCTGTGCTTCCGAATCTCGCCATGCCGGCACGGACGTGCTCGGCGATCTGCGGTCGCTCGAACCGTTCAAAGCTGCGAGGATGTCAGGTAGTTGTTGCCCGTGCCTAATCGGCCACCCACGCGATCCGAGCGACGCGTACATTCGACGCGCGGACTGTGTCGACAATAGCCGCACCTCCGACACCCCTCGCGACCGCGCGTACTCCTCCATTGCGGTGACCAGGCCCTTGCTGATCTCTTGAAATCTGTGCTCGGGAGACACGTAGTTGAACTGAATCTCGACGCGCTCCCCGGCGTGCTCATGCGAACGCAACTCGCACCGACAGAGATCCCGCGGCTCGGCGACACACCGCTCCCTCCCAGCGATGATCTGCCTGACTAGAAAGCAGGAGTGACAAGCGGACGCGCCAGCCGCGGGACGAGCCGTCAGCGCGGCGCGGGGGCAGCAGGCCCGACCAGACTAGAGAGTTCGACCTGGTACATCCACGCGGTGTTGTGCGCCGGAGTGAAGTTGCAATCGTAGCCCCCGAGATACACGACCTGTCCGCCGTCTGCTGGAAACGGCGAGACCTGGATCGCGCGCACGGCGACCAGCGCCGCGGTGGAGCGGTGTGGATCGGGGATCGGGTGGACCTCGCGCAATTCATAGCGCGCGTCGGCGTGGCGGATGAGATACCATGCCGAGTCCGATCGGCCAGGGGCGGGGTCATGTGCCTGCAAACCGAGCACGAGCTCGGGCTCCTGAGTCCGCGGGTCTGTCGTCACCGACATATCGTTGTACGCGATGATGACGTACTGATCGCGCGCGAGTCCCCACTGCTGGCGCAGCAGGGCTTCGACGTCCAGCTCAACGACGGCCCTATAGCCGGCCATCGGGTCGATCCGGAAAACCCGACCCGCGACCCCTTCCAAGGCGACGAGCAGCGACTCGCCTCGCCCGGATGGGTTGGGGATCGCGACCAGCCCGCGCAGGCCGCTGTTCTTCGGGACAATCGGCCGCGGCCACGAGAAGACCTTGACCCACGTCGGGGTCGGCCCATCCACACGCCGGTACATCGTTCCTCGAATGACGACATACAGAACGCCGTTGGCTTCTGCAAAAGCCATCGGTCGGCCGACGTAGTGTGTGAATTCGGGCACCACTTTCCAACGGATGCGACCGGGGACGGCCGGATCATAGACGCCGAGGAAGATGCCGGTGTTCTCTTGGGGGATGATGCGGTACGTCCACCCGCGGTCCAGCCACCGCGCGTTCGTGTTTGCCCCGGCGAAGACGTAGTCGACTCCCGTGATGGCATCGTGGTGGAAGCCGAGCGCGCGGACGTCCGTCAACGCGCCCGGGTGCGCCAGCACCATTTCGGTCCAGGTCCCGGTGGCGTCGTCCCGGCTCCAGACGGAGGCCGTACCCTGGACTAGATCGTCCGGGGTGGCAAGCAGCACGCTGGTGGGTGGTATTGCGTGACCCTGTCCGTCGGTGGTGAACGTGACGGAGCGAAGCGCGTCCAGGCGCAGAGTCCCCGGGAAGACGTGGTCGGAGTGCCACGGGGCCGATGGCCCGTCGCGCACCACGACCTGCGCGCCGGAGCGCGGGTCGATTCCCGGACGATCCTCCCAGTACCCCACGCCTGCGTATAGCCTGCCGTCGTGGACCGCGAAGTTCATGAGCTCAGTGCCGCCCATGAACCGGCCCGCCGCGTCGCGGACCCCGGCGACGTAGGAGATGTGAAATGGGGACACGGCCGGCTGGGCGAACGCCCAGGCGACGCAGATGCACAACACGCAACACGTGAGGATCAACCGCAGCATCCGTCCGCCCATCGCGATCGTGACCGCCCCCCATACCCCAAGCGGGGGCGCGCGTCACAAAGTTCCGTCGCCGCGGCGGCTGCACCAGTCGACTGGGGGCGGAGTGGGCGCACGATCCTGTTTAACACTAGCCGCATATGGATATGAGGGGAGTCAGTCGAAGATACAGTCGGGCGGTGGCACGGGCGTCGCCGACGCAGTAGCGCGCGATCTCTCCCAATCTGCCGTCCCGATATGCGGCGCCCACGTCTGATCCGTCGAACCCACCTTTCGGCGACTCAATACCAAACTGTCGGCACCAGAAGTCCAGGGTCCCTTCGCACGGCTGGACGTTCCAGAAGCTCAGGACCTCCATCAGATCGCAGTGCTCGCGGAAGCTGTAGCGGAATGAGTGGGAAGCCTACGGATCAAGGCGGTGCCGGGAGGGGGATTTTTTCATCGTCCCC
>DASPUZ010000211.1:0-3862 GCA_035622635.1 bacterium | reverse complement strand
GAACAACGACTGAACCGCCCGGACGGCCGTCTATCCTACGGAGGAGGAGCAATGCACACCCAAGCGCGGGCCCGGAGGCTTCAGTGGCGTCAACGCGGGTTCACGTTGGTCGAGATCGTGGTCGTACTCGCGATCATCGGCATCCTGGTTGCGGCGGCCATCCCGCTGTACCTTGGAGCCCGGCTCAAGGCATACAGGGCCGAGGCCGACAGCACCTTGCAGGAGATCAAGACGTCGGAATGGGGCTACTATCAGCAAAACAACACGTTTGCCGGGCTTCTGAGTGCGCTTGCTTTTGTGGCACCCAGCAGCGCCAACTGGTCGTACAGCGACCCTTCGGCGACCGCGACCGACGTCACGATGCTGGCGATTGGACAGTCGGGGTCACCGGTCAACAACCAGTCCGTGAGCGTCGTGCTCCGCACAGACGGCAGCGCGAGTGCAGGGGCCACATTCTGAGCGTGCGAGGTCGTCCGGAAGAGCCTGTTTGGAGGGATGTCAGGATTTGGCAGGTGGTGAGCACTTACAGAGGCGAGGAAGGTCCATCCGGGAGCGGCGGGGGCCGAGGAAGCCCAACCTGATGAATCTCGCATCACTCGCATCATGTGAGGCTCATTAAGGAGGAAAGAGCGGAGGATGTTCAAGTGGCTTCACGAGAGGTTGAGTAAGAGGGACGCAGGCTTTACGCTGATCGAGCTTGTGGTTGTGCTTGCAATCATTGGCATCCTGATCGCGGCGGCTGTTCCGCTCTACCTCGGCGCACGGAAGAAGGCGTACAAGGCCGAGGCTCAAAGCACACTCCAGGAACTGAAGACGATGGAGTGGGCATACTACCAGCAGTACAACTCGTTCACGGCCAGTACCGATTCCAATCTTGGCTTCCAGGCGCCGGCGAGTGCGAACTGGGCATGGACTGCGGCGGGTGCCGCCGGCAGTGCGACCGTGACGGCGACGGGGAGCACGGGCACCCCGGTGGCAGGTTCGACGGTCACTCTCACGCTCGTCACGACCGGAGCCACGACGCTGAAGGCCACATTCTGAGTGTGGGGTCGTTCGAAAGAACCTGTTGGAGGGATGTCAGGATTTGGCAGGGGGTGGGCACTTACAGAGGCGAGGGAGGTCTATCCGGGAGCGGCGGGATTGAGGAAGCCAACCTAAGGAGGGGAGAATCGAGAATGTTCAAGTGGTTTCACGAGAGGTTGAGTAAGAGGGACGCGGGCTTTACCCTGATCGAGCTTGTCGTTGTGCTTGCGATCATTGGCATCCTGATCGCGGCGGCTGTTCCGCTCTACCTCGGCGCACGGAAGAAGGCGTACAAGGCCGAGGCTCAGAACACACTCCAGGAACTGAAGACGATGGAGTGGGCATACTACCAGCAGTACAACTCGTTCACGGCCAATACCGATTCCAATCTTGGCTTCCAGGCGCCGGCGAGTGCGAACTGGGCATGGACTGCGGCGGGCGCCGCCGGTAGCGCGACCATGACGGCGACCGGGAGCACGGGCACCCCGGTGGCAGGTTCGACGATCACTCTCACGCTCGTCACGACCGGAGCCACGACGTCAAGCGGGTCGTTCTAGGGTTACGTCAGTCGGACAAGGGGGGAGGCGGTAGCGCAGTCTCCCCCCGGTGCTGTTGGCGGGCCTCATCAACACGATGAACGATTCCTTCGGCATCGAGCTCAGGCAGGGACAATCGGTAGTGGCGAACGAGCGATGGTGGGCCCGCGACCTCACGGTCAGCCCCGCGGCGCTCCTTGCCGCAATCGGACTGCTGGCGGCCGCGCTGCGATTCGCGCTGCTGGATCACCACAGCTTCTGGTTCGACGAAGCGTACGTGTACAGGGTCACGCGGGCGAGCTGGCCGGGCCTCTTCGTGCAGCTACGCGTGCAAGACGCGCATCCCCCACTGTACTACATGCTCATGAAGCTGTGGGTCCGCCTTGCGGGTGACAGCGAAGTCGCGATGAGGGCGCCTTCCGTGTTCTTCAGCGTCGCCACCGTGGGGTTGACGTACATGCTGGCGCGCCGGCTCGCGGCGGTGCGTGTGGCGCTGCTGGCCGCGCTCATCGCGGCGGTATCGCCGTTCGCGATCATGTCGGGCCAGGAAGCCAGGATGTACCCTCTGCTCGGCATGCTGACGCTGCTGTCGACGCTGTCGCTCCTGGCCTGTGTGGAACGCGGAGGGGCGCTGCGCTGGGCTGGCTACGTGTTCGTGACGGCGGCCATGGCGTACACGCACTATTTCGGGATTGTCGCCATCGGGGCCCAGGGATTATGGGTGATCTGTTTCGAGCGCCGTCGGCTCACGCGATGGCTGCTGGCTGTGGCGTTGATCCTCCTGCTCTACGTCCCGTGGCTTCCATCGTTCTGGGCACAGGCCGCAAACGGTCACGGTTGGGCGTGGTACCGGGCGCCCATCGGGATCGGAGCGCTCGGCGATCTGCTAGGATTGTACGCCTTCGGCGGGTCGCTGCTCGGGATGGGGAACTATTTCGGTCTGGGCTCCCTGCCGCCGATTGAGCAACTCATCCTCCTGCTCCCCTTTCTGACAATCTTGTGGTGGGGAGCGGTGGCACTGGGTTCCCGGAAGCGGTCGCTCGCCCTGGTCGGCTTCCCGTTCGCGCTGCCCATCGTGCTTTTGTTCATGTTCTCGCTGCTCAAGCCGATGTTCTACCCTCGTTGGTTTTCCTTCCTTGCCCCCTTGTACGCGATTGTGCTGGCCGCCGGCATCTTCGAGCTGGCGGAGCGATTTCGCGGCCGGTTGGATCGAATCGTAGCATTCATGGTGGTCGGACTGCTTGCCTACAGCGTGCTGCCGCTTGCACGCTACTATCTCGATCCAAACGCCTGGCCGTATGATTGGCGCGATACCGCCGAGTTCGTGCAAGCTCACGCGAAGAAGGGCGACTTTTTCCTCTACACCGGCCCTGCGGCCGAATACTCGTTCACGTACTACTTCCGCGACCCGCATCCGTCGCTCACCCTCCAACCCACGGAGGCGCTCTCCCAGCCGCACCCACATCCGACGTTCACCCCGGCGTCGGTACAGCGCCTGAGCAAGCAGTACCCGCGGATGTGGGTCATTGTCACCGTGCCATTCACGCCCGCCATGCAAGCCAGGTTAGAGAAGGATCTCAACACGGCGTATGTGCCGGTGGAAGGTCGAACTTCCGGGTACATTTCGGCGCTGCTCATCGGGGCCAAGACTCCCGCGGCTCGAGGCAAGCAGACGGAAGCACCCCGCTAATCATCCTTGCGGTTGGGCAGGTAAGACGATGCAGGCGTTGCGGCCATCGTCTGTGACACCACTCTGATCATGCCGGAAACGACGTTCGACCGGGTTCAAGGCCTGGGGGCGGATGATCGGCGAAACCGCCTGAGCACCGGTGCTGCCGTGGGATTGTGGGGCTCCTTGGCTGCCTGCTTTTTGCTCTACGTCTTCGTGGCGACGATCTTCCTCGGTACCCACGGCTTCTGGTCTCCGGATTCGGCTGTCCGGGTGGTGCAGGTGGAGAGCCTTGTGAGGTACGGCGCTCATGGCCTGGCGGTGCCGTATCCTGCGGCGTCCATCGACCCGCAGGGCCGCTACTTTCCGTTCGGCCCGTGGTTCCATTTTGTGCGGGACAGCCGGTACTACGTGTCGTACCCGCCGTACTTTCCGGCGTTGGTGGCCCCACTGTATCGGGCGTTCGGCAACGCCGGGTTGGTCGCACTCCCACTTCTGACCGGCCTCGGGGCCGTGTGGGTGACGTACGGGGTGTTGCGGCGGCATGTGCCGGCGTTCGCACTTGAAGGAGCGCTCACGCTGGGATTGGCCACTCCTCTTGTGATTTACAGCACGGTGTTCTGGGATCATGCGC
>DASPUZ010000210.1:0-22275 GCA_035622635.1 bacterium | reverse complement strand
TCCTCCCGCGGTCTCGTCATTGGAACAATGACTGGTTGTTCACAGACCCACCAGTCCGACGCGCGGCGGTTGGGACCCCGGTAAGAACTTAAATGACTTGACGATACCCTTCTGGGTTAGATTCTTAAATGACTTGACAGGCACGATGCGGCTGCCAGATGTCATTGCACCGAGGTCTGTGGCGGGGTCCAGCACGCCGCTCTGCGGCCAGCCGAGGTGCACCCGCATGAACATCGACAGGTGCCGCCAACCAGGGCCATGAACAGGGCGGTCACGAGGTACCGGACCCCGATGATTTTCTGCCGTAGCTCGAGATAGGACAAAACTCTCCGGCAACTTCACCGGAGGAAACAACACCAAGCACTACTAAATTATAGTCTAACACGCTATCCATCGATCGCCATTACGCAGGTGGTGCAGAAAATTAATGCATTTGATGGAGACGCTGCCCACGAATCCGTTCTTCGCCCGATACCGACAAGGCCCCGGTATGCTACAAGGGATTCAATGACTGGACACGACCAGCACGGAGTGGCCGGTGGCGGCGAAGGCGCTCCCAAGGCCGATCCGCGGAAGAGGGGCCGCGCCTGCAAAACACCCGGGGCTTCGGCGCGAGACCAAGGCCGGCGACGGGCTCGCAGCACGCAACGCCGCCGGCGGCTTCAACCGCGTGCTCAGATAGCCAAATCGCTCGCGTTGTTTGGACGAACGAGCGACGGCGTGATGGCGATCGGTCCCGACTGCCGCATCTTGATGTGGAACCATGCAGCGGAAGCGCTCTTGGGTTACACCGCGTCAGAAGTGCACGGGCGTCGATGCTACGAGGTCATCCGGGGACGAGACGCACACGGAAACGTATTCTGCCACGCGCATTGCCCCGTGCTGGTTATGACGCGCCAGCGTGAGCTCCCGTACGCATACGACGTCATAGCGTCCACGAAAGAAAGCGTCTCTCGCCGGCTGAATATGAGTACCGTATTGCTGTCGACGCAGACGGGACCGGTCGTCGTGCACCTGTTCAGGGATCTGTCTGCCCGTCACCAGGAGGGCCGGCCGGCGGAGATTCGGCGGCAGCCTCAAGCCGTTTCTCCCCTCGAACTCGACGAGACTGTCCCCGCAACGCGGTTGACCCGGAGGGAACGAGAAGTATTGCAGTTGATGGCGCAAGGACACGGCACCGACGCAATCGCACGTCGACTCGTGATCACACACGCGACCGCGCGGAGCCACATTCAGAACATTCTCACGAAGTTAGGGGTACACAGCCGTCTCGAAGCGGTCGTGCAGGCACTGCGCCCGCCGGGGAACGCGACGGCGCACGACGGCGCATGACGTCGCTCCGGTCGCCTGCCCTATCCCTCGGCAGATGACGTGTCGGACTCGACCCAACCTCCCCTGCGGGCCCGATCCTCGTACGTGAACCGGGCGAGCGGTTCGGCTCCAGCGACCCGCTTGCGCAGCACATCACGATCCTCGGGGCAAAAAACACCGGTTTCCGCGCGCGGATCTGGTCCGCAATCGGTTCGACGCCGTGAAGGAGTGCGGGCAACGAAATGGAACCTCACTTTGGATAGGAGCTCCAAGCGGACTCTTGATCCGGTATGCGCTGGAACACGAAGTGCGTGTGTCCGAAGCGTTTTGAACGGGGAGGCAAGTGGGATGACGCGTCTGCCGTCTGCGCCCGGACTCGATGTGTGGCGCCGGTCCGTTGTACAAATCGGCGAGGCTGAGGTCGGACTGGCGTGCACCCCGGCCGGTGACCGCCTAGTGGCGCTGGCTCCGAGCGCTCCGACCTCGCTGCGGGATCTTGATGGGGAGACCAGCGCCTTCGAGGGCAGGTGGCTCCGGGTCGGCCCGCTAAGCGTCCACAACCTTGCCGTGCTACAGCGACTCCTGCCGTGGCTCGCACCGCGTCCGCTGGGGCTTGCGTGCTCCTTCGGATTCGGCGACCGTATCGGCCTTGCCACTCCCGGCCACATCCGAGCGCTCCGGGCCTCTGGCGACGGGATCGCGCCGTTCTTTGCCCAGCAGTCGATCCGGGAGATGGAGCGGACCGGGCGGGATCCCGTGCAGGTGCTCACTGACGCCGCCTGGGGCGTGTTCGCGGAGGGCTGGCGCGACGGGTTCGGCGCCGACGCGGATCACCTGAAGACCGCCGCAGACATCGACGCGTGTCTTGCCGCGGGCTACACCTTCTTCACGTTCGATCCCGGCGAGTACGTAGCCTCGGCGGCCGATTCGCAGCCGGCCGCGGCCCTCTCCGCGGCGCTCGAGGCACTCCCGTGGAACGAGCTCGATGACACGCGTGAGCGGATGCAGCAGCGCTACCGCGGCCGCGCCGTGGAGGTCGATGGGCGGGCCGTCGCATTTGACGACGAAGGAATCGCGCGGGCCGCCATCAAGTACGGGCGCGCGGTGGCCCACGTCGCGGCCATGTACCGCCACCTGCGCGCGCGCAGCGCCGACGCGGAGGTGGAGGTCTCGGTCGACGAGACGGATACTCCGACGACGCCGGTGCAGCACGCGTATGTAGCCACCGAGCTTCGCCGGCTGGATGTCCGGTGGGTAAGCCTCGCTCCGCGCTTCGTCGGGCGTTTCGAGAAGGGCGTGGACTACATCGGCGATCCCGCCGAGTTCGAGGCCGACGCCGCGGTCCACGCCGCGATCGCGCGCCGTCTCGGTCCCTACAAGCTCAGCCTCCACTCCGGCTCGGACAAGCTGAGCGTGTACGGCGCGTTCGCTCGTCAGGCGGGGACGCTCGCGCACATCAAGACGGCCGGGACCAGTTATCTGGAGGCACTTCGCACCATCGCGGCGCTGGATCCGGCGCTCTTCCGCGATTTCTACGCGCTGGCGCACGAGCGCTACGAGCACGACCGCGCGAGCTACCATGTGTCGGCGCGTCCCGATCGGGCGCCCGCGCCGCAGGCGGTTGCGGACGCGAACCTGGCCGGCCTGCTGGACAACTTCGATGCACGCGAGATGCTCCACGTGACGTTCGGTTCGGCGCTGGCGGCGTACGGGAGCCGCCTGCGCGCCCTGCTGCAGGCCCACCCTGAAGCCTACGACGCCAATGTGGAGCGCCACTTTATCCGCCACCTGTCGGCGTTCGTCGGCGCGTTACCGAGGGTCCGCCAATGACGCCCGGGCAGCCAGAGTCGGGGAAGCTCTTTGACCTGCACGGCAGCGTTGCGGTGGTCACCGGCGGGGCCGGCGTGCTGGGGTCGGCGATAGCCCGCGGTCTGGCCGCAGCCGGTGCCCGGGTGGCCGTGCTCGACCTGAGGCTCGAGCATGCGCGGCAACTGTCCGTTCAGATCGAGCAATCCGGCGGCGAGGCGATGCCCCTCTTCGCCGATGTGCTCGATCCGGTGGTGCTGAGGGGCTGCCGGGACGACGTAGTCGAGCGATGGGGGCGTCTCGACATCCTGGTCAATGCGGCAGGCGGTAACGTGCCTCAGGCGACCCTCGCGAACGGCGGCTCGGTGCTCGACCTCCCCGTCGAGGCGTGGCGGTCGGCTGTAGACATCAATTTCCTCGGGACGCTGCTGCCGATTCAGGCGTTTGGGTCCACGATGGCCGCGGCCGGGCAGGGCAGCATCGTGAACATTTCGTCGATGTCGGCCCAACGCATCCTCACACGCGTACCGGCGTATTCGGCGGCAAAGGCCGCGATCGAGAACTTGACGCGCTGGCTGGCCGTGGAGTTGGCGCGGAAGCACGGCGCCGGGCTGCGGGTCAACGCCATCGCACCCGGTTTCTTCATCGGCGAACAAAACCGCCGGCTGCTCGTCAACGAGGATGGTAGCCTCACGGCACGCGGCGCGAAGGTCATCGAACACACCCCGGCGGGGCGGTTCGGCGAACCCGGCGACCTCATCGGGGTCGTGGTCTGGCTGTGCAGCCCGGGTAGCCGGTTCGTCAACGGCGCGGTCATTCCCATAGACGGCGGCTTCAGCGCGTTCAGCGGAGTCTAGCAGAGTCTCGACGAACCCGGGTCGACCGGGCCGTGACCCGGTACACAGTCAACACGAAGGGCCGATGGTCGTCGACGCGTTCTGAACGAGGGCCCGTCCTCCTGACCCGGCCCCTCGCCTATAGGTTCTCCGCTCTCGGCTTTCGCTACGCCTGCGTTCCGCCCCCACGCCGCGAGAGGACAGTCGTCACCGCAGTCCTCTTGTATCGTCGCCGAGCGCCAGCCCCGCTCAGCTTTCGTAACCTCTCTGTAGCAACGGGCAGAATGCGCCGCGCCAGATCTCTCGCTCGCGAGCCCATTCGGCCCACCGGTCGTCTCCTGCCTCCGCCCGGTAGGTTGCCGAATCGATACGCCGGTCGCCCGGGCCGGTCTCGGCCGCGAGTTTCATCAGAAGCGCGCATGGGAACTCCGAGCACACACCGCAATGAGCGACCTCACGCTCCCGCGCGCACGCGCAGACCGGACACACGGTCCCCGCTCCCGCCTGCGCCTGGGGCGTGCAGGTTCCCCTCCAGACCTCGTATGCGGGGTTGCCCTCCCAGTACATCCCGCACACGCCGCCGAGGTCCTTCGGTGGGGCGTTCACGGGTCCACTGCCCTGCCGTACGTTCCCGGCCATCACTGGCCCCCCTTCCCGCCACCCGCCGTAGGCTCGAAGGTGCCGGAACGCTGGCACCAGATCGGGACACCCGGCAGCGCCGGCCGTTGCCGCTTCTACCGTAGCGCAGGCGGGCATTGTAGACGATCCGTCCGGGAGTGTATTCTCGACGGCCTATAGGGTTCCACCTAGGGAGATGCCGCGCGGTCGATGGCGTGGAACTCGTCGCGACTGAGTACGAGACCGGCCGCGGCGATGTTCTCCTCCAGATGGCGTACCGATGACGTGCCGGGGATCGGGAGCATCACCGGCGAACGGTGCAGCAGCCACGCGAGCACGACCTGTGCCGGAGTCGCACCGTACCGTTGGGCGACCGTCCCAATCGCCTCGCGGTCCCGGGCCAGCTTGCCGACCGCGAGCGGGAAATACGGGATGAAGCCGAGTCCTTCGCGCTCACAGTAATCGAGCACGTCTTCCCAGCCTCGGTCGGTGAGATTGTAGCGATTCTGCACCGACACGACTGGGACAATTTCCCGGGCAGCCCGAATCTGGGCCACCGTTACTTCCGACAGGCCGACGTGGCGGATCTTGCCCTGCCGGCGAAGGTCGGCGAGCGTTCCGAACTGATCGGCGGCTGGAACTTTGGGATCGACCCGATGCAGCTGGTAGAGATCGATCCGTTCGATTCGCAAACGCCGCAGACTTCCCACCACGGCCTCACGCAGGTGCTCCGGCCGGCCGTCCTCGACCCACCGTCCCGGTCCCGGGCGTTGGAACCCGCCTTTGGTCGCGATCACCAGGCCCTTCGGATAAGGGGACAGCGTCTCCGCGATCAATCGCTCGCTGACCTCGGGCCCGTAAGAGTCGGCCGTATCGATGAAGTTGACACCCAGTTCGACAGCGCGCCGGAGAACGCGGCGCGCCTCAGGCGGGTCCTTCGGCATCCCCCAAACGCCCTCGCCTGTGATGCGCATCGCACCGAAACCGAGGCGGTGTACTTTCAGACTAGCCAGCGTTAGTGTGCCGGCCAGCGATGCGTTAAGCTTGGTCCGCGCTGCAGAGCTGCGGCTACGGGCACCAGACATGATATCCTCCCGGACCGCGGTCAGAATGAAGCTCCTATGGTCTCAATTCGAACATCGTCGCGGGCGCATCACGAATTCCGCAGATTGTGCCATAAGTGCCATCGACTGTGCCCACCCAATATCAGTATGATCCACCCGAGCTTTTCGGCGGGTCGGAGGGCGGGACTGCAGTCGCGTGCTCAGCGTCGCCGCCGCCAGGCCGCCAGCGCCCACTCTCGAACCACCCGACGCAGGAGCTTGCCGCCACCGGATCGAGGAAGGGCGTCGTCAGAGAACCACACATGCCGGGGAATCTTGTACCGCGCGAGGCGACCTTCGCAGAATACCCGGAGGTCGTCCTCGCTCACCTGCGCGCCGGCTCTGATCCGCACGACTGCTGCGGCCACGTGTCCCCACTGCGCGTCCGGCAGCCCCACAACAGCGGCATCCGCTACCCCCGGATGCGCGCGCAGCACTGCTTCCACCTCGGCAGGGTAGATATTCTCCCCTCCTGAGACGACGAGATCGTCGCGCCGATCCACGACGTACAGATAGCCTTCGTCGTCGAGATAGCCCAGGTCTCCTGTGTGGAGCCAGCCGTGGCGCAGCGCCCGAGCGGTCTCTGCCGGCCGGTCGGCATACCCGCGCATGACCGTCGGTCCCCGCACCAGGATCTCGCCGACCTCCTCCGGAGAGGCCGAATCTCCGGTTCGCTCGATCCGGATGTCTAGAGGGAGGAGCGCCCGCCCCGCAGAGCCCGGCTTCCGTGCGGCCTCCTCGGGAGGCAACGTAGCGACCTGGGAGGCTGCCTCGGTCAATCCGTACGTCGGAGCAACGGGCACGCCGCGTCGGAGACAGGCTTCCACAAGGGCCGGCCGGACGGGGCCTCCGCCGAGGAGAACGCAACGCAGCGTGGGCGGCCACGGCCGGGCACCGCGGGCGTCGAGGACGCGCTCCAACATCGTAGGGACCACCGAAACCAGGGTGATCCGTCCGTCCTCGATCTCGCGGTTGACCGCGTCCGGATCGAAGGTATCGTGGATCACCATCGGAATGCCGTAGATCACACTGCGCCACACGATTGCAAGACCGCCGACGTGATAGAGGGGCAGCGGCGCGAGCCACCGATCCTGCGAGTACACACCAAGGTTGAGAGCCGACCCGACCGCGTTCCACCAGTGGTTGCCGTACGTCAGCAGGACGCCCTTCGGGCGGCCGGACGTCGCCGACGTGTACAGGATGCCCTGCACGGCGCTCAGGTCTATATGATCCTGCAGCGGCACGTCGGCCGCCGGCAACTCGGCCAGCCGTCGGATGCCGGCACCCGCCTCCAGGCCGCCCTCCGCCGGGACCACGGGATCGGGCCCACCCGAGCGGGGTGCCCCGACCGGCGTCTCTCCACCTGCCGGCCCGTCAGAGCCCTCAATGAGTACAAGCACCACACCAGTCGAGCCACGGGGTGCGTCGCGGCCTCCCGCGCAGCCGCCCTCGGGCGTCGCAGTTCTGACCCCACGCGCGTATTGGCTCACGCCGCAGGCACGAGCCCCGGAGGTAGGTTCAACGGACCCGGTATGCCCGGTCGCACCGAGAACCAGCGGCGCTGCTGCGGCGTCCGAGATCACCACCGCGGCTCGCGAGTCCGCCACCCGCCACGCCATCTCGGGCGCCGCCAAGCGTACGTTCAGGGGCACCATCACCGCGCCCAGGCGTGCGAGCGCGTGCGTGAGCACCACAAGCGAGGCGCCGCCGCGCGATGCGGTCGCGACCCGTGTCCCCCGCGTCACGCCCAGAAACGCCAGCTGACGAGCGGCGTGAGTCGCGCGCCGGTCGACCTCGGCGAACGTCAACCGCACGTCACCGGAGACCACAGCCGGCCGGTGCGGAAGATCGCGCGCCCTCGCGCGAAGCCAGTCGGGCAGCCAGCGCCCCCGCGCGTCGTGGCTCACCGTCACTCCGGGCGCGTCACGGCCATGACAAGCTCACCACGAGTAACGCTCGAGGACATACGCCGCTCCCGCGCCGGCTCTCACGGGTACCGTCGAAACTTGGAAAAGTCAGGCTTGCGCTTCTGCAGGAATGCGTCACGCCCTTCCTTAGCCTCCTCGGACAGGTAGTAGAGAAGCGTGGCGTCGCCGGCGAGCTGCTGGAGGCCGGCCAGCCCGTCCGTGTCTGCGTTGAACGCCGCCTTCAGCACCCGAATGGCCATCGGACTCTTCTCGAGGATCTCCTTGGCCCACCGGATGGCCTCGTCTTCGAGCCGATCGACGGGAACGACGGCATTCACGAGCCCCATCGCCAGCGCCTCGTGAGCGGTGTACCGGCGGCACAAGTACCAGATCTCCCGCGCCTTCTTGTGTCCCACGATCCGGGCCAGGTAGGACGCCCCGTAGCCGCCATCGAAGCTGCCGACGCTCGGGCCCGTTTGCCCGAACACCGCGTTATCGGCGGCGATCGTGAGATCACAGACCACGTGCAGAACGTGACCGCCGCCGATGGCGGACCCGGCAACGACGGCGATCACTGGCTTCGGGAGCGTCCGGATCATCCGTTGCAGGTCGAGAACGTTGAGCCGCGGGACGCCGTCCGCGCCCACGTAGCCCGCATCGCCGCGCACGCGCTGATCGCCGCCCGAGCAGAAGGCCTCACGGCCGGCCCCGGTGAGCAGCACGACCCCGACGTCGGGATCCTCGCGTGCGTGGGCGAACGCATCCATCAACTCGCCAACAGTTTCCGGACGAAATGCATTGCGCACATGAGGCCGGTTGATCGTGATCTTTGCGATCCCCTCGGCATATTCGCAGATGATGTCCGTGTAGTCCCGGACCTTGCGCCACGCGATTGTCATCGTCACCATCACCTCGCAGGCGGACCCGCGGTGACTTCTGTGAGAAACTCCGATACGATCCGGCGAAACGTCTCCGGTTGTTCCAGATGAACGGCATGCCCGGCGCCCGCCGCGACCACGAACCGGGCGCCGGGGATCAACCGGGTGAGCTCGCGCCCGATCGCGCAATAGCCGGCGTCAAGCTCTCCCACAACCACGAGCGCCGGAGCGCGAATGGCACAAAGACGGTCGTGCAGCGGTGGCTGCGCGCCCTGGCCCATTCCACGCAGGCTGTTGGCCAAGCCGTGGGCGGTGTGCACGAGACGCTGGGCCCGCAGCCGTGCGCGTGTGGCCCGAGACAGCCGGCACTGGGTTGCGAACAGCGGGTGGCCCTCCCATCGGTCCACGAACGCCGGCACCCCTTCCCGCTCGATCGACGCCGCCAAGGCGGCGTCCTGCGCTTCCCGCACCTGGCGGTCGGCTTCACCGGCGATGCCGGGAGAAGCGCTCTCTACGATGAGCGCCCGCACACGCTCGGGCGCGGCACTCGCCAGAAACAGCGCGAGACGTCCCCCCATCGAATAGCCGAGGACGCTGACCTGCGGGAGTTCCAGCCGATCGAGTACCGCCAGCAAGTCGGCCGCGCTTCGCGCGATCCCGTAGCGTTCGGGATCCCCCGGCGCGTCCGAGCGCCCATGTCCGAGGAGGTCGATCGCAACCGTGAGGAAGCGCGTGCTGAGCGCCCTGGCAATCGGCGCCCATGTGGCGGTGCTGCCGGTGAAGCCGTGCAGCAGGACGAGCGGGGGCCCGTCGCCCCTCGTCTCCACGGCAAGGTGCACGCCGTTCACCAGGGTGCGTCGCCGGCGCGGTCTCAAGCGCGCCCCCAGGCCTGGGCCCGCAGCGCAGCCTCCACCGCGGCCCACACCTCCCGGTGCAGTGCAACGTTGCGGTCGCGGCGGGTGCGGATCTCGACGACCGCGACTCGATCGGACGCAAGGCCCTCGCGCACGCCTTCGCGGAACGCCGGCCACGTCTCCGCACGCCTGAAAGCTGCGCCGTACAGCGCGGCCGCCGTGGCGAAGTCCAGTCCCGTGGGAGTTCCGAACAGCATCTCGAAGTGATCCGGGTACGCCGCCTGCGGCAAGAACGAGAAGATCCCGCCGCCGTCGTTGTTGAGCAGCACGATCGTCGCGTGCAATCGATGGAGCTTTGCGGCCAGTAGCCCGTTGAGGTCGTGGTAGAAGGCCAGGTCTCCGAGAACCAGCACCACGGGACCGGACCCCGTTGCCGCTGCGCCAAGCGCGCTCGAGACAAGCCCGTCGATGCCGCTCGCGCCGCGGTTACCGAGCACCCGGACCGTGCGGGTCGTCCCGGGGAAGAACGTGTCCAGGTCGCGCACCGGCATGCTGTTGCCGACGTACAGGATGGAGCCGTCCGGCAGAAGCGTCGGGAGCTCGGCGAACACCCTCCCCTCGAACAACTCGTCCAGAGCGTCGAGCCGTTCCTGGATCGCTTCCCTGGCCACCGCGTTCACGTGCACCCAGTGGCTCGCCCACGACGACATGCGCCCGGGCCGAGGCGCTCGCCCGTCTCCAGCCGCCTGGGGAACCAGTCGCGCAAGCGCCTCGCACCAGAGACGCGGATCGGCGTGGAAGGTGTCCGAGGCGAGCCGGGTCGGATCCCTCCAATCCACACTCCCATCCACCACCACCTGATGAGCCTCTCCGTGGCGTTGGAGGTACCCCATGAGCGGCTTTGAGGCCGGCACGCCGCCCAAACGCACGATCACGTCGGGCGCAAGGGGTGCCGCCAGATCGTCGATTCTGAGGAGCGCATCGTAGCAGTCGATGACCAGGCTGCGGTCGTGGGAACCGCAGCGTACCAGCGAGAGAGGATCGGCGAGGATCGGGTATCCGAGCAAGGACGCGAGGCGGCAAACCGCGCCGGGCAAGAGAGGATCGTCGTGAGGACCGCAGACGATGACACCCCGAGAAACGCCCGAGAGGTCGGACGCGAGCCGCTCGACGATCGCCGGGTCAGGCGCCCGCGGCGACCTGCTGGTGACGGTGTACGGCCGTCCGGCCGCCCGTCCTTGCCACGCTGGCGCGGCCCTTTCCGAAGACGGGACGAGTTCCTCCGGAGCATCCACCGGCACCAGTGGCTCGGCGAGCGGCACGTTCAGATGGACCGGGCCGGCTGGATCGTCCAGAGTGGCGGCGACCGCCTGGCAGGCGATCGTCCGGAAGTACCGCAGGGTGTCGTCGGTTCCCTCCGGGCGTGCGAGATCCACGAACCACTTGGCGTGAGCGCCGTAGAGGCGGACCTGATCGATTGTCTGCGGCGCCGCGCAGTCGCGCAGCGTGCGAGGACGGTCGGCCGTGAGCACGATCAGCGGCACGCGACCGTGGCGCGCCTCGACAACGGCGGGTAGAAAGTTCGCCGCCGCGGTCCCGGACGTAGAAAGCAGGGCGGTCGGAACGCGTGCCGTTTTCGCGATTCCCAGGGCGAAGAACCCGGCCGAACGCTCGTCCACGAGCGTCCATACCCGGAGCGCCGGATGGCGGGCTGCGCTAACGGCGAGCGGCGTCGAGCGCGATCCGGGGCAGAGACAGAAGTGCTTCACGCCGGCGCGCGCCAACTCGTCGATCAGCGCGGCCACACACGCGTACGTTGCGTTCTCGGGCGGCTGCACGACCTACGTCCGGCCGAGGGCTGACAGCATCGGGCGCAGCTTCAATGCGGATTCCGCGTACTCGCGGTCCGGATCAGAACCTGCCACGATCCCGCAACCAGCAAAGAGGAGCGCTGTGGTATCCTGCAGCAGCGCCGACCGGATCGCGACCGCGGCCTCTCCCTCGCCAGCCCGATCCATCCATCCCACGAGGCCCGAATACCAGCCCCGGTCCCAGCCCTCGTGCTCGCAGATCCAGCGCAGCGCCTTCTCGCGCGGAACTCCCCCGACCGCAGGCGTCGGATGCAGCCGCTCGGCCAGCTCGAGGATCGAGCGCCTGTCGCGCAGCCGGGCCACAACCGGCGTGCACAAGTGCTGCACGTTGCGCATCACGAGCAATTGCGGGACGGCGCCGACGGAGATTGTCGCACAGAGGTCGGCCAAGCCGCTACGGATCGCCTCTACGACCGTCGTGTGCTCGACTCGATCCTTGGCGCTGGCAAGCAAGAACTCGCCGAAGCGCCGGTCCTCTTCTGCCGTGCCGCCGCGCGGTGCAGAGCCGGCCACCGCGCCCGTCGTCACTGTGCCGTCCCGCACGCGCACGAGACGCTCCGGCGTAGCCCCGAGGAAGCACCGGTTTCCCCTCGCGATGGCGAAGACCGTGCACCCGGCATATTCGGTGCGGAGCCTCCGAAGCGCCCCGGCCGCGTCGAAGTGGTCGGAGCAGCAGTGTAGCGCGCGGGCGAGAACGGCCTTCGACAGGGCTCCGTGGCCGACCGCCTGCGCAGTGGCGCCCACGGCACGCCGCCAGGCGTCTCCGCTGGGGATCTCGGCGACGATGCGCAGGACCGGGGTGCCTGCGACGCCCTGCCGATCGTGTGCCCCGGGACCGAGAACGGACCGGCAGGCGCCCACACAGGCGTCCGCCTCTTCGTCTGCCGCGCGCCCGGAGTCCGGGTCGACCATCAGGACTAACGTGATCCACGCCCGGTCACCAAGCTGCGCGATACACAGACGAGGTGCGACGACCCACGCAGCCGGGTAGCCGCTCCACTCCGCGCTTGCTGGTCCCTCCGGCGAGAATGCGAATCCGTAGAACGCCCCAAGACCGGCGCCCCACGACGTTGGGCCCTCCGTATCGCCAACCGCGCGAGCCTGCATCCACTGCCACGCTGCGTCGGTCTCTTTGAACCGTTCCGGGCCGCTCGCGGTACACTCCCACGCGGATCCGATCCCGATGAGACTGAACCGGTCCTCGGGACGATCCCAAAGTATGCGTTCCCCCGCGACGACCTCCGTGCGCTCGAAGAGATCGACAAGATCCCGCGGCGAGATCCGCACTGTAGTCCAGGCGAGGACCGGCCGGCGAAGAACCTGAGCCCGCCGCGCGGCTTCCTCGACCGCCCGTCGGAGCCGCGGCGCCGCGCCCGAAAGGGCCGCGGCGTCTTGGCGCTCCGTCACCGCGCGCGGGCGGACGGGCATCACGGGCATGGCAGGCCGCCCAGGTCGCTCCACACCGCTTCGGGGCGCCGATGCTCCGCGATAATGGGAGGAATGCAAGGACGGAGAGGATCGCCCATCAAGATCACCACCGGCCGCCAATAGTGATCAGACCGACGCGTCGGTCTGACATCCACGATGCTATCCGCCGGGCCAGGGATTGTCAATGCTGCTGGGTCGCATGTCGCCGCACAGGCCGGGGGGAGACGGGTCCGGCGACCGGCGCCTATGCCGCGTCAGGTGCGGAGTCGAGGGTCGAGGGCGTCCCGAAGTCCGTCGCCGAGCAGGTTGAACCCCAAGACCGCGAGCGAGATCGTCACTCCGGGCGCGATCACCAACTGCGGCGAGACATTGATGAACAGCCGCCCGGAGGCGAGCATGGCGCCCCACTCCGGCGTCGGCGGCTGCACGCCGAGACCGAGGAAGCTCAATGCGGAGGCAGTGAGGATCGCGGTCCCGATGCGCAACGTGAAGTAGACGATGATCGGAGGCAGTGCGGTCGGCAAGAGGTGCCGGAACATGATCCGAGCCCCCCCGGCCCCGATCGCCCGGGCCGCGTGCACGTACTCCTGTCCCATCGCCGCAAGCGATGGGGCGCGAACGAGACGCGCGAACGAAGGGACGCTGAACACGCCAACCGCGATAACGACGTTGGTCAGACCAGGCCCGAGCACGGCGACGATCGCGATCGCCAGCAGGATGCCTGGGAATGCAAACAGGATGTCCGCCACCCGCATCGAGATGTTGTCGAAGAAGCCGCCGTTGAAGGCACAGGCGACCCCCCAGATCGAGCCGAGCGCGGCTCCGAGCGTGACCGCGCTCAGGCCCATGCCAAGCGAGTAGCGCGCCCCGGCGATGAGCCGGCTCAAGATGTCACGTCCGAAATCGTCCGTCCCCGCAGGGTGCATCAGCGACGGCGGGGCCAGCGTGTGGCTGTAGTCGGTCGCCGTGGGTGGGTACGGCGTCACCCAGAACCCTAACACCGTGATGACCAGGAACGTCGCAGTGATGATCGCGCCCGCGACTGCGGTGCGGCGCCTGAAGAATCGGGCCCACGACCGACGCGCGGTAACCGCGCGGGCCTTTCTGGGCGCGCCCGTCAGCGCAACGTCACGCATAGACCACCCTGGGGTCCAGCGCCGCGTAGAGCACGTCCACGACAAGATTGATGGTGAGAAACTGCAGCGAGAACAGCAGGATTTCCGCGGTCAGCACCGGGTAGTCCCGGAAGCCGATGGACTGGATGAGCAGCCATCCGAGCCCCGGCCAGCTGAACACCGTCTCAACGACGATTGCGCCACCAAGCAGAAACCCGAATTCCAGACCCACGAGCGTCACGACCGGGATCAGGGCGTTACGGAGCGAGTGCCGCATCAACACGCGTCTCGCGGCGACACCTTTTGCCCTGGCCGTCCGGATAAAGTCTTCGCCCAGTACCTCGAGCAGGCTGCTCCGCGTGAACCGCGCGATCACCGCAGCGGAGGCCGCCGCGAGCGTGACCGCCGGCAGTACGAGACTGTGGAGTCCGCTCATTCCGCCCGTGGGAAACCAGTGGACGTCTACCGAGAACACGTAGATGAGGAGCAGCCCGAGGAAGAAGGCCGGGGTGCTGATCCCGGCAACCGAAAACACCGTGCTGAGATAGTCTGGCACGCTGTTTCGCCGGACCGCCTGCAGCGTCCCGATCCCCATGCCCGTGACTACGGCGAGCCCGATGCTCGCCATCGAAAGTTCGAGCGTCGGCCCGAAGTGCTCCCCCAGCACCTGGCGCACGGGAGCACCACTCCGGTACGAACGGCCGAAATCGCCTCCCAGCGCATTCCTGACGAAGTACGCGTACTGGACGAAGAGAGGGCGGTCCAGCCCGAGACGCGACTGCACCGCCCTCACGTCCTCAAGCGTGGCATCGGGACCCGCGAGGAGCCGCGCGGGATCCCCCGGAATCGCGTGGAGGAATGCAAACGCCCCCAACGAGACCCCGAACAGGATCGGGATCATCTGCCACAACCGCCGACCGAGATACCGCAGCATTCGCCTCGAGACCGATCCGAAACTTCCGCGCCAGTCGGTTCTACGCGGCCCTCAGCGCCGCCTCCCTGAAATCGCACGTGTTGTCCGCCATGATCCACACGCCCGATGTGCCGTTGCGTACGCCCGCGAGGTTCTGCCCATTGTGGAGGAAGATCCACGGCGCGTCGTTCCAGATCACCTTGCTTACGTCCGCGTAGATCCTGTCCCGCTTCGCCTGATCCGCTGTCGCGAGCGCGGCCGCGAACGCCGCGTCGACCTGCGGGTTCTTGTAGAAGGCGATGTTGAACAGAGCCGGCGGCCACGACTGGCTGGCCAAGAGCGGCCGCAGCGCCCAGTCGGCATCGCCCGTGGACGGCGACCATCCGGCCAGGTTCATCTGCGACTGGTTGTCGGCAAAGGGCTTGAAGCGGATGGCGCTGAGCGTGCCGGCTTCCATGGGATCCAGCCGCAACGTGACGCCGACCTTGGCCAGCATCTGCTGCATCGCCTCGCCGAGCCGCAACTGGTCGGTCTGGTTCCCGGACCAGAGCGTCGTTTCGAATCCCTTCGCGAAGCCGGCCTCAGAGAGCAGCTCCTTCGCCTTCGTCACGTCGTACGGCCACCCACCCGACTGTACGGGGCTGTATCCCGCGACTCCCGGAGTGTCCGGCGCGTCCAACGGCCGGGCGTAGCCGCGCTCCACCACGTTCACGATCGCGTTCTTGTCGATCGCGTAGTTCATGGCTTGGCGTACCCGCACGTCCTGGAAGGGAGCGTGCTGGCAGTTCATCGAGACCCAGTTCGCATAGATGCTCCACCGCTTCTGGACCGTGACGCCGGACGCCTTGCTGACGGCGTCAACCTGCACACCGGGGATCGGATAGATGAAGTTCGCGTCACCAGAGAGCAGCATCGCAACCCGGCTCGCATCCTCGACCACCGGCCTGATAATCAGCCGGTCGGCTTCGGGCTGCCCGCTCTGCCAGAAGTCCGGGTTGCGCTCCAGCACGATCTGCTGCCCCGGCGTCCAGCTCACGAACCGGAAGGGACCGCTGCCTACCATGTTGCGGGCGATGTAGTCCTCGCCCTTGGCGATCGCGGCAGGGCTGATGATGCGCGCAGCGGGATGCGCGAAGTTGTAGAGCATGGCGCCGAACGGGTCTTTGAGGGTGAAGCGCACCGTCGTGTCGTTGACCACGTCGACCGACGAGATCATCACGACCAGGCTGAGGCGCGTCAGCTTGTTGGCGGGGTCGCGGGCGCGATCGAAGTTCAGCTTCACCGCCGCGGCATTGAGCGGCGTGCCGTCGTGGAACTTCACATTGGGCCGCAAGTGGAACGTAAACGTCTTCGCGTCCTTCGACGCTTCCCACGATGTCGCCAGCTCCGGCCTGAGTTTGTAGTCCGGGGTGAAACCCACAAGCCCGTCGTAGACGCAGCGCTCGACGGTCAGCGACAGGTTATCGTTGGTGTTGAACGGGTCGAGACTGACCGCGTCCGCGGCCAGCCCGATCGTAAGCGTCCGGGTGCCCTGCGCCGATGCCTTCCGGACCCATGGGGCACCACCCCCGAACAACGTCGCGCCGGCGACGCCCGCCCCCGTCAGCCGCAGCAACTGGCGACGCGTCAAACCGTTTCGCACTCGGGTTCCCATCCGTTCCACCTCCCATACGCGCTGCTCTCTTCATGCTCTCTATCAATAGTACACGCGAAGAGCGGCCGTGGTTCCACGCGTCTGGGGCTGGCCGCGAGTTCATGCGTCCTTCGGCCAGGCCCTACCGCAACCGTACATCCAGATCCGGACCCGCGGGGCCTCCCGGAAAGACTTGACATGACGTCCATTCCAAAAGTCTACAACCAGCCCGTGACCAAAACATCAGGCGAGAGCCTGATATTGGGTCGCCGTTCGGAGGTCAGTCAAAACTCCCTCCGACTCCACCCACGCGGTAGGCTCGCACGTACGCCGGGACATCGATATCGCCCGGGAGGTTCGGGTCCGCGATCGGGTCGCCAGGAACGAGCGACAGCGGAATCACCCCAGCCCAGACGCCCAGTCCGAGATCCTCGACCCTGTCCTTGGGCGGTCCCGTACGGATCTTCGCCGAGGCTTCGTCGAGGGGCATCCGCAGCACACCTGTCGACCGCATCTCGACCTCGTTCGGCCACCGCGCGTCGGCCCAGCGTCCCGGCACGACGTGCTCGACGATCGCCTCGAGTGCCGCGAGCTTCTCGTCCGGGTCCGTGACCTCACGTGCGGTCCCAAGCACGACGACCGACCGGTAGTTCATCGAGTGGCTGAAGCTTGAGCGGGCAAGAACCAGACCGTCGAGCACTGTCGCGGTGAGACACGCGGGGACGCCCTCGGCGAGTGTCCGTAGCATGCGCGACACGGAGGACCCGTGCATGTAGACGCGGTCTTCGACACGCGCGTGGATGGTCGGAATTACGTACGGCTGGCCTTCGACGACGAAACCGACATGGCAGATCAATGCTTCGTCCAGGATCGCTTCCACTGTGGCACGATCGTACTTGGCTCGTTCCGCATGTCGCCGGATCCTGGTCCTCGTGGAAACCCACCCGTTCGTTGTCATATGCAGCCATCCCCCCATCCCCTGTCACGCAGCACGCGGAGCTCCAGTGCGACTCCGAACGACCCCGCCACCTAATCTTAAAACGGGGCATCGATCCTGGGGAATAGCCAGTTCTGGGCCACACCCCCCTATCGCTATTCTACCGGATACTCTGGCGCCGAGGATGACGACGGGAGAACAAAGCCAGCCGGAGGATCGGTCTCCGGCCAGTTGGGCACCGCTCACCGGCGGCCGTCAAGTGTCCTCAGCCGGATGCTGCCCCTGCTCGATACGGGAGATGTCGGGCCATCCGTAGGCGACCTCGTCGAGTGGCGCGCCGCCGATCGTAATCTTCTGGGTCTGAACGAGCTGTGCGCCCAGCGCCTCGTAGAAACGGCGCGCTGGATTGTCGGCCAAGACCCAGACCAGCATCGACCGGACGTTCTGCCGCAGGAACCGTCTCACGACTTGCAGCGCAAGGGCTCGTCCCAATCCGCGCCGTTGGTACGCGTCCAGGATGTAGATCGCGTACAGCTCTCCCGCATAAGTGGATGGCCCAGCGCGCAACGGACCTCCGTGCGAAAACCCGACAATCCTGTCGCCAACATTCTCGGCCACAAAGACGCAGTGGCCGGACGGCAGGGCATCCAAGAGCCGAAGCCAATTCGCTTCCCGATGAGCATACGACAGAGCGGCCAGGACACCCTGGGGAACGATTCCGGCATAGGTCGAGCGCCACGCGTCGACATGTACTCTGGCAATCCCAGAGCTGTCGGCAGCAGTCGCGTCTCTGATCCTGAGCCCCGTCCTCATTATCGCATCAACGGCGTCCTTGTCTGGCTGGGTCCAAGAGTGTGCGAGTCGAATGCCGACGTACGCCGCATTCGCCTACGCTGCCGAAGCGCCATCGCAGACGGCAACAAGGCGCGAGTTGGCACCTGAGGAGTACGCGCCGCTGGCCCTGCGAACATGGCCGCCACGGATGCAGTACGGCGCACCTGGGTTTGGCTGCTTCCGCCCGCGAGCGTCCGATCCGCGGCCGGCCCGGCGACGCAAAGACCTACGGTCGTCGTGAGGTCGGGCACCTCGCGCCTTCCTACGGTGGCATTCCGGATGCCCATCGCCACCGGTAGGGATTATGACGTCGCAGAGACCGGTCCCTTCGTTTGAGAACCCACGCCCGCGGCCGCAGGCCGCTTGGGCGGAGGATTCGGGGACAGGCCCGTTCCTCTTGCTACAACAGGGCGCCACCACAGTCACGCACAACGCTGCAAATCTGAGGCACAGCAGCTTCGGCGAAATTCATGTACTGCGGCCACGGCCGCGTCGGCGGCGTTCGCTTGGCCAGACCGGCCAGTTGTCCCGGGAGCCGCGCGAACTCAATAGACAGTGCCCGGCCTTTCGCCTTCGATCGTGTGTCCGTTTAGATAACGTCGAGCACACTCTACGATGACACGCGCGGCCCGCGCAATGTCTTCGTCGCGAACCGCCGCATCCAGCACAAAGCGGATGCGGCCGCCACCGTATCGTGAGCCACAGACGCCTCGGGCTCGATGGCAGTCGAGCAGTGGCTTGCCGACGGCTTCGTCCGGTGATGTCAGCATCACGATATTGGTATCCGGTTCGCTGACGGACATTCCAGCGGCCGCCATCGCGGTGATCGCGGACTCCGTCATGCCGCCCAGGATGTCGCTTCGCGATCGACCGAAAGAGGTCAGAGCATGGTGGAACACGCCATCCAGACAATCGTGGGGGCCGACAAAGCCTGTGGGACGTTGGTCAACCGTAGGGACGTTTGCGCCTACATCCAGCTAGGTGTGCACCTCCTGTACGATCACGCCGATCACATGTTGGCGTCCGGCTCGGAGGAATTCTTCGCGCGGATCAAGGGAAGGTAGGAACGTGAGGACGTCGGGATCCGCGATGTCCCGCGTCGCAACAGCCCCGCCGTTTATAGCTGCAGTCGAACGCTCTTGGTCTGCGTGTAGCTTAGTAGCTCATCCAGGCACTCTTCGCGGCCAAGACCGCTCTGTTTTACTCCACCGTACGGCGCCCCAAGGAGATGGCCACCCGGGATATTGACCCAGATGTAGCCCGCCTCAATCCGGCGGGCGAGACGATGAGCGCGCGCATAGTCGCGCGTGCAAATCGCGGCGCTGAGCCCGTAGAGTACGCCGTTGACCTGCCGGAGCATCTCCTCTTCGTCGTCCCAGACGAGTACGGCTATGACCGGTCCGAAGATCTCCTCCTGGGCTATCCGCATCTCCGGACGCACATCGTCGAACAACGTCGGCTGCACGTAAAAGCCCCGTTGCAGGGCGAGATCGCCCGGCACGCCTCCACCGAACACAAGGCGCGCGCCCTCGCGCCGCCCGGCCTCTATGTACCCGAGCACCCGCTGCTGCTGCTCGCGCGACACCAGAGGGCCCACCTCGGTCGTGTCTGACTCCGGAGGCCCCACGCGCAACCGCGCAAGGCGCTCTCGAAGCGCCTCGATGAACGCGCCGTGGATCCTCCGGTGAACGAACGCACGCGAGGTACTGCTGCAGGACTGGCCCGCCCGGTTGAAGTTCATGGCGGCGACGGTGGCCGCCGCAGCCTGGTCCGCGTCGACGTCCGGGAACACAATAATCGGGTTCTTACCACCAAGCTCCAACGTCACGGTCTTGAGTTCCGCGCTGGCCGCCTGCATGACGGCCCGGCCCGCCTCGACCGAGCCGATCAGCGCGATGCGCCGGACACGCGGATGTCGAACCAAGGCCGCCCCGGTCGTCGGGCCGTCACCGGTAACGATGTTCAAGACGCCGGGTGGAAACAGCTCGGCCACCAGGTGACCGAGGACCAGTGAAGACAGTGGCGCCTGCTCCGGCGGCTTCATCACCACCGTGTTGCCGGCGGCCAGGGGGGCCGCCAGCTTCTCCGCGGCAAACCGAACCGGGTGGTTGAACGGGTTGATCTTGGCGACGACGCCGAAGGGCTCGCGAATCGTGTAGGCCAACACGGCGGGACCGGTCGGGAGCGTCTCCCCCTTCAGCTCCGGGATCAGGCCGGCGAAGTAGTCCAACGAATCGGCTGCCCATTCCACATCCTGCCGCATGGCGGAGATCACGTTGCCGGAGTTGATTGCGTCGAGCCGGGCGAGCTCCTCACGGTGCTCCCGCAGCGACGTTGCCAACCGCCGAAGGCGCATCGCTCGCTCCGTCCCGCGGGTTTCCATCCACGCCGGGAACGCCTCTGCCGCAGCCCGGACGGCCCGATCCACGTCGGCCTCATCGGCGAGGGGGACGCGACTCAAGACCTCGCCTGTGGCCGGATTGTACGTCGGGAACGACTGGTCAGAGACGCTCTCCACCCACGCTCCACCGATAAACAACCGGCCGTGGGGCGTCTCGTTGAGAATCGTACTCATCGCGTTCCACTCCTCCGGCGGGATGCGGATGCCGATGGTTGCCCCTAGATCGGCGGTGTAGGCTGCAATACCATCGGTATCGCCACGACTTGACCTCGGGCCGTTGAGTGCGTATTCGACGATGCCGAAACGACGGAGCTCAGACGCCCTAATGCATATTCTTCAGTAGCCGGATGGAACAGAGCGAGAGGCACCCGCTGCTCGGTAAGGCTGCCACGAGACCGAAGTCGAGCACCACCCAGCTGAAGCAAGTCGTGCTCCGCGGCGCGTGAACCAGGGCTGGCCCGGTTTTGCAACGAGGACGATGCCGCCTTCGCGGTCTTTAGGCAGCCCGAACAGCGTGCATGCATCGACGCTAGGGTTCGGTGAAGTAGGTGGCAGTCCTGCCGCCGCTGCAATCAGATGCGCCCCATTGCGGCCCGAGGCCGCCGCCCGCAATTAATCTCGCATCGGAGTACCGAGGAGCGCTGGCGGACCAGCGATGCTCGCAAGAAGATGCGTGTGAGGCGTGGCCCCGAGCGTCTCTATCGGATGCGCACCAGTCAGCACCCCCACAACCCACCCAGCTCGAGCGTTCATGCCCGCCTGGAGATCCAGAACCGTGTCGCCGATCACCGCGACGCGACTCACATCGTCAACATCGAGGCGGAGCATCGCATCGTAGATGAGAAATGGGCCGGGCGTCCTCGTGGGACATCACTGCTGGTCACCACCCGATCGAAGAGGTCGTCCCCCCCAGGGGCTGGAGCAGCAGCTCCGTAAATGCCCGATCGAATCCAGCCCCAGCGCAACCGCTACGCCGAGGTCCTTCAAACGTCCCAGGACCCGTTCCGCGCCCGGAATCTCGTGCACCTCGCCGTCCACATCCTCGTGCCGAAGCAGGGCTTCGAACGTAGCGAGTGCACGCTCGGTGATCCGGGTGACGTCGGACTCGGTGTAAGCGCGGCCGACAGACTCGCGGATGACCACCTGTTTGCTCGCGCCGCGACGAGCTGACAGCTCCGCCTCAGAAGCGGCTATGTCGAACTCGGAGAGTGCACGCTCGTACGCTTTGGTGACTACTCCGTTTTCGGCCATCGTCGTTCCCGCAAGGTCGGCGACGAGGAGCCGTGAACCTCCGCGGAACGCTTCACCTATTGCACCTCCGTCACATCGGTAGCGTCGCTGCGATCAGCTACTCGGCTTCGCTGTGAGGGTCAATCACCGTGTATTGACCGCACGATCAGGAATCCTGAACGCGCGATCAGCACACCACCGGCCCTCCTATGGCGTTGGCAACGATCTCCAGCGCCGCCTGCCGAAGTTCGTCGCGGGGATCTGGGCTTCCGGTGCACACACAGACTGCCTCGGACATCCCGTGTCAGATCGACCCCAAGCGGGTCTCCGGTCCCGAGGATCACGCCGCGCTGAGCCACCGAGTCCAAGAACGCCCGGCCCCGCGTCGGGCGGGTCGGCCACACACCTGCTTTCCCGTCTCAGGACGGCGCCGACGCCTCTGCCGCGCCTTCGATTTCGGCGAGCTTCCGATCGAGGTCCCGCACCCGCCGACGGTATTCGATCTGCACCGCGACGGCTTCTTGCACGTAGCTGAGGATCGGTCCCTCGACGGACTGGGACCTCTCAAGCTCCATCGTCCAGATCAAGTCGCTAAGGTGG
>DASPUZ010000209.1:0-11067 GCA_035622635.1 bacterium | reverse complement strand
AGACCGAATCTTGGCCTGGGCAGACGGATGGCTCTTACGCGCGGCAGCAAGACTGCGACGTGCGATGGGGGAAGCGAGATGGGTGAGGCCATAGGCGACTATCTGATTCGGCGGCTCCGAGAGGAGCGCGCCGATCACGTGTTTGGCATCCCTGGCGATTACGTGCTCAGCTTCTTCAAGAAACTTGAAGCGAGTCCTCTGGCCCTCGTGAACACGTGCGACGAACAAGGGGCGGGATTTGCGGCCGATGCCTATGCGCGAATGCGAGGGCTCGGGGTCGTGTGCATCACGTACGCCGTCGGCGGCCTCAAGGTGGCGAATGCCGTAGCGCAGGCTTTTGCGGAGCGCTCGCCCGTGGTCGTCATCAGCGGCGCGCCCGGTGTCCGCGAGCGGCGGCGCAATTCATTGGTCCACCACAGGGTCAGGAATTTCGAAACCCAGCAGAAGGTTTTCGCCCAACTGACAGTCGGAACAGCCGTGCTGGATGATGTCGAGACGGCTGCGGCTGAGATCGACCGGGTACTGGCACTCGCCCGCCGGCACAGCCGCCCTGTCTACATCGAAATTCCGCGCGACATGGTCACCGCCGAGCTCGCTCCTGCGCGTACGTATGCCTTGCCGGCCGACGAGAGCGACCCCGATGCGCTGCAAATCGCGGTGGCCGAAGCGGCCGAGAGGATACAGGCGGCAGCGCGTCCGGTGATTCTAGCAGGCGTCGAACTTCATCGCTTCGGCCTCCAGCATGTCCTCGCCGAATTAGCGCACGCAACAGGTATTCCCGTTGCCGCCACGATCACAGGCAAGTCGGTATTTCCTGAGTCGGACCCCGCCTACATCGGCGTCTACGAGGGTGCCATGGGTCGCGACAGCGTGCGCGACTATGTCGAGCAAAGCGACTGCATCGTCCTCCTTGGGGCAATGCTGACCGACATGAACCTCGGCGTCTACACCGCCGAGATCGATCACGGCTCGTCCGTTTACGCTGCCAAGGACCGCGTCAGCGTCGGGTTCCGAAGCTACGACGGCATTCGGATGGAGGATTTCATCTGCCGCCTTGCCGCACGGCCCTGGACGAAGCGCACGCCTCCGGTGTTCGAGCATCCAGAGCACCCAGGCCCGTTCACCGCGGGCGACAGGTCGATAACAGTCGCGGCACTAATTCCGCCAGCTGAATGCTTTTCTCCGTGACGATATGGTGGTGATCGCCGATCCCGGCGACGCATTGTTTGGCGCCACAGATCTTTACATCCACCACGGTACTCACTTCATCGCGCCAGCCTATTACTGCTCCCTCGGGTTCGCGGTGCCGGCCGCGATTGGTGTGGCGGCTGCACGTCCACACCTTCGCTCTCTTGTCCTCGTCGGCGACGGTGCCTTTCAAATGACGGGGATGGAGCTCTCGACCGTCGTTCGCTACGGCATGAATCCGATCGTCGTTGTGTTCGACAATGATGGGTACGGCACCGAGCGGCCGATGCTCGACGGGGCTTTCAACGACGTTCATCGGTGGGATTATGCGCGAATCCCGGAGGTGCTCGGCGCCGGAGTGGGCATGAAAGTCACGACAGAACTCGAAATGGCCGCCGCGCTCGAGCGTGCGCGGGCGAACACTCAGAGCTTTACGATCATCCAGGTGATGCTCGAGCGGACGGACCGTTCGCCAGCGTTGTCGAGATTGACGGCACGGCTGCACGAGCGGATTGTCGCCAAGAGCACATAATGTCTTGGCGGGGAGTTGGTCGTCGTCTGGGAGCGTTCCTTGACCGTGGCCGTCCGTGCCCATTGACATCACGCGCCATACCAGCACACAGATGGCTGGGGTTTGAAATCCTTGCGCGTTGTGTAGAGGTGACGGCCACGGTCTGAATGCCGGGACTAGAGCTCGTCAATGGCTTTTGCAGCCGCATTGATCACATCCGTGATCCTATGGATCTGCTCCGATGTGACGTTTCCCCGCGAAACGCGCGCCACGACGGCTCCGCGCAGGTTGTAGAAAGCTTTCATGAGTTCCGGAGATCGGCCGCGCTTGAAACTCCGCCCGGCCTCTTCGAGCCGTTCAATGAGTTCGTCGACCCGGCGCTTGTTGCTCTCAAGGCACTGGATGCCTTCCGGCGTAATGGAGTACACTTTCTTGTTGTTTTCCAGCGAAACGGCCGCAAGCCCCGCTTCCTCCAACATCGTCAGCGTGGGATAGATCACGCCAGCACTGGGCGTGTATCCACCCGAAAGGCGCTGCTCCATCGTTTTGATGAGCTGATAGCCATAGCTCGGCTGTTCCGAAATGAGCTTCAGGACGACGAGTTTTACGTCGCCCGCATCAAACAATCGTCCGTGGCCTCTTCCGAATCCGCCTTCGAAGCCACGGCGCCCACCAAAGCCACTTTCAAAGTCGTGCGCCCCTCGGCCACCGAAAGCACGCTCGGGCCTGTGGTGTCCGCGGCCTTCAAACCCACCCCGAAAATACCCGTGGCTGGCACCGGCGTGGGCGAAGGCACCCCAGGACTCGTCATGTTCAGGGCCTCCCCAGCCGCGTCCGAAGGGGTCGCGATCGCCGGCCCCGCAGTCGAACCGAGATCTGTCTTCGGCTAGCCCTCCGGGCTCGGAGAAGCGGCTTCGCGGACCCTCAAACTCGAGATAGTCTGGATTCATATACGGTTCCTCCTGACGCACAAGATATATCTAAGCTATATCTCACGACGTATCGTATGTCAAGGGGGTCTTTTGGATATGCAAAAACCCCGCTGCGCAAAAGCGATTCAATCCCCACGACCGTGCGCATTGGAAGCCGAGGGCGCTCCTACTTGCCGTAGCCCTCGGCCAGCCCCCGAATGACTGGCGCTGAACAACTCCAAGGACGTACTTCGTCAACTTCTTGCCGATCCTGACCATACGGATGATGCACTTCGCCGCTTACGACAGAGCGTGGCCTCGCATCGGGCTCACGACTTCCGTCCGCCCTTCCGGCGGATGGTCAATCAGGCGATACCGCCCCCGTGCCGATCGAGGAACTTGATGAGCTTCGCGTAGGCGCTGTCCTCCAGCACGTGGTCTCCTCCCCCCGGTCTAGACTCTCGCCAGCACCGTCTTCTTGATCTCCCGGATGTGCTTCTCGTCACGCTTGTAGAATGTCCATTGCTTAATGCGTTTGGAACGGACTAATCCCGCCTGCGTCAAGACCTTCATGTGCTGACTCACGGTCGGCTGACTGACGCCGAGTTTCCGGGCGATGAGTACACCACAGACGCCATCCTTAACGAGGTCGCCGTCGACCTGGGGCGGGAAATGTGCCCTGGGATCTTTCAGCCATTCCAGGATCAGCAACCGCCGTTCACTGGCGATGGCCCGGAGCGCAGATTCGATCGTCATATTGTAACTTTACTAATTCTCTAATAACATAGCAAGGGTGGGACCGGAACACGGGCGATCTGGGCTATTCGCGAGGCGGTGACCATGACTGCTACCCCTGAGAACCAAATCAGTCGAACGCGGATAACAGCAACCTACCAGTCAATCCGATCTCACATCCGCCGAACGCCCATCATGGAGATTGACGGCGCCGACTTTGGCCTTCCTTCGTTTCAGATGTGCCTGAAACTCGAGTTGTTCCAGCATTCGGGTTCATTCAAAGCGCGGGGAGCTTTCGCTAACTTGCTCATGCGGGCGATCCCACCTGTAGGGGTTGCGGCGGCCTCAGGCGGCAATCATGGAGCCGCAGTTGCCTACGCCGCCATGAAGACCCACGTTCCCGCCAAGATCTTCGTGCCGGTGGTGTCGTCGCCGGCGAAAATGGCGCGAATCCGCGAGTACGGGGCGGAGCTCGTAGTGGCAGGCGAGCGCTACGCCGACGCGCTTGCCGAGAGTGAGCGCTGGATTGCCCGGGCCGGTGCGCTCGCGATCCACGCCTTCGATCAGGAAGAAACCCTGCTCGGCCAGGGCACCGTCGGCCTCGAACTCGAAGACCAGGCCCCGGACCTTGACACGCTTCTGGTGGCGGTCGGCGGCGGCGGCCTGATCGGTGGAATCGCGGCGTGGTACGCTGGCAAGATCGCCGTGGTCGCCGTGGAGCCGGAGGCGGCGCCGACGCTGACGCGGGCGCTCGAAGCCGGCCGGCCGGTCGACGCGGAAGCCGGCGGGATCGCCGCCGATTCGCTGGCCCCGCGACGGGTCGGCGAATTGATGTTCCCCATCGCGCGGCGCTATGTGAATCGCGTGGTGCTCATCACCGATGACGCCATTCAAAAGGCGCAGGAGGCTCTCTGGACTGTGGTCAGAATTGTCGCCGAACCGGGAGGAGCCGCTGCGCTTGCTGCGGTGCTGTCCGGCCAATACCGCCCCAAGCCGAACGAGCGCGTTGGTGTCCTTGTGAGCGGCGGCAACACTACGGCCGTTGACTTTCGCCGATAAGAAGTTCGATCAACTATGCGCGGGGGTGGCTCGACGGACCCGTCGGCGGGCAGTACGTCCACTCTTCCAGGCCCGCCCGGCTTCCCGCCAAAGAGGCCCCAAGGGGCCACGGCTGCTCGGGTCATGCGGGGCCAGCCGACGAGTTGCCCGTCCATCACTTCGATGTGTCGAGCGATGCCCATTCCTCCTCGATAAGTTCCAGGTCCCCCCGAATCCGTGACCAACTCGTACCGTCGTGCAAGCAGCGGGTAGGTGTTTTCCAAGGCCTCGATTGGAAGATTTTCCGTGTTGGTGACGTGCATCTGGACTCCATCGACACCATTCCTCCTCGCTCGTGCGCCGAACCCGCCGCCAATGCTCTCGGCATACTGAAACCGCCTGCCGTTCCGGGGATCGATGCCGAAAAACGACAGCGAGCTGTTGGCTCCGTTGCGGGCGGCCGTGACGCGGTCGGGAATCGCTGCGGCCAGGGCTCCGTAAATAAGGTCGACCACCCTCTGGGCGGTTTGAGTTCGCGCGTCTACGGCGGCGGGCTCCCGGCAGTTGAGGATGCTGCCTTTGGGAGCAATCACTCGAATGGGACGCGAGAGGCCTGCATTGGGTGGGAGCTCCGGGTCGATCAGGGTCTTGAGCGCGTAATAGCACGTTGCGAGCGTGGCGGTCCAATTTATGTTCAGGGGATGAGGGCCCTGGGGCGGGCATCCGGTGAAGTCGAGCGTTATGCCTTCCTGCTGTTTCTTCATTCGGATCGCGAGCCGCAGCGCGTCGTTACCGTCGAGATAGCCCGAGTCGAGGTAGTCTTCAAAGACGTAGGTTCCGTCGGGTATTTGGCCGATCCCCGCACGCATACGGCGTTCGGTGTAGTTCAGCAAGTCTTCCATTGCCGCGGAGAACGGCTCGACGCCGTGGCGGGCAAAGAGGTCCTGCATGCGGCGGATCCCCAGCCGGTTGGCGGCGAGTTGAGCCCGAAGGTCCCCGACCCGTTCGTTCGGGAGCTGGCAGTTGAGCAGAACGAACTCCATAACGTCCTAGCACCAAACGTTTCCCTCGACGATCCGAATCGCCGGGATGCGCAGTCCCTCCTGCCAAATATGCCGTCCCTCGCCTCGGTCAAAGAAATCGGCATGGTGACCGAGGTTGGCCACAAAGCTGACGAGATGGCCTTCGTGAAAGACAAGTCCCGTCATCACGATGTCGGGCAGATGAGTGCCTCCCGCGGCATACGGATCGTTGCCGATGAACATGTCGCCGTCACGCATTTCGTCCACAGGGTGATGGCGCAAGACCGCTTCGACGACTCCCAAGAGCGCCCCCAAGTGGATGGGAATGTGCGCCGCTTGCGCCAGCGTCCGGCCTCGGGCATCGAAGATCGCGGTGGACGAATCCCGGCGCTCTTTGATGTTGTCGGAGTATGCGGCCCGAACGATAGCTTCGCCCAGTTCTTCGGTGACCGACAGCAAAGCAGTAGTATTCGGTAGCTACGCGCAACCAAAGGCGCCGTGTCACTCCCGTAGAATTAACGGGAGCGGAGAGTGACACGAGGGGGTGGCCCATCATGGCAGTGACGTCAGCATCGCCGGAGCGGACGGCGCGACCACGTGGCCGGGCCGTGATCGGACGACGGACGCTTCTCAAGACGATCCCGGCCGTTGCCGGCGTGCTTGCTACCACCAGAGCCTTCGCCCAGAGTCCGCGACGGGGCGGTACGCTTCGAATCCAGTTCTCTGCCATCCGGCAACTCGACCCGTACAAGACCGGCGGAAACAACAGCGAGGACAACGCGTCGTCCCTGATGTTCGACGCGCTCGTCTACATCGGCAGGAACTTCGAGCCCATCCCGTTGCTGGCCCAGCGGTGGGAGACACCGAACAGTACCACCTGGGTCTTTCACCTGCGCAGGGGCGTGAAGTTTCAGGACGACAATCCGGCCTTCCCCAAGGGGCACGCACGCGAGGTCACAGCCGACGACGTTGTCTATTCGGTGAACCGGTTTCTCAAGGTGAGCAACGCGTTCACGCTCGGCACTCTGGCGAGTGTGCGCGCCGTCGACCGCTATACGGTTGAACTCAAGAAGCCGGCTCCGGATCCGTTCCTCCTGAGCGATCCCAACCGGATGGCCCGGGTGATGATCGTGCCGCATGAGGCGATCGAGAAGCTGGGCGAGGACGGATTTGCGCGGCAACCGATCGGCTCCGGGCCGTTCAAGCTGCGGTCGTTCACGCCCAACGAGAGCGTGGTCGTCGATCGGAATGCTTCCTACTGGATGCCCGTGTACCTGGACCACGTGCAATTCACCTACATTCCCGATCCAACCGTTGCCACACTCGCTATCCAGGGTGGCCGGGTCGATGTGCTCCCGTACGTCGCGAACGTCGATGCCGTCCGGCAGTTGTCGGGGGACGCCCGTCTGAAACTGGCGAGCCGCGGTGGCTCGTTCCGGGGGCTGGGATTCAACGTGAAAACGCCACCATTCGACGAACTGCAGGTCCGCGATGCCCTGTCCAAGGCCGTGGACATCGACAGCGCGGTACGGGCCGTGATCGCGCCATACGGGGAGCGCGCGTATGGCCAGGTCCCGCCCTGGGTGCCGTTCGGCTACGACCCGACGCTCAAAAATCTGTGGTCGTACGATTCGAAGGCGGCGCTGGAGGAGCTCGCCAAGGCCGGGTTCACGGAGAAGAATCGAGACGGCATTCTGACCAGGAACGGCGCGCCGCTCAGCTTCAGTATCAAGACCAGCGCGGGCGCTCAAGTGCGGGTGCTGACGATCCTGGTGACGCAACTGAAGCAGCTCGGCATCGACGCCCGAATTCAGCAGGAAGATGTGGCGGTGTGGGCGGCCGACCTGATCAAAGGGAATGACACGGGCGTATTCTTCGATTTCAGCTACGCGGGGACCACCGGGCTGTACGAGCTGTTCGGGACCGCCAACATCGGCAAGTCGAACACGCATTTCTATTCCAATCCCAAGGTCGACGCGTTGTTCACGGCGGCGCTCTCCGAACCCGATGCGGCAAAGCGGAGTACGCTGTGGAAGCAGGCGCAGCGGCTCATCATGGAAGACCGCGCGGTCATCCCGCTATACTTTGAGCGTCAGTATTCCGCCATGAGCAAGCGCGTGGTCGACTGGGTGGTGCCCTGGGCGCCCCTGCGGCTGGAGTCTCCCGAGAACAACGTGTATCTGACGAGTTAGTCGGTCTCGGACCCGAGGCAAGATGCCCCGGGGCCGCGTGCGTCACAGGGGCGTTCATGCTCCGTTATCTTGCTCGCCGACTTCTGCTGATGATCCCGGTCTTGATCGGGATCACGTTCATCGTGTTTGCGCTGTTGGCATTTGCCCCCGGCAACTTTGTCAGCCTCATGTTGAGCTCCGGGGTCGTCAACCCCGACGCGGTCGCCCGGATCCGGAACGAGCTCGGCACGACCCAGCCCTGGGGCGCCCGCTACCTGCACTATCTCGCGGGGCTGGCACGCGGCGATCTGGGACGGTCGATCGTGTTCGATCAACCGGTCGCGCGGCAGATCGTTCAGGCGTTCCCCAACACCGTGATCCTCACCGTCGCGGCTACCATGTTCGCACTGTCGATCGCGATGGCCGCCGGTACGATCTCGGCGGTAAAGCGGAATACCGTGGTCGACTATGCCGCGATGCTCGTCTCGGTCGGCGGGGTGTCCGTGCCGAGCTTCTGGCTGGGATTGGTGCTTCTGCTGTGGTTCGGGCTCGAGCTGCATTGGCTGCCGATCGGTGGGGGCGGTGTCGGCAGCCTCCAGAACGGCGGGTGGGACTTCTTGAGCCATCTCATCTTACCCGCGGTGACCCTGGGGGCGGAACTTGCGGCGCTCCTCACCCGCCTCGTGCGGAACACGCTCCTCGATGTCCTGTCCGAGGACTACATTCGTACCGCCAGGGCGAAAGGGCTTGGCGGCGTCACCGTGCTGACCCGGCATGCGCTCAAGAACGCGCTGCTGCCGGTGGTCACGACGGTGGGAGTGCAATTTGGCGGGCTGTTGGGCGGCGCGGTGATCATTGAAACGATCTACGCGTGGCCGGGGATGGGTCTGCTGACGGTCACGGCCATCCAGCAACGCGACCTGCCGGTGGTTCAGGGGACGGTCCTTGTGTTCGCCGTCTGCTTTGTCTTCATCGTCCTGTTGACCGATCTCCTGTACGTGGCGATCGATCCGCGTATTCACTATGATTGACGTTCACACGGCGGCGGGTTCGACGCGGCACCATCGCGTGTTCCGGGCATTCTTCCGGAACCGGCTGAGCGTGATCGGTGGCGGGATGATCCTCTTGTTCTTCGGGTCGGCGCTGCTCGCGCCGTACCTCGCCCCGTACGATCCATACCGCCTCGATCTCACGCACGCGTTCCAGTTGCCCACGTGGCGTCACTTGCTCGGGACCGACAACTTCGGGCGGGACATCCTGTCCAGGCTCATCTACGGGTCCCGCATCTCACTGCTCGTGGGCATCGTGGTTGTGCTGATCGCCGGGTCGGTAGGGACCGCGCTGGGCATGCTCGCCGGGTATCTCGGCGGCTGGCTCGATCTTGCGTTGATGCGCGTCGTCGAGATCTGCTTCGCGTTTCCGTTTCTGATCCTCGTGATTGCGATCATCGCGGTGCTCGGCCCGAACGTCTTCAACGTCGTCTGGGTGTTGGGGCTCGTCAACTGGCCATTCTACGCCCGGTTGGTCCGAAGCCAGGTGTTGACGCTGCGGGGACGCGACTACGTTGAAGTGGCCCGCGCCCTGGGCGCGAACGACGCGCGGATCATGTTCAAGCACATCCTGCCGAACAGCCTCACGCCGGTTGTCGTCGCTTCGACGTTCGGGATCCCGCAGGCGATCCTGGCGCTGGCCGCACTCGGCTTCCTGGGGTTGGGGGCACAGCCGCCGACCCCGGAATGGGGCGCGATGGTCAGTACGGGGCGCGACTTCATCTTTCAGGATCCTTGGCTCATCACGTGGCCGGGCGTGTGCATCGGACTCGTCGTGTTGAGCTTCAACTTTCTCGGGGACGGGGTGCGGGACGCCCTTGATCCCCGTTCCCACAGGATGTGATGGGGATGCCGAGCAGCGAGATTCGGATGGAACTGGAACGCGTGCCGCACTACGCCAGGTTCTCGACGGTCGACGACCTCGTCGCTTCGGCCCGCGCCGCCGTGACGCGGCATGCGGGGCTGGCGTCGTGTCGGGACATCGGTCGTTCGAGCGACGGGGAACCCATCCCCATGGTCACGATCGGCAGCGGCCCCAAATCGGCGCTTCTGGTGGCATGTCCGCACCCAAACGAGCCCATTGGCGCGATGCTGGTGCAGTTCCTGATCGGGGAGCTCATCGAACGCGCGGAGCTGCGTGACGGCTGGACGTGGCACCTGATCCCGTGCATCGACCCCGACGGAACGCGGCTGAACGAGGGGTGGTTTGACGGGCCGTTCACGCTGCGCCACTACGCACGCCACTTCTACCGCCCCTGGTCGCAGGAGCAGGTCGAGTGGACCTTCCCGTTCCAGTATGAGGCGTTTGCCTGGGACAAGCCGCTGCCAGAGACTCGGGCGCTGATGCGCGCTTTTCATGACACCACGCCAGACTTCGTATACTCGCTCCACAACGCCGGGTTCGGCGGGGTCTACTATTATCTCTCCAAGCCCATCGACGCCGCGTACGCATCATTGCACCGGATTCCGCAGGAACTCGGACTGGTGCTTTCGCTCGGGGAACCGGAGATGCCGTGGGCGGTCGAGTGGGCACCCGCCGTGTATCGGTTCCCGAGCGCGCGCGATGCGTACGACTATCACGCGCAGTACGGGTCCGGCAATCCTGCGGAGCGCATCTCCGGCGGCGGATCGAGCTGGGATTACCTGACGTCGATCAGCGAGCCCGATCGCCTGCCGATGGCTCTGATCACGGAGCTGCCATATTTCCAGAGTCCGGACATCTCCGATCAGACGCCAACGACGGAAACGAAGCGCGCGGTCATCCTCGCCGGAATTGACCGGACATGCGAAATGCTTCATGTTCTGTCCGGCCTGCTCGCCCAGGTGTCCGGGGAGATGGCGCAGGACACCAGGCTGATGCGGGCCGTCTCGTCGTTCGTGGCCCATGAGGCCAAGTCGATCGAGAGCAAGAGGAAGTGGGCCCAGGAGGCGGGCGACATGTCGCGGCCGTCGACCGTGGCGCAGCGGGCCGATGAGCTCTACGTCAGGACGTTCTACAAGATGCTCATGGCAAGCATGCTGAACCGCGCGCTTGTGGAGCATCTCCGGGCGCAGCGCTCCCCGGCCGCGATCCAAGGGCAGCAGCGGTTGGAGCAGATGCTCGACACCTGGGTCAGGGACGTCGAGGAGCACCTACGTTACACCACCATCCCCATCCGGACCCTGGTCCAGGCTCAGTACGGAGCGATGCTGGCCGTCCTGGAGCACATCCGCTGACCCGGCTTCTGCCGTTGTGCTGCCCCCGGGCCCCCGATCGCGAGGGACTGCACGCACGCCGGCACGTCCTGTGAGCCCGCCCCGGGATCACGCGGAACCCTGCGGTTCTGCGAGGATCGCGCTGCGAAGGATGGCCAGGGCGTGGTCGAGCTGCGTATCGGTGATCACGAGGGGCACGAGAATGCGGATCACATTCCCGTAGATCCCCGCCTTGAGGAGCAGCAC
>DASPUZ010000208.1:0-9612 GCA_035622635.1 bacterium | reverse complement strand
ACATGGGGATAGAAGTTCACCGCCAGGAGCGCGGTGGCGTGGCGCGCCATCTCCGGGGTCACGTTGGCGTGCAAGTCGAGTGTCACGATGATGGGCAATGTGGATCCGACTTGCTCGCGCACCCTGGCCAGCAGGTCGCCTTCGAGATCGTCGACGTGCTCGGCCACGCCAGCGCCATGCAAGGCCAGGCAGATCGCATCGATTGGCCCCGCATTGCGCAGACCGATGAGAAGTTCGTTTCGGATCATCTCGTAGGCATGGTGGCTGATCGTCCCGGACGGGGTCGCCTGCGTCGCGAACGTCGGCGCGATTTCGATACCGAGACTCTCCGCAGCATCTAGCATGCCGCCGAGGTAGCTGCGAACGGAACGGTGCCGCGCGACAATTTCCTGCCCGTGTGCCCATTCTCGGGCCCGGAACTCCGTGACCTCGGTCAGTGCGGGACAGAACGTGTTGGTCTCGTGGGAAACCTCACCAATTGCGATGCGCATTGTCCGCTCCTTCTGCAGCCCTTCTCAAGTGCCGCTACGCTGGTTCCTCACGTTTCCCTTCTACCACAATAGGTGCTTTCCCCGTGCACCCCGTCGAAGGCATCTCAGAGCTTCAAGCTGACAGCCGGCTCCTGATCCTTGGAGCCCTCTCGACCGGTGGAATCCTGTCAGAGCACCAGTGAACTGCGCGTAGTCAGCCCTTACCTGAAGTATCTTCATGGGTTTCCATGTCAGTGGAAGTGTCCAACCAACCGGGGCAACTCCACATCTTCCCGACAGGCTCAGGTTCCTTGCTCTGCTAGTGGCTAGCTGCTTAGCTCGTTGGAGCGGGGAGACCCCTGCAAGCTCTGCCTGTGAAACTAAAGTTTTCAAGTCGACCCAAGGAAGAGTTCGAAAAGAGGCTGGTGGAACTATGAGGGTTGTTGGAAGGAAGGCTTGGCCGTAAGATCAGCATCGCTTTAGGCCAGCCAAGAGAATGAACTAATTGGACGCCACCAGTGCCAGTGCGATTATCAGAGTGGATGCTCCAAGATAGATCGGATTCCTGACATAGCGGCAGGGGCCGCTCGTCACTAACACTACTTCCTTTTTGCCCCTGAACTTCTCCAGTTCATATACGTGGACCCAGTTCTTACTCAGCGCAGCAAATCCCCAAAGTGCGAACACAAGGTCTGTTATTTGCCACGCAGGCCATGATCAGACGGGGCCAGCCGGGCGGATGCATCGACAGGAAGGCGATCCAACGGGAAGCAAGCGTAGAACAGTATGCCTAAGGTCTTGAGCGTGTCGAGGCTACACCCCCGACTCTCGCGCCGCCGCGGTCAGCGACAAGAGCGCGTCAACGTTCATGGCTACCATTGCAGCCTCCCGTGCAAGGGATCTACTGTGAATTCCCCCGGCACAAGTGTGTCCGGATAGACGAGCAACAGGGCGGGACTAACTGGGGAACTTACGTGCGGGGCAAACAGCACGGGGGGAGACCACGTTGCCGCCTCCCCCTTGTCCGACCGACCTAACCCTAGAACGACGCGCTCTGCGTCGTGGCTCCGGTCGTGACGAGCGTGAGAGTGACCGTCGATCCTGACACCGGGGTGCCCGTGCTCCCCGTCGCCGTCATGGTCGCACTGCCGGCGGCACCCGCCGCAGTCCATGCCCAGTTCGCACTCGCCGGTGCAGAAAAGCCGAGGTTGGAATCTGTCGTGCCCGTGAACGAGTTGTACTGCTGGTAGTATGCCCATTCCATCGTCTTCAGTTCCTGGAGTGTGTTCTGAGCCTCGGCCCTGTACGCCTTTATCCTTGCGCCGAGGTAGAGCGGGACGGCCGCCGCAATCAGGATGCCAATGATCGCGAGGACGACCACCAGCTCGATGAGCGTGAACCCATGCTCCTTCCGGCGCTGACCCTTCCAAATCCATTCCATCACCGCGACTCCCCCCGTTTCCGAAATGATCAGCCTGCTGACGGGGAATGGTCGTTCGTGCCCGGGCGCTTGGGGCTTATCCGACGGCACCCGAGACGACGCCGAAACCCGGAGGAGGGAGGGAGAGCCGGGCGATGTGAATCCAAAGGCAGCGATCAGTAACCGGGGCATATTCCAGAAACAACGCGACGGTGCCATCCCGCCCAGGCCCCGGGGGCACGGCGGATGCCGCGACGGCGTCGCCGTTTTCGCATTGCTCCGTGATCGAAGCAGTGGCGGGAAAGAGCCAGGCGGAACGGTACAGTCCGGCAGTCGCGACTCGGGCAACAATCATCCCGAGCACACCCACCAGGACGAGGAGGGTGACGACCTTCAAATAGGCCCGGCGCGGTTCCCGTGGCATTTGCTAGCTCATACCCTCTTTGGGGCGGTCGAGGACACACGGCGCCTCCCTCGTTCGAGTGGATCTCATAGCTCTCGGTGGAAGTGACACTTGTGGACGGGGAGCCCGCCTTCAACGGAGACCGCGTCAAATCCGTATGTCCATCGTCGCTGTTCGACGTCGAGACTCACGGCGATAGTGGGAGACAACGGCAAATGTCGAGCTGGTGGTGTACCGGCGACCCGGACGGGTCCCGATGCCGCTCCACGGCCTTGGGGTTAATAGCATAGACGGTAAGCCCCTGGTCGAGCCGCGCACCAACGAGCGGACCATGCGACGTCGCGAGGGCGACGAGGACGTCGTGCGGCGTTTGGACCCGTGCACGGACAGCGGCCATGAACCGATCCAAGCCCTCCGCCGTGTGCTCTATCGTCCCCCGTCGCCAGCGTGGTGCCGGCGTCATCCATTAAACAATACACGTGGTGCTTATCGGCCCAATCGATTCCGACCAGCAACACCTGCTCCCACCTCCCCGTCACATACATGCGTGGTCGCCACTCCGCGACATCACCAGCAGCCTCCTATGGGCCCGGCGTTCGAGACGCATCTTTCTACCGGTGGTCAAATGCCGCACATGGCCGGGGAGAGATAGTCTTGCAGTGGCGGTCGAGCCGCGAGGGTTTGCTGATCTTCTCCCCAGCGGTGGCAACTCCAAGGTCGCTTGGACGTGGGCCAACTATGACATAGGAGGGTTTGCGGACCCCGGCCTGACGCCTGTTCGCACCCCTGTTCGTCACCGCGATCACCTCCCGAACCACCTTCTTGAGGGCCCGGTTTGTCCAACTCATGACAGCGGTCCTCATTCATCCAGACCGTTCATGGGATCGGACGCAGGAAATGGTCGGGAACAGTCGGCGCTACGATTGGACTTCATCGCGGGCCTGTGTTATATGGAAATCGGCCAGACCGAGTGATCGGAAACGTCCGGACTGAGTGATCGGAATGCACTGGATCGAGTGATCGGCTTCGAACCAGAATGCGCGATCAGATTCATTGGAATCCGCAGCTCGGGAGGAGAAATGGCAAGACTTGAGATCATAAGCACCACCGGGCGCTGGCTGAGTTTGAGGGATCAATGGGATGAGCTCGTGAGCTTTGCCAGAGGGAGCGTCTACCAGACAACACCATGGCTGCTCTCATTGTGGGAGTTCCCCCGAGAAGACTGGCGCTCTCCAAATAGCTTGTGGAGCCGCGTCGATGTGATCAAGCGGGAACTCGCCATCTGTTTTGTATGGGAAGGAGATGCTCCGGTAGGGATAGCACCCTTCTTCGTCCACCGACGCATTCGTTGTGGCCTGGAGATAGAAAGAAGATTGCGGCTCCTCGGTGAGGGTTCCAATCACGTCGACTTTGTTGCGCTTCCCGAGAAAGCAGCCCTTGTTGGAAAGTTGGTTGCCAATGAAATCTTGCGCGAACGACTTGCCGATACCATCGTCCTCCGGAACGTACCCGAGGGTTCTCCTGCGCTCAACGCGTTTCTCGCCGAGTTGAGTCGCAGTGGTGCTTCGGTGCATGAGTCGAGACGGACGGACAGATATCGAACGCAGATCCCGTCCACTTTTCGAGACTTCCTTGCGGGCCTCGACCCGGAAGACAGGCGTCAGTATCGTCGGGCCAGTGAAGCCGCCGAACGCTTAGGCTTAACCATCGAGGTTGCCTCCCAACAGGGAACACCTATAGACGTGGCAATGGAAGCTACCCTTGAACTACATTGCAGGCGTTGGGCCGCTGTACAAAGGAGCACTCATCTCGCAATCCCGCAAAGACGCCACCACTTGATACAATCCGTCAAGGCGTTCCACGCACGGGGGTGGGTCCATCTTGCCCTCTTGAAGCAGCAGTCGCGGATGGTCGCTGCGTGGCTCCACTTTTTCTACCCACCGACAAGAATAGCGTACGCCGAACAGACAGCCCGGGATTTGAACTTCGACGAGTTTGCTCCGGGGAAGTATCTTCTGACCGCCACATTCGAACACATGGTCAAGGCCAGACTCACACAATGCGACCTTGGTGGAGGAGAGGAGTACCCGTACAAGCGACAGTTCGGACGTTTCATTGCGTACCGTACTCATTCATTGGAAGTAACTCCTGCTGCGCGGTTTGTCCGTCCACTCGGCCTCGCGGTGCGTGGATTGCGCGGTGTTCGTCGCGTGGTTCAGCGGCTCTGAACGAAGGAAAGCTGGTATCAATCGGCGCCGCTTACCTCTCCGGCGTTCCCATCGTGCGCGTGAGCATTGTACCGGACGGGCACGCGCGCGGGCGGGTCACGGTGGAGCACCCCCTCCCGAGGTCCCGTGTCGGAGGTCCGAGCCTGCGTGAGCGGGATTGGCGAGAACGCATATCGTGTGTCACGTCGCGGGCGCACTCGCCTGCGGCATGATCGAAGGCGTCACCGACGAATTTGCCACTCGATGGGATCTCCTTACGATTGGTCATCTCCTGCCCGCGTACCCTCATGCATGTGAGGGCAAAGAACAAGAACACTACTTGAACTGGCTATTGGAACGGACAACGAACGGGCTCCGCAAATCTGAGCACCTTGCTGCAATCTACCTCTTAGCTCTTAGCCAAGGTCCTCCTTACCGAGAAGACCCTCAGCGGCAGACGAGTGAAGGGGTCATCAGAGACTATTATGACGTATAGGCGCCTTGGAATCTTGACGTACAGTCTGGTTCGATAGTCGGACCCCCCCTGCCCCTGCGCCCGTCCGATGCGCCTACGGGGCGAATATGGGCCTCCCAGATGATTCTAGAGACCTACCTAGAAGGCGAATCTACGCGGTTTTCGCGACTAGTCGAGCATCCGGCACAGTAGACTGGCAGCGGCGTACATGTGAGCGGCCAAGAGAGATCAGCGGTGCGCCGCGGTCGCGCAAGCCATCTTGCCTCGGCAGCCTTTCATCGCACTGGCCGTCTGGTGCAGCGACCGCTTGACCGACTCTGGCAACGAAGCAAAGGTGTTGTGCAGCTCATTGGCATCTGTGACGTGGTTATAGTACTCTCGCTCTCCGTCGGCATACTCGACGTAGACGGCGGTCTGCGTCCGGATCGCTTCGTACGTCGTTGGGTTGCCGCTAAGCCCCTTGTGCTCGTAGAGGTCGTTCATGTCGGGATCGGAAGGATCAGCGTGTGGGCCCTTGTGCTCGATGAGCGCCGCCGTTCGCCAGTCGGCTGGGGCCTGCCCGCGCAGGAGCGGCACGAGGCTTCGTCCGTCGACATCGGGAAGTGCTGTCGCGCCGCCTAGCTCCACGAAGGTAGGGGCCAGGTCCACGTTCATAGCGATCTGGTCTACGGTCCTTCCCGCCTGCACCCCCGGCCCCGTGATGACGAGCGGTACGTGGATGTCCGTATCGAATGCCGTCTGCTTCCCTGGCCTCAGACGGTGCTCGCCCATATGGTATCCGTTGTCGGAACTGAAGACGAAGTACGTATTGTTCTGCTCTCCGATGGCGGCCACGGCCGCCCGCAGCGCGCCGATCATCTCGTCGACAGCGAGGACCGACTGCGCTCGCATGCGGTAATACTTGTCGATCAAAGCGATCGTGTTCTGGGCAAGCGGCGGGATGGCCTTGAGCCACTTGGGCGCACTAGGGTCAGGCGGAGCATCGAAGGCCGGGCCCCGCGGGGCCTTCAAGTCCTGAAATTGATTGGCGTGCCGTGGCGCAGGGATATACGGCGCGTGCGGGGCAAACGTCGCGATCTCGATGGCAAATGGCGTTCCTGCCGACCGTCTGATGAAGTCGACGGCCAACCCCGAGATGACGTCCGTCAGATAGTCCTTGGGCTCGCTGCCGTAGCGGACGATCTTTCGGTCCTCGTTGAGGACATAGTTGAATTCTTTGTACGCCGCTCCCGCCACGGCCCAGAACGTCCACCCGGGGTCCGCCTGGTTTTCCCTGGGCGCGTAGCCGTTCAAGTACTTGCCGAGCATGGCCGTGCGATACCCGGCCGCCTGTAGTGCAGTAGCGAAGGTTGCCTGCTGGTTCCCACGCGCCTCGAATACTCTGTACCCTCCGTCAGCGCCGGTGTTCTTGAATACGCCGGTGTTGTGCGGAAAGCGCCCCGTGAAGATCGACGCGCGCGAAGGGCAACAAAGCGAATCTGTGACGAAATAGTTCGTAAAGGTGACTCCCTCTTGTTGCATCTTCCGGACTTGAGGCATGTACTGTACCAGATCCATTGACAGATCGTCGGTGAGGATGAAGACGATGTTCGGCCGTTTGACCGGCCCCGAGAGCACCTGTGACGGCGCAACCTGCGTAAGCGGAAGCCAGACGAGCAGCGCAGCGACCACCAACCCGAGATGCCTCATCCACCGAAATGGCCAATTGAACGCCATGCTCCCCTCCGGGACGTTGATACTGGCGAAAGAAAGTTCCGTCTACGATTGGCGTCAAGCTCAGACGACTGTTCGCCCTCGACTCGTCACACCCTCCGTAGCTCCGTATTGCTACTGTACGATATGAGCTCTGGCCAATCCCTATAATGCAGGTTGGTCCCCTCCCCCCGACTGACTTTTCAGACCATACATGATGGCCCGGCCGCGTATACGCCCTAGTCATGGGGAGACGTAAGGGCCGCACCCCCAAAATCAGGTCTTCACCTGATGGGTGTGACGGGCGAGCACCGCTATAGTAGTGTTAGCGCGGACGGAACGTGCAAGGGCGATACCCCCCTTCCCTCACCAGGGATGCGGTGCAGACGGCACGACGGGTAAGAACGGTCGAGACAATGATATGGGGGCAGGTCTCCGCGCTACCTGCCCCGTCGTATTTTCCCACTGTCGGACGAATGGTGCCCGAAGTGCGAAAGCCAGCGACTGGTACGAGGGGTATAAACGCGGCGCTGACGCATCCCAGCAAAGCGCAGCGACAAGAACTCTACCGTGAACTCCAACAATTTTACGTTAGAGTTACGGGAAATCGGTCACTTAGCCGACGTGAGTGGGAATGGTTGGCGGAGATGAAGGCGCGGTTGGAAGAGATCGAGCGAAGTTCGCGGAGGCGACGGGAGAAGAAATGAATGTGGCGAGAGCCAAGTGCATCACGGCATTTCTTCGTCCGCGAACATCAGTCCGTCGCCGGTCCGTGATGCGCATGTGCTTGGAGACGCCCGCACGAGGTGGATCGCCCCGTCACACCACCGGTGAGAAATCGGTTGCGCGCAGCAGCGCGGTGCGGATGTTCTCGACGATCATGCCGTGCTCGTGGCTCTTGTGGCGCACGGCCAGCCATTCCGGATCGCGCTGGAAGGCGCCCCAGCGAGCCTCCCGTTCCTCCCACGTCTCGTAGCGGGTCATGTAGACGATCTCGTCCACCTCGCCTATAACCGTCTCCCAGAATCCGACGACGTGGACCCCGTGCTTCCTGAAGAGCGCCATCGTGTGGTCGCGGAACCGCGCGAGCACGTCTGTCTTGCGCCCCGGCATGCAGCGGTAGACACGAAGCTCATAGAGCATCGGGCGTACCTCCCTCACCTCTCGGACCCCGCCGCAGGCCGCGGGCGCGAGCGACGACCTCCTCCATTCGATGGCCGAAAAGCTGGGGCGTGTCTACGCCGGCGGCCGAGAGCCGGGAGTTGAGTTGGCTGCGGTGGTGGACCTCATGCTCGGCCATGGCCATAAGTAAGCGCCAGGCTTTCACGGTACCGCCCGCAAGGTCTTGCAGGGGTTCCCTGAGCCGTTGGTCAGGAAGGGCCAGCAGCCGCGGAATCTCCTCGCGGTGTGCGGCCTCAAGCAGGGCGCGCGTGGCCGCGTAGTCGAGCGGTGGCCCCGGGTCGAGGTCGTCGGTCCAGCGATCCTCGACGATCTTCGTAACGAAGAAGCGCTCCGCCCCGGCCAGGTGGCGGACGATGTCGCCGCAGCTGAACACCCCGGCTCGGGGCGCCCACCCAAGGAGCTGGGGCGTCATGCAGTTCACGATCGCCCAGGTGCGACGACGCACTCCCTCAAAGTACCTGACGAACTCCCCGATCGACGTGAGCAGGTCCCACCTCCGGCGCCGCGAGCGGCCGCAGCGCAGCACGCCCCCACCGCTCCACGAACGGCCGATTCGTAGTTGGTCCACGTCCTAACGCCGCGCTGCCGAGCTTCCCGAGCACGTCGGCGCAGGGCGTGGTCCGAGTCGAAGCGCACATCGCGCCTTCCGGACGTATTGCTGTGACTATGCACGCGCGAGTGCTTGGTCGTCTTGAACGATCGTGCGGCCGATCAAGGTCAGTTGGGCGGCGCCGCACACGGGGCTCGCAAGGGCGCCGAAGCACAGCGTCGAACCCGCACTCAACGCGACCCTCTGCGGCCGGGCCGATGCACGCCGCGGCGCTGCCGGTACAGACGGGAGTTGAGCCGGTTGCCGCAGATCGACATCGAGCACCAGATAGCCGACCGGTTTCTGGACCGGTCGAAGAAGGCGAACTGGCACGGGGCGTTACGGCACGCCTTCAGGCGTGTCCACGTGCCGTTCACCATCGCCATGACCACAACACCTAGGATGAAACTGAGCGCGCCGTCGACGCCGCCGATGTCGGGGGTGAGCCGCGCCGTTCCGGCCTCGTCAAAGACGGCCCTCAACGGGGCGTTGCGGGCGACATCGTTGAGGGCGGCGACGCAGTGCGCGTCTGGCTGTCCGCCGGCATGGGCGCGCAAGAGCCCGCGAATCGCTTCGCGGACCTCGACCGCCCGGCGGAAATCTCCCTCGGTCACCGGGGCGTCCTTGTTCAGAAGCCCGTGTCGGAGAAGCCACGTGCGGAGCTGACCGGCGGTCGTGAGCTCATTGTGCCGGCTCCCGTACTTCGTGTTCACAAAGGCGCGGACAACCTCCAGGGCTCCCGGAGCAGATTTGCCCTGCAATTTACCCGGGTCGCGCCAGATTCTCCGGCCCATGACCTCAACGACGCCGACTCAGACGTTCGGCCGCGATGCTCGCCGCGCTGCATGACACCATTACCGTATTGTAGTTGGTCATTCCTTAGACATCAAGCGATGGTCTGTTCCGCTTGAGATTGTATGAGATCGCCCGCTACATCCCCGGACCGTGGCGGTGATCTTAATCAGAGGTAAATCAACTTGACTAGTGATTGTTTTCGCGGTACAAATTCTCTATCGGTGAGGGGTGCACGACGGTGCAGCCAGATCCCCCGGGAGGCCCCTGATGGCAGGGCGTTGTCGCGTCCATCGGTGTGCTCGACGGCCCGCTCGGATGGCCGACCCGCTTCGGCGCACCCCGTATCCCCGCAGCGCATCGCGCGTCGCCGCGGAAGCTT
>DASPUZ010000207.1:0-4966 GCA_035622635.1 bacterium | reverse complement strand
GTCGAAGGAGGCGGGCGGGAAGGGCAGCTCGAAAGCATCGCCCTGCATGAAGCGGGTATTCGGGGCGCGCGAGGCAGCCAGTCCCAGCATGGAGTCGGATTGATCCATCCCGACGACGTCCCCGTGGAGAAACTTGGTGAGGAAGCCGGTCCCGCAGGCTTCGTCGAGCGTTCGAGCAGCGGGAAGGCTGGCCAGCGTACTGGCCACCGACAGAACCTCTTCGAACCATCCGGGTCGTTCACGCTCGGCGAAGAGGCCCTTGCCGAGCCACCAGTCGTCGTACTCGCTGGCGCGAGCCTCGTAGTATTCGCGCACGAGGGCGCAAGCTAGCACCGAACTGTCGAGGTCAACTCTTCTCGGGCGGCGAAGCCTTCAGGTCTCGCCAGAAGACCACGCGATGCGCACCGGGTCCGCCGTGGTCCTCCTTGGCCAACACTGGCCCGATGCCTTGCGTCTCCGGCACGACCTCGAAGACCCATCGCGAGGTGGAAGGCGATCGAGAGAGCGTTTTGCGGCGAGGCGATGCATCCCACGCAAGAGCGTCCAGCAGCGCGGCAAAGCTCAAAGAAGCGCTCGTAGAGGCGCCGCCCAAGCCCTGGCGACGAGGATCGCGGATGGCCCTGTTGCGCGCGGCTCAACCTGGGTCGCCCGACGCGACGGCGCAAGGGCTCACGTGCACAGTGCATGCTCGATTTTGCCGGCGTGACGGGATGGGTCTCGCGAACCGCGCCCTCACGAAACTGGTGATCGAGATCACCCGACCAAAGCTGCACCCCCCCTGCATCCGTGGCCCGCCAACAGCGTCTCGCGAAGGATCACAAGGATCGCGCGCGCGTTCGAGTGCCGCAGGCGTGCCAGCCCCGGAGACGATCGCTACGCGCTCTTGCGGGTTCGCCGCTCGTCCTTCAGTTCTTGCTGCGCGTGCGAGAGATCCACAGCCATCTGAGCGTTGAGCCAGAACTCGGGCGAGGTCTTGAGCACCTTGGCCAGGAGCAGCGCCGTTTTCGCCGTCACCGAGCGGCGCCCATTGATGACCCCGTTCACGAGCTGAATGTCGACGCGCATCTTCTTGGCCAGCGCGAGTTGCGTCAGCTTCATCGGCTTGAGCCACTCTTCGAGCAGGATCTCTCCCGGCGTCGCGGGGGCTCGATGGGTCGGCAGTCTCATGGTCGTCCTCAGCGGTGGTAGTCGATGATCGTCACGTGCATCGCTTCGCCTCGGTCGAAGTTGAAGACGATGCGGAACTGATCGTTGACGCGGATGCTGTATTTGCCGGCGAGAGCGCCCTTGAGCTTCTCCAGATTGTTGCCGGGCGTGGCGAGATCGCGAAGGTTAGTGGCGTAGTCGAGGGTGGAAAGCTTCCGGGCGGCGATTGGCCAGAGGTCTTTCGGGATCCGTCGCGCCGCCTTGGTGTTCTTGCCGTTGAAGATGTCCTCGGTGCCAGCATCCGCGAAGCTCGCGATCACTGGAACACATTAGCACTTGAGCAGCATGTGTTCAAATCGTCGACGCTACGGACGTTTGGCTCTTCCACTTCCCGGCGCCGCCCTCGGGTTGCGCGAGGCCCCCACGCGAGCGCACCTCGATTGCGCGGCTGGCCCGCGCGAACTCTTCCGCCAAGGCGTCGTAGCCTTCCTTGAAGCCGGGCTCTTTCGTCCAGCGCTTTGCAAGCCTCTCGACTGGAACGCCCATGGCCCAGCTCACGTGTTCGAGAGCGTTACCATGGACGAAGAGGCGAGCGGCTACTTTCTCGTTCCTCCGGGCAAGCTCCCTGCCGGCTGGCGCCCTGTGGACGACGGCGAAGGCGCCCGCACCTGGGGACGCGGCGACACGGGCTACAGCAAGGACACGATGGCCACCGGACCCGACGTGATTCAGGCATTCCCTTGCGGCAAACCGAGTAACCCCACCGCGCCGGCCGGGCCGAGCGCGGGCGGATGCACGGACTGGAATGTCGAAGCCATGGTCGTTGGTCTTTCGCTGCATGACACTCCCGTCGGCTACACGCCGCCGGTCGGACCCGACATGCACTTTCGTCTGTGGTATTCGCAGCGCGATGCCCTTCAGCCGTCCACGATGAATTACACGAACTTTGGGTCACGCTGGACGACCAACTGGTTGAGTTATCTCGGTGCCGCCGGATGCAACCAGTCTAACGGCTGCGGAACGGATAAGATCACTGTCTATGGGCGCGGCGGCGGCGGGGAGCAGTTTCAGCTTTCCTGCACTGTGATCACAGCCCCCGGTGAGAGCTGTGCTGGAATCGACACGCCATTCAGTCCATCGGCCCCGGGGCAGTACAGCCAATCGATTCTCACCTACGAAGGTGGCGAGGTCGACGGCGGAACATTCGAGGCGGGGGCCCCCGAGCAAGCGTATACGTTGCAACGTCCCGATGGGTCGATCGCGACGTACAGTCAGCTGACGATGGGCGCGGTCAATTACTACATGACCCAACTGTCGGATCCGCAAGGAAACACGGTTCAGATCAACTGGGATCCGGGGACGACGCGCATCACGTCGTTGCAAGACGCCGCTGGCAACCCCCCCATGACGCTCTGCTACAGCGACAGCTCGACCTCGACCGGGCCATGCGCGACCGCGCCCCAGACCCCCCCCTGTCCGAACCCGCCCGCGTCGGGCCCTCCCTTGAACATGTACCAGGTCACCCGGGTGGTCGATCCGTTCGGGCGGGTGGCGTACTTCCAGTACGATTCCATGGGGCGTCTGACGAACATCACCGATGTGCTCTGCATCACGTCGACCTATACCTATGCCAGCGACACGACGACGTGTTCCCCTACGAGCACGAGCACCCTCGGGTGTCTTCCGGACGACACTGTCACGTCCTTGGCGACGACTCCGTATGGTACGACGACGTTCACGTACGGCGTTGAATCGTTGAACACGAGCCTGCCGTGGTGCGCGCAGACGGACCGGTACGTTCAGATCACCGAGCCTCTCGGCCGGACCAGCCGCGTGGAGTCGTGCCAGGACCCCGGCAATCCGGCCAGCTCGGAACCCAACGGCGATAACCCCTGCGTAGCGGGCTATGTGCCCCCGACAGGCGCGATGTCGTGCCAGGATTCAGTGGGGCCGCCGCTGCATTCGTCGTTCACGAACAGTAACATGCAGTTTCGGAACACGTTCATTTGGAATCCAGTCGAATACAATGAAGCCGTCGCATCCGCAGCCGGCTCGAACGGCGTGCTGACAACGACGGTCGGGCCGCCGAACTCCGCCACCCCGTCTCTTGATTATACAAAAGCGAAGCTGATTCATTGGCTGCACGAGGGCGGGCCCGAAGGCCAGATCAATACGACCTCCCGGGTTCCCGAAAGCACTAAAGAACCGCTTGATAACCGCCTCTGGTTCGGATACGCCGGCCAGGGAGGAGGCGTCGGTGACACCTGGTTTTTGCCCGGCCTCGCCGAGCTGACGATCGCCGCGCGTGTCCTCTGTTCAGGGAGCTCGTGCAACACTTCCAGTTACGAAGAGTGGAACTACGGCTACAATTCCGCGGGAAACCTGACAAGCATCCTCGATCCGGTCGGACGGGGTCGCACTTTTGGCTACGCGAGCAACAACATCGACCTCACAAGCATCATGGACAACTGCGGTGCTGCAAACTGTGGCGGCTGCAGTTGCGGCGTGGGCGGTGCCCCTGTCGATCTTCTTCTCGCGGGCTATTCGTATTCACCGGCATCCACGTGCTCTTCCGACACTTCGCACCAGGTATTCGCAGTTACCGGCGCGAACGGCCAAACGACCTCGCTTTGCCCACAACCCAACGGGCAACCGGGGACGATCACGCCGCCCGGCGGAGCGGCAAAGATTCAATACAATTACCCGACAGGCTCGCCCTACGTGCAGAGCATCACCGCCCAGCCGCCGGGCTCGTCGCCCCTCACGTTGTATTCATTCGGGCCGCCCGACAGTTTCGGTCGCATCGACACCGTGACCGACGCGACCGGAATGACGTATACCTATACGTACGATGCGGCCGATCGGGTCACCGAGATTTCGTTTTCAGACGATACGTCGATTATCTACCATTACAATTCGCCGGTGACGAACGAGCCAACTCTTGATCTCCAAAGCATCACCGACACGAGTTCGGGACTCACGACGACGTTCACGTACGATGCGCAGCGGGTGCTTACCGGGATCAGCTCGGCAAACCGCCAGGTGGAGTTTGCCTATGCCGGGGACGACCCCAACTACCTGCAAGAGGTGCTTGATCCGCGCGGTTATACGACATTTTATGTGCGCGACCTCGAGGGCCGCCTGCAAGATATCCTCTACCCCAGCGCCCCACCCGTCGGACCGTTTGAGTGGGACGCGGCCGGTCGGCTCACAAAGGACCCCGATGCGACCTACACCTACAACGTCGACGGGACCGTGAACACGGTGACCTACGCGAACGAGACCACCACGCCGACGGTCACGTACCAGTATGACCCCGCGTACCTGCGCTTGACGCAGGTGAGCTCCGCGAACGCGCAAATGATCTACCAATACTATCCGACCTCTGCCACGTTGTCGTCGGCGACGCCTGGTGCCGGGCTGCTCGAAAGCGTGACCACCACATTTGCGAACCTGCCAAACGTCAACTACTCGACTATCCCTGATACCGTCACCTACGCGTACGACGCCAACAATCGCGTGACGAGCCGAACCGTGGATGGGGTGGGCGAGTCGTTTTCGTACGATCCGCTCGGCAGGCTGTATGTGGATGACAGTGTCCTTGACTACTTCGTCTATTCCTATTCGGATGCGACCCCCCGCGTCTCGCAGATAGTGGCCGAAGTCGGCGGTGAGGGATTAACACTACTGCGGGATGGAGCTCCGGAGGCGCGGGCTGCCGGCGCGGCGATGTAGGTCCATTGCACCTGGTTCACGACTCCATCCCATCCATTCACTTCGATAAGTTGTCCATGCGAGGCCGTCGAGCTCAGGGTCGCCG
>DASPUZ010000206.1:0-10003 GCA_035622635.1 bacterium | reverse complement strand
CGATCAACCTCAGAAAGCCCGCCCCACACCCCCGTAGTCCTCATGATGGGTCAGCGCCCACTCCGCACACTGCTGGATGACTGGGCACTGCGCGCAGATCTCCTGGGCAGGCCGGGACGCACTTCTCCTTCTTCGGCGCGGTTCGGGGTACCACAGGTCGGGATCATGGTCGTTGCACAAGCCCTATAGCTGCCATTCCAACTCATTGCTCGTCGGGGCGTAAAGATAGTCGGCACCACAGGCCCGCCGGCGAGCCCATTGCTGTGCAGCATCAAGCAGGCTGGCCAGCTTGACGGGGTCGTCGTCGCCGAGCGCACACCATTCAGGGGTTCCGACCGTCGGCCGTCCCCCTGCCCGGTCAAGTGCAGGGAACACGTACTCGCACACCCTCCCCGGCGATCAGGCGCTGACCATCGGATGTGTCAAGGGCGCCCTTTGCGCAGCAGATCGGGCAGTCAGACACTGCGGAATGAGGTGGCGTTTGATCAGGCGGCGGGGCTGGTTGGATTGTGGCTCTTGGCCTTGATGTCCGCGCCAAGGAGACTGTTATCGGCGACGCCGGTGCCCTTGAGGGCCTCGATCAGCAAAACGATGATGTCGGATACGACCAGTTTGTCGTATCCCTCGCCAGCCCGTAGCTGTGCAATTCCCAGCGCTACTTATGGTCTTCGAGGCAAGGCCACAGCTCGGTGCTCACGGGTGTGAAATCATCGGCCAGCGCGGCTAATTCGGCGCGCAAGCCCGCGTAATCCTGAGGTTTGGCGGGGGTATCCGAGGTGTCAGATGACTCGGTCATGCGCGGATCTACCTCCAGTTTTGCCACGACGGCACGTAGGCGTCTGACGGCAGGATAAAAGGCGGCTCGCCGAATTTCGACCGTCGCCCCCTTGCGACTGACGTCGATTCGGGATGGTTTTCATGGCCGGATAAGGACGATCCTGGCTCCGCGCCGCGCTCGAGGGCGAGTCCGCCGAATCTGTCGGCGCTATGGGGCATCATGATCAGGTGAGCGCAGTCTGATGCTCACCGGACCGCCACCAAAGTTCCACGAAACCCGGGACGTCCTCCTCCACTAGCTACTATGCTCAGGCCTCGAAGTTCGCGGTTATCTGGGAGATTGTTGGGGGATCCCTGTGAATGGATCAGAAACGTATCAGAGTAGCGCGCTGCCTCAGTTTCTTCTTTATTCTTCTTTGCCTTCTTCTTTGCCCCGTCTGCCAACTGCAGTAAAGGCCACCGCAATTGCTGCCGACGACGTCGACGAGAAGGCCAGATTCCCTTCCGAAGCGATCGAACTAGTCAAGGAAGCAAAGTTCGAGGCAACAGACGCTGCGGCCAACGATCCGTTCTCTCTGCCGAGCGGGCAGGGTACTCGCACCGAATCAGCGGACCGGGAATTGAAGACCGGATGATCGTGCCCCTCTACGACGACCTCGATGACGGCATGGCCGTTGTTCTCGGCAAATTGCCACTAGGAGCACTTCGGCGAGGCGTTCGGGTTGTCAACTCATCACTGTGAAGTCGCGCACAGCGCATGCGTCGAACTCGGAATAGAGCGAATTGTGTTGGGCCTCATCCGGTCGCACGGTTTCGAGCCCGCGATGTGGCTGACGCGAGTACGTACGAATCCAGGTCGGACCGTTGATTGAAATGAGCAAAATAAGATCAAGAGCACGACTATCCGCTAGCGGCGGAAGCCGACCGCGGAGCCAGCGCAACATGCCGTTGACGACGACAGAGGTGCCGACATTTTTCGGACCGTCTGAGTCGCCATTGTTCGGCGTGGTTCATCTGCCGGTCGATAACCAGATCAGGGGCGGAGTACTGATCTGTGGTTCGCTCGGAAAGGAGGGGATGGAGAGTGTCCGACTACACCGGTTCCTCGCCGACAGCCTGGCGCGCCGCGGTTTCGGCGTGCTGCATTTTGATTATCTAGGCTTGGGTGATTCTGCATACGCTCAGGTCCGTGATGACGCGGTGGCCAACTGGGTGGCAAGCGTGGGCCACGCGCTCGACTACCTCACGCTGATCGGCGCGGAGTCGGCGACCGCTATCGGCATACGTGCCGGGTGCCTGATCCTCGACGAGTACCTGGCCCAATCCCACACGGTCAACCGCGTGGTCTACCTCGATCCCGCTGGAACAGGCAGGCGTTACCTTCGGGAACACACCACGCTGTTCCGGTTGTCGGCGGGCGAGGACGCTCATTCGCCCGGCGAAGTGTCAATCATCGGCGGGCGGTTGAGCGACCACGCCGCCGCAGAATTCGCCGCGCTGCGGATGGGTGCCAATCCAGTCAGCGCCCATGGCGTCGACAACGTACTTCTGGTGGGACGACCAGCCCAGACCGACAAGCGCGTTACCGCCCTGGCGTCGGCCGAGGGAGTTGATTCGATCATTACCGGTGGTCTGGCGGAATGCGCCCGGTCGCAGGATTGGTTGTTACCGATCCCTTACACCGCGGTCGATTCGATCATCGAGTGGATCGACGGAAAGGTTCCCACTCGCACCCATCGCGCCGTACCCCAATACCTGACAACGGTGACGATGCCGGCCGAAGGGCCCGACGGGGTCGACGTTTTCGAGAGCATCGAACGAATCGAGCCGGACGGCCTATTCGCCATCCGCACGCTGCCCCGACGCCGGAGTCCCGCGCCCGCAAAGACCGTGTTGTTCTTCGTGGCGGCCAAAAACTTACACGTAGGACCCAGCCGGGAGTGGGTCGAATTGTCACGTCGCATTGCAGCGGCCGGGTCACAGGCGTTGCGCTGGGACCCGGCAGGACTGGGCTTGTCGGGTCAGATCAGCCGGGACCCTTGGCGCTTTGTGTATTCCAAGGCTGACATCACCGACTCGATAGCGGTGGCCAGACATGCGTGCCAAGACGCCGGCGAACTCGAGCTTGTCGGTATCTGCTCCGGCTCGTGGTACGCCGCTCACGCCGCCCGCAATATCGGTGCGCAGTCGGCGATCCTGGTCAACCTGATGCCGTGGAATTGGCGCGTCACCCCCACCTTGCTGTCGCAGTGGTACGGCCGGAAGAAAGCGCTACACGCCAACGCGGCTAGTGACACGGGCGGCGGCCCCTCCGAATCTAGGACAAAGCGCCGACTCACAGCACTTCTCAAACCGGCTAGGAAGCGGACGAAGAGCTTTATGCACAACCACCTCCCGCGATACGTCCTGCGGGTATTGAGCCGGGTCGGACTCGTGTGGCTGCCGGAGGATGTTCTGACAACGCTTGCCCACCGTGGAACCGACGTGACGCTGATTGCCTCGCCCGAGGATGCGGAGCAGTTCACTGCCAGAGGCGGTCGGGCAGCCCTTGACCGGCTGCAATGGACGTCGCAGCCGCCCCGCCTGATCGCCCCACCCACCGGCGATCATGCCGCGAATCACCCGGCGACATTGGCGGCGATCCGCAACGCGGTGTTGCCGGTACCTGCCGTTTTCCCATCGGAGCACATCCCCGTAACGGACATTACGTCGATTGAGAGTCGCCGAATCCGCTAGTGCCCCGCGCCGGACTCACGATGGGTTTCGGGCACGGCGAGTCGAGTCTGCGCTAGCGCATGAAGTTTCCTACTCGGACTCGGCCGGACTACAGACCACGAGAACGACGGCCATTGCGTGGCAATCGGCGTGCGAAAGCGACAAAGACGAGCTGAGCCAGCCTTGGTGTTGTGCCCGCTCGGCGACCGCTCCGCTTAGGCGAAGCAGAGGCAGCGGACCGTCCCGTGTTACCTCGATCTCGCGCAGGGGAAACGGCATGTCGGGTTCTGCGAATGCCTTGATCACTGCTTCCTTGGCCGCGAACCGGGCCGCCAGTCTGTGCACCCGGTTGCGGCCCTGGCAGTCGTTGATTTCGCTCGCTGTAAAAACCTTGCGCAGGTACCGGTCTCCGAACGCCGCCAGCGAGTCCTGGACATCCTCGATGGCCACGACATCGCATCCGACGCGGACGCGGTGCCCGTCAACTTCGCCCGGCAAGGTAATCATGTACTCGCCGTAATCGTTGCCGTACCAAGGGAATCCACCGATGCGACTTTACCCAGTCGCGCAGCTTGATCACATCATCGTTGCAGCCGCACGCTGTACGGTGTCGCGGCCAGGAGATGAAAGAAGTTGTCCGAGGGTATCCAGCCCGGCTCGTCGATAGACGCATAGCGAAGTGCCACATCAGATGAGATCTCGAGAGTCCAGTAGGTTTCGTCACTGGGGTAGGCCAACGCGCGGATACCGGAGTTAGCTTGACCCGGGCGCGGATTAACGATCAGAGCGTCGCGAATCACGTACGGCGATCCGACGAACTCGACAACGGCTTCGATGCCGTCGGCCGTGGGCTTACCGAATCTAAATGAGTTCGACAGGTAGCAATTGGTCTCCGGCCAGATCCGCTCGCCCGCATGGCTGAAATGTGATTGGTATTCCCTGGGGCTGGCAGAGATGTGCAGGGCCGGCTCCGGCAGGCCCACTGCTACCGCACGTGGCATCACGCAGACGACTTGGCTAGGCCTTCGACTACCTGCTCGATGTTGCGTACGGAAGCGAAGGTGGACTTCTTGAGCACTTCATCGGGGAACTCGATGTCGAATGCATCCTCAAGCGCAAGCATGACATCGACCGACGCGTGCGACGTCAGGCCGAGCTCGTAGAGGTCGGCTTGACTGTCCACCTCGCGTGGATCGACCGCCATACGGCCATGAGCAGCAAGGACGTCACGAATCCGGTCCTGTATCACGCTTCCCCTCACGTCTAACCTATTAAGCCTCACGTCTAACCTATTAACCAGTGTTGGATCCAGCAACCGCTGCTCTCCCGGCCGAATCAGCGGCCATGGCCTCGGCCGTCGGGAACAGCTCCACCGGCGAGCGAGAATAGCGAGCGTGCAGCACCTGCGAGAAGGCGTGACGGACCACGGCGTGCTCGGTGCGGTGCTGGACCACGCCGATCGAGCCCCGGATCGGCCCGCTGTCAAGGACCTGGATCGCGCGTTGACCCGGGACGAGTTGCGCGCCGCAGCTGGGAGAGTGGCCGCTGGCTTGCTTCAGAAAGGTGTCGAGCCCGGGGATCGGGTTGCCCTGCTGATCGGCAATTCTGTGGACTTCGTGGTGGCGGCACTGGGCTGTCTGTGGGCGGGGGTCACGTTCGTTCCGCTGGCGATCACCGATCCAGATCTCCGCCGTGCGCAGATCGTGGCTGACTGCCGGCCCGCACAGGTGATCACCGCAGGCTCGGACCAAACGGCGCCATCGGGCCTTCCCGTCGGCACGGCGTGGACCTCGCTTTCGGCGCTGAGCGTCGCAGATGAGCGCACGCCACCACCCGTAACGGGCCCGATCTCCTACATCATTTACACGTCGGGGACGACCGGTATCCCCAAGGGGGTGCAGATTTCCCCGGAGGCCTTTTTCACCGCAGTCGAAGCATGCGCCGACGCCGTGGGACTCACCGCGGACGACCGGGCCCTAGCCGTTTCGCCCGTGCACTTTGACGGGTCCTTCTCTGCCATCTTTCCTCCGCTGGTGCGCGGCGTCCCCCTCGTCATCCCCGACCGGGAAGCCCTGCTGTTCCCACGCAGGTTCTTCTCGATTGTCGACAGCGAGGGGATCACGGCGACCAGCTTCTCTCCCAGCTACCTCCGGTTGCTCCGGGCCAGCGGCCGTCTGGCGCGGTTGGCTGACACCCCGCTGAGAGTGATGGCCCTGGGCGGCGAAGCGCCGTCCACGGCCGACATCAGGGCGGTGTGGGCCGCCAGTCCGGGACTGCGGGTGGTGAACCGGTACGGCCCGACCGAGACGACCATCGCCGTCGCCCATCTGGAACTGACACCCGAGTTGCTCGACGCGGGGCTGGTACCGATCGGTCATCCTCATCCCGGGAGCTCGTTCCACCTCGTTGATGAGCACGGAAGGCTGGTGGATCGTCCTGGAGTGGTCGGCGAGCTGTACATCGGCGGACCGCAGCTCATGGCCGGATATCTGAACGACCCGGCGCAGAGCGCAGCTGTGCTGCGGACGGACGTCGTCGAAGGAACCACCCTCTACCGCACTGGTGATCTCGTCTTCCGTGACGACCGGGGCAACTACGTATACGCGGGCCGTTCGGACCGCGTCATCAAGCGACATGGTGTGAGGATGTCGCTGGTCGAGGTGACCGAGGCGCTCGGTGGCACTGACGGGGTTGCATCCGCGGCGTGTACGACCTTCGACCTGGAGGGCGATCTGGGGGTTGTCGCATTCGTGGTGCCGGACGGCGAGCTGACCCCTCTCGCCGTCCGCCAGGCCGCCAGCGAACGGCTCCCGGAAACGATGCTGCCCGATCAATTCGTCTTAGTGGCCAACTTGCCCTTGACGTCTTCCAGCAAGGTCGACGAGCGACGGCTGCTGAAGGAGGCTGGCTTGTCTCCGCCGAACGAAGGGGCCTGAGCCGTCAGTGTCGTTGCAACTCAGTTATCTGGAGATCGACTCGCTGTGCCGAGTCCTTCCACGAGAACCTGCTTGACCATCAACCCGGCCGACATACTGGACAACATGTACATTCCCGCCCATTTCGCCGCCGACGAGCAGGCCGTCGACGACCTGCTCACTCACCACGGTGCCGCTGACCTGATCACTGTGACACCGGAGGGCGTTGTCGCTACCATGCTGCCGTTCGTCTATGACCCGGGCATGAGGACCCTTCGTGGTCATCTCGCCCGCAACAATGACCAGTGGCGACGCCCGGTGGTTGGCGAGGCTCTGGTCATCGTGCGGGGACCAGATGCGTACATTTCCCCGGCCTGGTATCCGAGCAAGGCCGAGCACGGACGTGTGGTGCCCACATGGAACTACGTCACTGCGCACGTCTACGGGCGACTCTCAGTGCACGATGACCCGGTCTGGGTCGAACAGAATGTGCGTGATCTAACCGGACGCCATGAGGCTGGGCGACCGCAACCATGGTCCGTCGACGACGCGCCGCGACAGTTCATCGAGGGTCAACTACGCGCCATTGTGGGAGTGGAATTGCTGATCACCCGCATCGAGGCCAGTTTCAAGCTCAGCCAGAATCGATCCGCCGCTGACGTCGATGGCGTGATCTCAGGATTAATCACCAACGGACACGAAGACGCTGCCCAAGCGGTGCAGCGAGCGCGAACGGCATGAGACCGATTTCGCTTCTTAATGATGGCCCGTACGCAACTCCCCAACCTCGCGTTGCTGTAAAGGAACCGCGCGTTGACATAAACAGCCATTTGGCCAGGAATGGTATCGGAGCGCGGTGCCTAGGCTACGATCGCTCGGGTGCAAGCGAGGGCAACTGGCGCGACGTCGGGGGGACATTACGAGCAGCTGGTCCGGCGCCAGCGTGCCGAATTGCAAGATGCGTATATGAAGGGCGTGCGCCGGCTGCGTTGGGACGCAGGGCGTCTCGCCGCAGAACGCGAACGGCGTCTTCGGGAGCTGCTGCTGTATGCCGCCGATCGTTCGCCGTTCTGGCGGGAACGACTGGCGGGCCACGATCTGGCCAATTTCACCGAGTCCGACCTCCCCTCGCTGCCGATCCTGACCAGGGCCCAGATGACGGCGGAATTCGACCGGATTCTCACGGTCCCCGGGTTAACACGTGCCCGAGTCAAAGAACACGTCGATTCGTTGAACGGAGACCGGTACATCGACGACGAGTACCGGGCAATCGTTACGTCTGGATATACCGGAACCGAGGCATACCACGTCTACGGCTGGGATGCGTTCGTCACCTTCGTCGTGCAGGGCTCCCGGTGGACCGGGCGACGCGGCGAGGACCCGGCGGCGGTGTTGGCGCAGTGCTTCAGTTGCAGCGCCAGGCATGAATCGGGGGCGTTTTACGCCTTTAGCAGCTTCGAAGGCGGGGGGCCGACATCGCACTGCTTCGATGCCACACTCCCCCTGGACGTGATTGTCGACCGTCTCAATAACGTCCGTCCTTCCGTGCAGGCTCTCCAAGGGTGGCCGAGCCTCATCCGGGAGCTGGCGTTAGAAGCGATGCAAGGGCGACTCACCATCAAACCGACCTGGGTCAGCGTTGCCGGAGAACTCTGCACCCCGCCCGTACGAGAGGCAGTTCGGTCCGCATGGGGGATCGAGGCTTCGGAGTTCTGGGGCTGCTCAGAAGGGACCTACGCGTTCCCATGCGGTGTTGGAGAAGGCATGCACATCGCCGACGATCTGGTGATTCTCGAGCCGGCGGATGCCGATGGCAACGTCGTGCCATACGGGCAGCCTGCGGATCGGATGCTGTTGACCAACCTGTACAACTTGGCGCAGCCGCTGATCCGCTACGACCTCGTCGACGCGGTGACGATGTCCGACGAGCCGTGCCCGTGCGGTTGTGCTCATCGCCGGATCACATCGGTCAACGGTCGGATCAACGGAGCCTTCGAATACGAAAACGGTGCAGCGGTGCCCCGCGCGGACTTCGAGCAGACCGTCGTTGCCACCCCCGGCGTCGCCAACTTCTTCATTGGCAAGACGCAAGGTGGTGTCGACGTGTCCCTAGTGACCGACGGTTCGTGCGACCTCGAGCATCTGCGGACGGAGCTGATCGACGTGCTCCGCCGGCACGGCGGGCCCGAGTCGAACGTCAGTGTGCAAGAGGTCGATTCGATAGAGCGACTGTCGAGGGGAAAGTCGAAGCAGTTCGACACCAGGGTGATCTAGCGAGGTGCCCGCGGGGACGTCCACCGACTGGGCGTGGTGCCCCGGGGGCGGTGAGTGGAGATGGGGCATCCGTCGACGTGATTCGCCGTGTGCTCGCAGAGCACGCTCGTTTAGCGGTGGATCCGAATAACGTTGCCGGTACAGACGATCCATCACCTGCCGGGAATGGTTCGTGGTGGGCGAAGAAGCGCATGATGACGGGATCGCCGAGGAGGGTGTTCTCCATACGACGGCGTTCGACCGCGAGGTCGACGATACGGATGATCAGCGCGTCGCGCGCCCGAGTACGCAAAGCCCAAATGCGCCGCTGGAACTATGCACCACTCCGGCACGATCACAGGCGGCAAAGCGCCGAAATTTTCGTTCCGTTATGAAACAGTTTGGCGAGGTGCGTCAGGCCGTGGCGGAACGCAAGCCGAAGCGCTGGCGAAGAAACGCGGCAAGGCGCAGCGGGATTGCAATAAGGCTCAACAGGGCGAACGGCACATATTCGGCGGCGTAGAGCCAATACTGTGTCTTCTGGTTGAGTGCGCCCGGCACAAAATCCGCGCCGAAGGCGATCAGTGCGCCCGGCACAAAATCCGCGCCGAAGGCGATCAGAATGTAAGTCGTGCCCAGGAAGAGCAGTGGCCGCCACCGACGTCCCAGATGGCGCATTCCGATTCCGAAGGACACCAGCGCCAGCAGATCGGTGAAGAACAGTGCGACCAGGAAGAACAACAACACGCCGCCCTGCAGCGGAATCTGGCCGATGGCGACGCCCAGCCAGACGACCAATCCGATATGGACCTGAAGCGCGGTGGCGAAGGCCAGGCCCAAGGCTCGCGCCCGGCGCGCCAGACCGTCAAAGACTGAGCCGAACAGGATGGCCATCGCGCCGCCGACGTAGGAAAGCCAGAAAAAAAGGAACGACCAGCGCGCCGTGTAGCGCACCGCCTGCCCGATGCCAACGGGACCGGTGCCGTAATCGGCCAGGACGGCCCCGGCAAGCGCGAGCGCGCCGCCCAACGCGCCGATCATCCAAACCCATGCCGGATCATGCTTGCGCGTCATCGCGCGTCCGCCCCGGCGTTGCCGCCGTTAATGGTGAACGTTGGATCGCCGTTCCCGCCAGTCCCGCCGGCGCCGCCGTTGCCACCAAGCATCCCGGCCGTGGCCTTGGCCAGGGCCTGGTCAATGTCGTCGATGATGTCGTCGATGTGCTCGATCCCGATGGACAGGCGGATCGTCTCCGGCCGGATACCGGCCTTCACCAGCTCCTCGTCGGACAGCTGGCGGTGGGTGGTGGAGGCCGGATGGATGGCCAGGGTCTTGGCGTCCCC
>DASPUZ010000205.1:0-47543 GCA_035622635.1 bacterium | reverse complement strand
CGTCCCGACTGCCAGTTGAGGAATGCCCGGGCGCGGATCTGTGGGCGCTCCTTGCGGAGGGCGAACTCGACGCCGTGATTTCGCCGGACGTGCCGGCGGCGTTCGAAGAGGGGAAGGTCGGGCGGCTGTTCCCGGCATTCGAGGGGGTGGAGCGAGCTCTGTACGAAACGACCCGAGTGTACCCGATCATGCACACGGTGGCCATCTCGCGCGCGGCCCTCGGCCGACGGCCGTCACTGCCCAGGGAGCTCTACGAAGCGTTTGCGGAGGCGAAGGCGTTGGCCTGGCAGGCCCTCCGGCAGCCCCACGCCACCGGGTTGATCTGGGGACGCGCTGTGCTCGAGGCCCAGGAGGGTGTCTTCGGAGATGCGTTTCCCTACGACCTGGGGGCCGCGAACCGCCGCTCGCTTGCGCAGTTGATGCACTATCAGGTCGAACAGGGCTTCCTCGACCGAACCCAGGATGTGGAGGGGCTGTTCGTCCAGCACGAATTGGATCTGCCGGACCGCGCGACGAGGTCGGGCGGCTCAGGGACGCCGAAGGGAGCGTAACGCGATGTGCGACCGGAATGAGACGAAGGACCCTTACTACCTGCCGCATCTGACCTGGCCCGAGGTGGACGCGCTGCGACAGCGGACGGACACCGTGATTTTGCCGTTCGGGGCGATCGAGCAGCACGGGCCGGCCCTGCCGGTCGGGACGGACACCCTCGGTGTGATCGCGGTCTCGCGTGCGGCGGCGCGTGAGGCGCAGGTGCTGTGCGCGCCTATCCTGTTCCCGGCGTTGTCGCCGCACCACATGCACTTCCCGGGAACGATCACGCTGACCGAGGACACGTTCTGCCGTGTGGTCATGGAGGCGGCAACGTCCCTCATCACGCACGGGTTCCGGCGGATCTTCCTCGCGAACGGGCACGGAGGCAACGAAGCGACCCTGAACTACCTGGCGCACCGGATCACCCGTGAAACCGACGGCAGCGCGATGGTCTTTGGGATCGCCGAACTGCGCAAGATCTACCTCACGGCCGAGATCGACAAGCTCGACATCCACGCCGGGATCGGCGAGACGTCGAGCATGCTCTACCAGCAGCCCCAGCTCGTCCGGTCCGACCGAATCGAGCGGCCGAAGATGACCCTCGACGCGTGGCGGGAGGCGCTGCTGACACGCGTCCGCGAGGAACCATCGCTGCTCCGCTATGTGACGCTCGGCCTCCCCCCAGTACACCAGATCTCGTCGAACGGCTGCATCACCTACGGAGATCCCGCGTCGGGCAGCGTGGCCCGAGGCCGGGAGCTGTTTCACGCCTACGTCGACGCCATGGTGAGGTTCATTCGGGCGTGGCAAACGGCGACAGCGTCACCCGCCGGGCGCCCGAACAGTTGATCTTTGCGTTGTCGGAGTGTTCAGGAATCTCGCCGCTCCAGCGCTTGCGCTTGCAGAGCCTGCGCGGCCGCCACGAGCGCATCGACGAGCGCCGCGACGATACGCTCGCCTTTCTCCCGCGTCGCGAGCGTCGCATCGCCGTAGACGCCCGTACCGGAAGAGTTCGGTTGTGAGGTCCGGTGCAGCGTTGTGGCGACAAACACACCAGGGAGGGCCAGGCGGGACGGGATGTCTCGGGCCGCCCGCTCCATCCTGACAGCGTCCGGAGCGATCGCGAGCAGCAGCGACGTCTCATACTCGTCCGCATGGGTGCCCGCCGGCTGGCTCAGCAACGACGCCAATTGCCGACCCCCAAGGGCCTCGATGCGTGTGACGCCGACGAGCAGGCCGTAGTCGTGATTGAGGTCGCGCGCGACGATCTCGAGCACCGGAGCCGTTGAAATGCCGGTGTTGAGTACCAGGAAACGCCTCGGTCCGTGCCGGTGCACGGAGAGAATGACGGCGCGCGCCAGCGCGCCGAACGTAGCCGCGTCCACGTGCGTGCTCCCGGGAAACTCCGTGAAGTGCGGGTAGTATCCGTATGTCAGCGTCGGTAGAACGATCACGGGGGCCTGATCCGCAAGGCGTGACGCAAGATAGTCGGCGACCAACCGATCAGTTCCAAGCGGCAGGTGGGGTCCGTGTTCCTTGGCAGCGCTCCCGACCGGCAGGACCACAACCGGGTCGGCCTTCAACCTCGGCTCGGCCTCGGGCCACGTAAGCTGTTCCAGCAACACACCAGGACGATCCATCCATGTTCCCTCCTCGCTACGCACGGGGACAAGCGGCGGCCATCCCCTTGTTCTGTCCGGAACGGCGCTTCTTCCTGGTCGACGCACACGCCACCGCCGGCCCCAATCCCTGATTGAGCCCCGGGCTGCCAATCATCACGGTCGGGCCACCCTATCCTCCGCGATGTTCCCTCAACGTGGCCGGGGTTTGAGGTGTTGCGGGGCCGGGCGATGTGTTGGCTAGCAGGGCAACTGCGAGAATCGGGGCTCTCGGCTCCGCCCGAACCGCCCAGGGTCAAACGCCGACAAATCCACGCTCGACCGGCCCGTCGTAATGAGCTCGGCGAGCGCATCGGCCGTCGCCGGGGCGAGCGTCACCCCAAGCATCGCGTGACCGGCGGCGATGTAGAGGTTGTCATGCCCGGGGAGCCTGCCGATCATCGGGAGGCCGTCCGGCGTCATGGAGCGCAGCCCCGTCCACGTCACCTCCCGGTCCGCGCGGCTCCAGCGCACCAGATAGCGGCCGGCATTCCGGCGCATCGCGTCAACGCGCCGCGCGTCCAGCGTCGTGTCGTGACCGGCAAGCTCCATCGTCCCCGCCAGCCGCAGCACGCCGTCAAAGTTGCTGCAGGCGATCTTCGCCTCGTCGAGGTAGAGCGGTCTCCGGATCTGCGACGCAGGCCCGGCGAGCGTGATGCTGTATCCCTTCCCCGCCTGCAGGGGAACGCGGCAACCCGCCATGCGTGTGAGCAACCCGGACCACGCCCCCGCGGCGATGACGATGTGATCTGCTTCGAGCGCGCCGTCGCGGGTTTCGACGCCGGTCGTCACCCGGGTACTCGTCCCGCCCCGATGCTGGCGGAGTCCAGTCGCTGGTCGGTGGGCGTCGATCTCCACGCCGGTCTCGCGAAGAGCCGCCACCAATCCCTGCGTGAGCGTCTCGGGTCGCACGTGTCGCTCCTCGGGAGCCAGAACGCCGCCCACGATGGCATCCGAGAGCATCGGCTCCCGCTCGCGCACCTCCTTCGCACTCAGGATGATCCCGGCCGTGTAGCCAAACGCACGCATCCGTTCCAGATCCGCAGTCACGTGGGACATCGCCGCCCGGTCGAGGAAGACGAACAGGATCCCTTCCCGGTGCATCTCGAACCGTACTCCGTCGGACGCGAGCGCGTCGAACAACGCCATCGTGCGGGCGTTGAGGAGCGCGGTGGCCTCCAACCCTGCTCGGTACGCGCGTGTGTTGCAGGACCGCATGAACAAAGCCAGCCAGCCGAGGAACCCGAAGTCGGCGCGAGGTCGGATGACGAGCGGGCTGTCCGGGCTGACCAACCAGCGCAATGATCTCCCCAGGACACCGGGGCCCGGCACAGGACCCGAGAACGACGGGCAGACCCATCCCGCGTTGCCCAGGGAACACGCGGCTCCGGGCTCGCCCGCGTCCAAGACCGTCACCCGTTCGCCACGCCGGTTGAGCGCGTAGGCGCATGTGAGCCCGATCACGCCCGCGCCGATGACAACTGTCCTGCTCATGTGCGACAGTGGACCGCCACAACTATCGCTCCCAGGCAAGCACGTTCGTGAGTGGTGCGGCACCGGCCTGCGCGCGCTTGCCCGGATGCGGTGGGCTTCTTTCCGGGCGCAAGCAAGACCGCACGCCGGCCGAAGATATCTCGTACCTCCAGCACGATTCAACCGGCGATGTGCCCTGCCGGTTCGGTTGCGTTAATGAGGTTGCCGAGCCCGGGGAAACGAATCGTCTGACGTCGTTCCGCCTGCAGGGCCTGAAATGCCCGCTATGGCCTCTTGGTAGGCACGCAGCAGATGAACCTCATCGGCTCGGAACCGGTATTCCTGATCGCGTGGGGTTCCTCCGGCCGCACCCAAAGCACGGTGCCGGGCGTGAGCGGCTGTTCGCCCTCTGGAGAGACTGCGACCCCCTCCCCTTCCAGAAAGTACATTTCCTGCTCGTACCAATGGTGGTGATACGGAGTGCTGCTCCCTGGGGCTACCTCAAAGACTCGCATGGCGAAGTTCTCGGCACCCCGGGTTTTGTCGATGACCCAGTGAACCCGAACTCCCGCCATTCCCTCCGGCGCCTCGGATGGAACTTCGTGCCACTTGAAGCCCTCCATAGATCTCCCCTCCTCCCTTGCCAATGGGAGTTCGGCGTGGTGCGCGACGGTCCTGTCGCACGGGCCAACCTGCTCCGGCGTGACTTTCGGAGTCGCTCTGCGTCGGCGAACGGATCGAGGAAGACCCCGGCGGTCTGGGGAAAGACCCAGCGAGATTGAGCCGGCTTGCCGGCGGGACAATGGAGGACGAGCTGGCTACTCGAGTCAGCGTCCGATCGCTGGAAAGCGCTGCAGTTGTCGCGTCGCCCAGAAGGCGGTGCAGCGGAGCGGCCGCGGGCGGTCACCCGCAGCCACCTATCGGCAGCGCTAGGCTGTCCTCACAGGAACCAAGCCGGACGAGTGGCGTGCGGCGGGATCAGGAGACCGTTCATTCACGCCACCTCCTCCAGAGAGAACGCGCGATGAAAGTCATGCCCGGTTGCGCCATGCGCGAAGCAGTTTGTCAAACGAACACACGGCGCCGCGCGCCGCAGCTCCAACCCTCTAGTCGGCGCGGATGCCGGCACGCAAGAGGCGCGGCTCTTGCGACCGCGTGAGCGCGGCTACGCCCCGCCCGCGCCCGTCCGCCCGCTCCTGCCTCGGACTGCGGCCGGCTCGGCGATCACGGGATTGTCGAGCCGACCCAGCGTCTCGATTTCGACGGTGACCGTATCGCCGTCACGGAGAAAGACGGGGGGCTTGCGCGCGAAGCCCACGCCCGCGGGCGTGCCCGTGGCGATCAGATCGCCCGGCTCGAGCGTGAGGATCTCGGAGATCGCGGCGATCACCCGTGGGATCGAGAAGATGAAGTTGCGCGTGTTGGAGTCCTGCAGCGTTCGGCCGTTGACAGCCGTGGAGAGCCGCAGCGCATCGGGGTGCGGGACCTCGTCCGCGGTCGCCAGCTCGGGCCCCACCGGCGTCGAGCGGTCGAAGACCTTGCCGATCAACCACTGGCTGGTTCGCATCTGATAGTCTCGCACGCTCACGTCGTTCAGGATCGTGTACCCGGCGACATGCGCGTACGCGTCGCTCTCGCGAACGTGCCGGCCAGTCCGGCCGATGACGACCGCAAGCTCGCCTTCATAGTCCAGTTGTTCGCTCACCCTCGGCAACATGATGGGTTCGCCGGCGCCGACCAAGCACGATGTGAATTTGGAGAAGAACACCGGATACTCCGGAATCTTCATCCCGGTCTCCTCTGCGTGATCCCGGTAATTCAGCCCGACGCAGATGATCTTGGGAGGACGCGGTACGACGGGCAGCAGCGCGAGGCCCTCGCGGGGTACCCGAAGCCCTGGAACCGGCGCGTCCTGCGCGAATGCCATCGCCTCTTCCGCCCGGCGCACGGCCTCACGCCCTTCGGCGAGAAACCGCGTGGTGTCAGCGGGCACGGCGGCCCGCGCATGCACGGATGCCCGCCGGATGCCACGGGACTCCAGTAGCGCCGCGTACGCGGCGTTGAGATCCACCACGTGCGTCCCGTCGACCGCCCCGAGACGTGCGCCGTACCCAGTCTTGAACATCACCAATCGCATCGACGACCTCCCTTTGCCCCTGCACCCGGTTCGGTCCTATCACCCTCCGGGCATCTCGGCGACGACGGCTCGCAGCCATCATCACTCATTCTGGACGAACGGCGGGCACTCCCCCGTTTGCGCCCCGTCCGGCGCACGCCGCGCTCGGGCGGTCCCGCCGCATGCGGCTGCGCCGGACGTCGGCCAGCTGCGTCACCGCCGCACCGCGCCATCCGCCGAAGTTGCTGGAGAGTACGCGCACGTGCGGACCAACCCGGCCACGAGCGCCACGCAACGACAACACCGGCGAAGAGCGAGGACGGTGCGCCGGCCGTGCCGCCGGTTGGATGGGGCCGTTTCTTCGGCCACAGCCGGGCGCAGGGCGCCGTTTGCTCGCGGGACACCGTTTAGCGGCCCATGACGGGCACCGTCTGGGACTCCAAATCCCGCGGAAATCTGGTCGTGATTTCGGGCCGGCCCTTCTGCACGATCACGGTGTCGTCGTGCCTGAAGCCGCCGACGCCGTAGAGGTAGATCCCCGGTTCGCAGCTGAACACCTCGTGCTCGACGAGCGGCCGGAAGTTGAAGGCGATGTCGTCGGGAAATTCGTGTCCCGCGAGACCGATGCCGTGCCCCGTGCGATGGATCACCCGATCACCGTAGCCGTGCCGTTCGAACACCCGTTGCGCTGCGGCGTCCGCGTCGGCCATCGTCGCGCCGGCTACGAACGCCGCCGCAGCCGTCTCCTGGGCCTCGAATGTCGCCTGAAACGCCGCGGCCTGCTCCTTGCTCGGACTGCCGACGAAGAACGTCCGCTCGTTCTCGCAGACGTAACCATTCAAGCGCGGGATGATGATGTTCACGATCCCATGCCCGCGCTCGATCACCTGGCCGTAGTTGCCGCTGATCCCGTGCGGGCACGCGGAGTTTGGACCGGTCAACCCCGCAACCCGGATCTCCACCTTGTAGTCCGGCCAACGCCGGACGGCTTCCTTGCAGACCTCATGCGCGACGAGGCTGTCGATCTCCGCGAGTGGCCGGCCCGGCGCGAGATGCTCGCGGTACCGCGCCTGTCCCCAGTCGCTCAGCTCGGCGCCCTGCCGGATGAGCACCAGCTCTTCTTCGTCCTTCACCTCGCGCATCTCTCGCAGCAGGCGTCCAGCCACGGCGAGCTGGACGCCGGGGAGGAGCGACGGCACGTGCTCGATCGGACCGGCGGTGCTGTCGACGCCGAGCCGTCCTCGCCGGATGCCCTTGCGGCGCAGCAGATCGGCGACCATCTGGGGCCACTGAGGGGTCATGTACGTCCGGCGCTCCATTCGGTAGTGCTCCGCGTAGAAGTGGACCTCCGTGATCCACATCGACTGGTGCTCCGTCGCATAGCGGACATGGTTCGTCGAGAGCTCGTGCATGACGAGGAACGGGTCCCCATCGCGGGGAATGATCGCGGCGACTGGACGCTCCCACGGCTGGACGTCGAGGAAGTATCCGGAAACGTATAGGAAGTTCTCGGGAGTCAGTACGACGAGGGCGGCCAGATCTGACTCCGCAAGTTCCCTGCGAATGCGGCTCAAGCGCTCCTGATACACGCGGCGGCTCAGGTATCCCATTGATCCACCTCCGGAAAGTCCACGCGAGGCCCCCCTGGACGCGGACGGCTGACCGCAATCCCGGGAAGCAACAGGCCATAGGCCGCGCAGGAATTCCGCGCGCCTGCGAACGCGTCCTCTATCTTTGGGGGGAGGGGTGAGCAGCTGCTGCGAGATATGGGAGCATACGGGGTCATACCAGGACAAATGGCTCGCACGAATAGGGCGGGCATTCAGGCGCACGAGAGCCCATACAGCTCCGCGTACGCGCAGAACAGGGCATCCCGGTTGCGCCCCGATCACCGACGTGAAGGCAGGGGTGAACTGGCCCACGCCGCAGGCACGGGCCCAACGGTGGGGGCGTGCGAACCCGGCATACCCGGCCGGATCGTGCGCCCCGACGCCAGGCGGCGGGAAGGGAAGCGCCGCGCGGAGACGAATGACACGGCATGAGTACATCCACTGTAGATCTGGCGCAGTACTTCGATTATCTGTGTCGGGCGCGTGAGAAGCTACTGGGCTGGGTCGGCAGCCAGCCTGCCGAGGCCTACACGCGGTCGTTTCCATTCGGGATGGGCTCGATCCGTGCCACGCTGGTCCACACCGCTTCAGCGCAGTGGGGATACACCCAGCGTCTCAACGGAACCGAGTACCGGCCGGCGGACAACCCGTTTTCCACGGAGAAGCATCCGACGCTCGAGCCGTTTGTCGCCGCGTGGTCCGGCCTGAATCCGCAGACGCGGCGGGCTCTGGCCGACCTCGGGGATGGGAGCCGCCGGATCGAGTATGTCAACCGGATGTTCGATCCACCGAGGCGCTTCCGGACGACGGCCGGCGGTCTCGCCGCACAGCTCCTCTTCCATGAAGTGCATCATCGCGCGCAGGTGATGGCGATGCTGCGGCAGTTCGGAGTCCCGGCGGAGAACTTGGACTACAGCGCTCTCATGTTCGAGCGCGTGGAGTAACTGGCAGGAGGCGCCATCCGGAAGCGTGACACATCTCGGGCGGGATCGAGTGATCCCGCCCGAGATGCGTGTCTGTCCTCTCGACCGAATCTCCGTTTCCAGAAGTTGCAGGCTGCGTCGCCTTCGTGGAAGGCGGCACCCTATCGAGTGAGTTGCTGGGCTTCCTGTTCCAGCCACTCCTCTACGGCGGCACGCACGATCTCGTATGTCGAGCCTCGCCCCTGCCCGATGACGGGGCCGGAGGGGGATCGCCGGGCGATCCACAACCATCCGCCCCCGCGGACGCGGGCATAGGCCACGACCACCCGAACGGTTCCCTGCGGCGTCTCGCGCCTGATCAGTTCGTCGCGCATCGCTGATGGTCTCCCTCGGGAACCGGGTTATCCGGCCCGGCGCAGACGCGAGCGCGGCGACGGCAGTACCAGATCAACATCCGCGCCAAGACCGTAGAGCAACTCCACGACTTGTCGGGTGAACGCGGGATCTCCGGGAATACGGTCGATGCGTACGCGGCGCACCCGCCCCGCCTCGACGTCCTCGATGGTTTGGATCAGGGACAGCGCTCCACGGGACAGGAGTATCGTGAGGATCTGATCGCGGCTCATATGCCCTCCGATTCTGCGTCGAGTACTGTGATGAGAGCTGCGTCTCGCTCCGGCTACGATGGTGCGGTGATCGCCGCTCGTTGCAGTTTCTGCTCCCTTTTCCAAACTCCTTCTTTGCCGCTATGTCTCCCGGAGGCGCGGGTCCAGCGCGTCGCGCAGGCCGTCCCCGACCACGTTGAGCGCGACGACAAGTGTCAGGATGGCCAACCCGGGGAACGTGGCGATCCACCATTGATCGAGGTAGTCTCTGCCGGCGGCGATCTCGGATCCCCACTCGGGGATTTGGGGCGGAGGCCCGAGCCCGAGAAAGCTCAGCGACGCGAACGTCAGGATCGCCCGCCCCACGTCGAGCGTTCCGAGGATGACGATCGGCGACAGAATGTTGAGCAGGACGTGCCGCACGAACACCCGCAGCGGCGACGCGCCCACCGCGCGCGCGGCCTCGACGTACTCCCGGTCGCGCGCGCCGATGACGAGACCCCGGGCAAACCGCGCGTACGTCGGCCACCACGCGACCATGATCGCGATGACCGCGTTCCGGATTCCCGCCCCGAGCGCGGCGGAAATGATCATCGCCAGGATCACCGTCGGGAATGCCAGCATCAGATCGGTTAGGCGCATGATTGCCTCGTCGACCAGGCCCCCCGCCACTCCGGCCAGGCTGCCGATCAGCGTACCCAGGACGACCGCGAGCGCGACCGCGATGAGGCCGACGGGGATCGACAGCTGCGCGCCGTACAGCACCCGGCTGAGGATGTCCCGTCCGAGCGGGTCCGTGCCGAACCAGTGCTGAGGGCTCGGCGGGGCCAGCCGGTCGGCGATGTCCTGCGCCAGCGGCCCATACGGGGCGATCAAGGGTGCCGCGGCCGCCAGCGCGAGCCACGCCGCCACCGCCACGACGGAGGCGAGCGCGAGCGGCGACCTCAGGAACGACCGCGGGATCGGCCGCGCGAGCATACCCCGGCGCCGGCGCACACCATTGAGGAGAACGTCCTGCGCCATCGCTCATCCCATCCGGATCCGCGGGTCGATCACCGCGTAGGTGATGTCAACGAACAGGTTGACGAGGATGTACACGACGGCCACGACGATTCCGACGCCCATGATCGCGGGGAAATCGAGGGACGTGGCGCTTAGGAACGCGTACGAGCCGAGTCCGGGCCACGCGAACACGGTCTCCGTGACGACCGCACCGGAGAGGAGCCCGCCGAAGCTGAGACCGACGACGGTGATCACCGGCAGCAGCGCATTTCGCGCGGCGTGCCGCAACGTGATACGGCGCGGGGCAAGCCCCTTGGCACGCGCCGTCCGCACGTAGTCCTCACCGAGCACCTCGAGCATGCTGCCCCGCATCATCCGGGTGATGATGCCGACGGCCGACGATGCCAGCACGCACGCGGGGAGTGCAATGTGTGCCAGCGCATCCAGAGCGACCCTGGTCTGGCCGGCCAGCAGCGCGTCGATCACCACGAAGCCGGTCGCAAACGGCGGCAGCGCGAGGCGGGGGCTGAGCTGTCCCGCCGAAGGTGCCCAGCCGAGCCGTGCGTAGAAGACGAACAGCGCGACCAGACCGAGCCAGAACACGGGCATCGAAACGCCGAGAAGCGATCCGCCGCGACCGATCTGATCGACCAGGCTGTCCCGCCGCACCGCCGACACGATCCCGAGCGGAATTCCCGCAAGCAGGCTCAGCACCATCGCCGCGGTGGCGAGCTCGATCGTCGCAGGCAGATGCTGCCGCAGATCGGTCAGCACGGGCTGGTGCGTGGTGATCGAGATACCCATGTCGCCGCGCACCAGGTTTGCGAGATAGATCACGTACTGCTCGGGCAGCGGCCGATCGAGCCCCCACCGGTGCTTGAACGCGGCGACCACCGCGGGGTCGGCGGCCGCCTGGTCGCCGAGATTAGCCGCGACGGGGTCGGATGGGACGGCATGCGACAGCAGGAACGTGAGCAATGTGATCCCAAGAACCATTAACGGGAGGACGAGCAACCGTCGGCCGACGTACGCCTGGAGGTTCACGCTCGTCCTCCGGGCAGGCCCCTCGTCATCGCCCGGGATCGCCCACGGTTACGGCAAGACGTGACATCGGCGACCAACCCGCTAGGCACGGCGGATGGTGTAGAAATCAACCTCCCACACGCTGTTGTAGGTCACGCCCCGAAGATCGGACCGGTAGCCGAACGGCAGCGCTGGCGTGAACAGCGGCGCGTACGGGCCGATCTCGAGCAGGCGGCGCTGGATCTTCTGCAGCAGCGCGACTCGGGCCCTCGGATCGGCCTCTTGGGCCGCCTGGTCTCCCCACTGCGCGAGATCCTGGGCCGCCGGGCTGGCGCTGGCAGGCCAATTCATCCGCTTCCCGACAAGCTGGCCCGGCAGATAGACGAGGAAATCCGTGGCGTCTGGGTAATCGGCCGCATACCCTCCGAACAGCGCGGGCGCCTTGCCCCCACGGTACTGACCGAGCTCGACCGTGCCCGGGAGTCCATTCAACTCGACGGCGATGCCGGCCGTGGCGAGATCGGCTTGGATCTTCTGCGCCAAGAGCGAGTATTGGATCCCATACGATGTCGCGTCACTCGCAAACATCAGCCGGCCTTTGACGTCACCGAGCCCGGCAAGGAGAGCCTTCGCCTTGTTTCGGTCGGTTTTGAACGCTTCCCTCGGGTCGAGCGCCCCCGGCAGGTCGTTCGGGATCACCCCCGCCATCCGCTGAGCGCCCGGCCCGGCGATCGCCAGAATGCCGTCGTAGTCGAGCGCATAGCGGATCGCCTGCAGCACCTTCGGGTTGCTGAGCTGGCCGCTGAGCGACGGATCCATGTTGACCATCATCACGAACGACGTCGCGACCATGCTCGCCTGGATCGTCACGGACGACAGGCGCCGTAGCGTCTGAAGATTCTCCTGCCCGAGGCTCATCGCCACGTCAAGGTCACCGCGTTCCAGTTGCAGCGCCTGCGTGGACGCCTCCGGCACGTTGCGCAGCACGATGCGGTCCATCTTCGCCGGAGCGCGCCAGTGATTGGGATTGCGGACGAGCACGAGCTCCTGCGTGGGCGTGTAGCTCTCAATCATGAACGCGCCGCTGCCCGCGGAGTGCGACTGGAGCCAGGCTTCGGCCTGGTCTTTCGTCTTGGCGTCGGGCCCGGCGTCCCCTCCCTGCGCCGTCACCAGCTTGCTGTCCATGATCCCCAGCGCGCCGTTCGACAAAATGGGGAGGATCGACGGCTGCGGCGCCCGGAGCCTGAGCACCACCGTCTGCGGATCCGGCGCCTGCACTTCCTCGACGTTCGCCAGAAAGAAGGCCGGGTTCGACTGCAGGTTGATGACTCGGTCGAACGACCACTTGACGTCGGCCGAGGTCAACGGATTGCCGCTGGCAAACCGCACGTTCGGGCGCAACGTGAATGTGTAGAGGCGGCCCGCGCCCGAGAGTTTCCACGATGTCGCGAGGTGCGGCTTCGGCGTCGAGAGGTCCGCTCCGTCAAAGGTCACCAGGGCGTCGTAGCATGCGTGGGTGACCATCTCGCCGTCCGGCTCCAGCGTGTGGCCGGGATCAAGGCTCCGGATCACGAAGTTCGGCGCCATGATTAACGTGGTCGGACTGGACGGTGCGGCCGCGCGGGCGGCGCCCCCCGGCCGGAGACCTCCGGCCAGCGCGAGCCCGGCGGTCGCCCCTGCGGCCTGGAGCAACATCCGGCGGCGGAGGCGTGTCTGCGAGATCCACCCAACCTGCCCGCGTGCCACACTGCCGTTCATGCGCGTCCCCCTTTCAAGAGTGACGCCCCGGGGAACACCGGCGTCGGCACCGCGCTCCCCGGGGGCGGATATGGTGCAGGTTATGAGGTCTTGCGGACTGGATAGAGGTCGGTCGCCCACACGCTGTTGTAGGTGACTTCCTGGACGTTCGATCGAAAGGCATACGGAATCGACGGCTGAAACAACGGCACGTACGGGCCGATTTGCGCCAGCGTCCGCTCGAACTGTTGCAGCATCCCCACCCGCTTCTTGTCGTCGACCTCGGCCTCCGTCGCGTCCGCAAGGGCCGCAAGCTTCGCGGCTTCAGGGGACGCCGACGGCAGCCATCCGGCTCGCTTCCCGACGACTCGTCCGGGAGCGTACACGAGGAAGTCGGTGGCATCCGGGTAGTCGGCGGCCCACCCCCACACTCCAAACTGATCCTTGCCGCCCCGGTAGAGCGTGAGCGCGGTGACGTTCGGAAGCCCGTCCAGCTTCAACTGGATTCCGACCGCGGCGAGGTCGGATTGGATTTTCTGGGCCAGCAGCGCAGTCGGGATACCAAACTGGATCGCGTCGCTGGAGTAGGAAAACGTCCCGCTTACGGTGCCGAGCCCCGATTCCCTGAGCAGGCTCCTCGCTCGATCTTGATCGGTCTTGGGGGCCGCGCTCGCAGGTAACGAACCCGGCAAGAGCGTCGGGATGACCCCGGCAAGTCGAACCGCGCCCGGGCCCGCGATCCGCATGATGCCGTCATAGTCCAGGGCGTACCGCACGGCCTGCTGCACCTTGGGGTTACTCAGGGGTCCCCCGATGTCGGAAGCGTTGTTCATCAACACGTAGAACGTGGTGGCCGCCGGGCTCGTTTGAACCACGACGTTCGGGGCGCGCCGCAGCGCGGGGATTTGATCGGGCCCGATGGTGGAGGCCATATCGAGATCGCCACGCACGACCTGGAGCGCCTGCGTCACCGGGTCGGGCACATTTCGCATCACGATGCGCTCGAGCCTCGCGGGACTCCCCCAGAAATTCGGGCTGCGCACCAACACCAGCTCCTGCCCGGCGGTATAGCTTTGGATCATGAACGGCCCGCTCCCGGCGGAGTGCTGGAAGAGGTACGGCTCCGCGTGGTCGGTGTTGTTCGCGTCCGGACCGGCGTCGCCGCCGTTCTGCGTCACCAGCTTGCTGTCGAGGATCCCCAGCCCCGGATGCGACAGGATGGGGATCAGGGACAGCGCGGGCGCCTTGGTGCGGATGACCACCGTCCGGGGATCCGGCGCCTCAATCGCGTCGACGCTGTCGAAGAGAAAGAGCGTGTTGGCCTTCAGGTTGAGAATCCGGTCGAATGTCCACTTGACATCCGCCGACGTCAGCAGATTGCCGCTCACGAACCGGACGCCCGGGCGCAGCGTGAACGTGAACGTGCGCGCGTCGGCGCTTACCTTCCAACCTGCGGCGAGGCGCGGCCGTGGCGTGCGGAGATCCTCCCCGTTGAACGTGACGAGCGTATCGTAGGTCGCCTTCTCGACCTGCATCCCGGTCACTTCGATGGTGCGCCCGGGGTCGAGCGTCCGGAATTGCACCGTGCCGCCAATCACGAGCGTCCCACGGTCGCCGGTAGAGGTCGCCGCTTCCGCCCGCCCCGTCCATGGCACGGGGCCGGTCCCTTCCCACAGGGCAGCTGCCGCCAGACCGGCGCCCGCCTGCCGTAGAAAAGCCCGCCGACTCAACCCGTTCGTGGTTCTCTTCGGTCCGCGCTTTTGACCGGAGCGATCCATCTCGTCATCCTCTCTCCCCAGCGGGTGCAGTGCAGTTCACCGACCTGAGATAGCTGCGGCGTGTGCCGCATGCCGGTTGACGCTGTGCCTCCGGGCGTTGTGCAACGTACGTGTTTCGTGCCGCGGCTGACTGTCTCCTGTGCACAATGCTCCCGCGTTCACAACAGGCCGCTACGGCGCTCCGAACGCGTGGCGGAGCAAGGGCGAGCGTCGGGAGGACGGGGTTGCTTCGCCGACGTGATCGCCTCCGCCGGGGTGCCGTACGCCCGGGACGACCGTGTCTTCACCTCGACGAACACGGAGGTGCCCCGGTCGTCGGCGACGGTGTCGAGTTCCCCGCACCGCAGACGGACGCGACCCCCCAGGATTCGGTACCGTTGCCCCCGCAGCGCGGCCGCCGTGGCGTCCTCGTCCCGCTGGGCCCGAACCCGGCACGCATCGGGGTGAGGTTCGGGCCGGCCACGTCGTGCGTCGTCACGAGGTTTCGAACAACCCGATTTGCTCCTGCGGAAGGAACCCACGCCGATGGACGGGGCACGGTCCGTACCGGGCGAGGGACGCAAAGTGTTCCGGCGTGGCATATCCCTTGTGCCTGGCAAACCCGTACACGGGATACGTCTCATCGAGCGCGCGCATCACGCGATCCCGCGCGACCTTGGCCACGATCGAGGCCGCGGCGATGCACGCGCACATCGAATCGCCGTCAATCACCGCGGCCTGCGCGATCGGCACCGGGAGCCGTTCGCGGCCGTCGATCAGCAGGAACTCCGGGCAGGGGGTGAGCGTCTCCACCGCACGGCGCATGGCGAGGCGGGTCGCGCCCACGATGTTGAACTGGTCGATTTCCGCCACCGACGCTTCGCCGACCCCCACGGCCAGCGCGCCGGCCCGGATCTCCTCGTCAAGCGCCTCTCGTGCCTCAGGAGTGAGGCGCTTGCTGTCGTCGAGCCCGGCGAGCACGCCCGACCCCAGGATCACGGCCGCCGCAAACACCGGCCCGGCGAGCGGACCCCGCCCCACCTCGTCCACCCCGGCCACGAGCCGCCCTGCGGGGGCGCGGCGCCGGTCCTCCTGGTACAACGCACGGAGCCGTGCCCGTTCCCGCTGCTCGGCCTGACGCCCGGCACGGTACCGCGCCACCAGCGCCGGCACGGACACGCGCGGGTCGTCGGCCAGGCGCCGCAGTGTGGCCGCGGACACGCGACGGGCGGTGGCGAGATACGCGGCGATCTCTGAGACGCTTAGGCGATCGGCGTCCATGCGCAGGCGCCGAGGGGGATGGGGGATGTCACGCCACCGGCGCGCCCCGTTGCTGGGACGCCGGAGGCCCGGTCAGTGCACGAACCCGATTCGCTGCGGCGGCCAGTAGATGAAGACCGCCCGGCCAATGATGTTCGCACGGGGCACGTACCCGAAGAACCGGCTGTCCTCGCTGTTGTTCCGGTTGTCGCCGAGCACGAAGTACTGGTTCGAGGGCACCGTGATCGGGCCGTAGTTGCCGAAATCGGGCCGGATCGTGTACCCCTTCTCTGAGATGCGCGTGCCGTTGATGTAGACGACGCCTTCCCTGAGCTGTACTTGCTGCCCCGGGAGCCCGATGACGCGCTTGACGAAATCGCGCGACGGATTAAGCGGGTAGCGAAATACGATCACGTCGCCGCGCCGGACCGGCTCGAACCTGTAGAGAAACTTGGCGACGAGGATCCGGTCGTCCACCATGAGCGTCGGCTCCATCGAGCCTGACGGGATGTAGAACGCCTGCACAATGAACGTGATGATGACAAGGCTGAGGACTGCCGCAAAGATGCAGGCGTCGAGCGTCTCGATGATCGAGGCGCGGGCGGCTTGCGGGATCTGCGCCGCCCGCTTGATGATGATACGCGATGCCACGAGCAGCGCGGAGATGCCGAGGATTACGGTAGGGATGCTGAGGGTGCTCACCGGTCCGGCGCTACCGCTTCTCCCTGATGCGGCTTTCCTTGCCGATCTTCTCTCGCAAGTAGTACAGCTTCGCCCGTCGGACGCGTCCCTTCCTGAGAATGTCGATCTTCTCCACGCGGGGCGAGTGCAGCGGGAACGTACGCTCGACGCCGACGCCGTGCGAGATGCGGCGAACCGTGAACGCCTCGCGGGTCCCGCCTCCGCGACGTCCGATCACGATGCCCTCAAACGCCTGCAGGCGTTCCCGACCGCCCTCGGCTACTCTCATGTGCACGCGCACGGTGTCGCCCGCGACAAAGGACGGCGACCCCGGCTTGATCTGCTGCCGCTCGATCGCCATGAGCTTCTCCATAGCGTCCCCCTCTGCACTCGTGACAGCGCATTATAGCATGCGTCTATATCGGTCACAAGCCGCGGCCGCGCTTCCGCCCGCGGCGGGCGGCACGGTCGCCGTCGCGTCCTAGGTCGGCTCCCGGCGCACCTCTGCCAGCAAGGCGCGTGCCTCGTCGTCGAGCGTCGATTCGTCGATCAGGTCTGGCCGGCGGCGGAGTGTGCGCCGGAGCGACTCCCGCCTGCGCCACCGGCGGATCTCTTCATGGTGGCCGCTCAGCAGCACCTCGGGCACCGCGAACCCCCGGAACTCGACGGGACGCGTGTACTGCGGGAAGTCGAGCAATCCCGCCGAGAACGAATCGGCGGCGATGGAAGCGTGGTCGCCGACGACGCCCGGAACCAGGCGTCCCACGGCCTCGATGATCACCATTGCCGCAAGTTCCCCGCCGGTCAACACGTAATCGCCGACGCTCACCTCTTCGGCGCCCAGGAGCGCCGCGACCCGATCGTCCACTCCCTCGTATCGCCCGCACAACAACACCAGGTGTGGCGCGGCGGCGTAGGCACGGGCGCGCGCCTGCGTGAACAGCACACCCTGCGGGCTCGTCAGCAACACGGCGGGTTCTCCCCACGGGTGGGCGGCGCGAATAGCGTCTACGGCGCGGGCAAACGGCTCGACTTTCATGACCATGCCGGCGCCTCCGCCGTAGGGCGCGTCGTCCACACTGCGGTGCCGGTCCTCGGTGAACGCCCGGAGGTCCCAGACGGTGACCTCGAGCAGGCCCCGCTCACGTGCCCGGCCGAGGACGCCGACGCCGAGCGGCCCCGGGAAGATCTCTGGAAAGATGGTGACGACGTCGATCCGCATCAGATCCACTCGGGAACGCGCGCGACGATCTCCCCGGCCGCCACATCGATCGTCTCGATGACGCCTTCCACGGCGGGCAGAAGCGTGTCGCGGCCAACGGCGGACCGTACCACGTAGACGTCGTTGCTGCCGGTGCGCAGCACGTCCGTGACCTCCCCAACCAGTTCCCCTTCCCGGGTCCGGACCCGAAGTCCCACGATCTGGAACACGTAGAACTGTCCGGGCGGCAGGGGCCGCACGTCGGCGGCTGCGATCCCGAGAGCAGCACCGCGCAGCTGGTCGGCCGCCTCAAGCGTATCGATCCCGGCCAGCTTCATGACCACGAACCGTCCAGCGGGTTGCGCCGACTCGACCGCCGCGGTTCGCTTGTCCAGATCGTGCACGATGACCACGTCCCGGATCGTCAGGAGATGATCGGGAAAATCCGTCACGGGCGCCACCCGCACCGCCCCGTGCACGCCGTGCGGCTTCGTCACCTCCCCAACGATAACGAGGTCCGCCGGCCCCGATGCGCCGGTCGACGATCGATGTCGGGGGGAACGCGCCACCTATCGTGTCGCCGGCGTAATGATCCCACCGGAAGACGGAACGACGGGCGTGGAGGACGAGACCCCTTCCCTGATCTCGAGCACGATGCCGTCCTTGACGATGAGCTCCGTCCCCGCGATCCTGTCGAACAAGTTGTCGCCGACCGAGATGGTCACGGTCCCCTCGATGGTGCCCTGCGTGAACTCGGAGTTGAGCTCGAGCTGCTGCGCTTCTCGGAGGCGCGCCTGCAGTTCCATCCGCGTAGAGTCCTGGCGCGCCCGTTCCAGCTCGAGCTGTTGCCGGATCACCCTCGACTGCGGATTGACCTGCCGCTCCAGCTCGAACCGGCGGGACTGGACGTCGATCTGCTGAATGATCGCGTCCACCCGCTTCACTGCGTCCTCGAGATCGGCGATATACAGGCGCTTGAAACTCTCCGTCACGATCGTCTTGATCACAATCGGTCGTTGTACCGTAATCGACGCCATCGCAACTCCTCCTCATGTCGTGCTTCGTCCGTGGATCCCCGCGCGCTGCGTGCGGGCCCAGTCTACGGACGGAGCACCTCGACGTTGACCCGCTTGCCGCTGCGCGTCGCCGCGGCTCGTGCGAGGGTCCGGATCGCCTTGATCACGCGGCCGCCCCGGCCGATGATCTTGCCCACATCCTCGGCCGCGACCTGCAACTCGATCACGGTCTCCTGCGGGGCATCCACCACACGCACCTCCACAGCGTCCGGGCGCTCGACGAGAGATCGCGCGAGCAGCTCGACCAGCGCCTTCACCGCGCTGCCTTTGCCCGGGACTCCTCCCACTGCCGGAGCACCCCGGTCTTCTCGAGGATCACCCGCGCGGCGTCGGACGGACGCGCCCCTCTTCGAAGCCACGCGATCACCTTCTCCGTGTTGACGGCCATCGTAGACGGCTCGGTTCGCGGGTTGTAGAAACCGACGGTCTCGATGTAGCGGCCGCTGCGGGGACTGCGGGAATCCGCGACAACCAAGCGGTAGAACGGCTGTCCCTTGGCGCCGCGCCGCATCAGTCTGATCTTGACGCTCATGCTCTGCCCCCTTCGTGCGATCTCGCCGGCATCGGGCCGGCTCCCGTAGTCGTGCCTACGGCTGGAACGGCAGCGGCATCTTACCCTTCCGCCGTCCCAGGCCTTCGATCTGTTTGAGCATCTTGCGCGCCTCGTTGAACTGGCGCAGGAGACGATTGACGTCTTGCACCGAGGTCCCGCTGCCGCGAGCGATGCGGCGGCGCCGGCTGCCGTCGATCATCTCGGGATGGCGCCGTTCCGCGGGCGTCATCGAACCGATCATTGCTTCGACCCGCTTCAGCTCGCCTTCGTCCACCTGTGCGCCCTTGAGCTTCGACCCCATCCCGGGAATCATCGAGAGCACCTGGTCCAGCGGCCCCATGGCCCGGACCTGGCGGATCTGCTGCGTGAAGTCCGCAAGGGTGAATTCGGCCCGCCGGAGCTTGCGTTCGAGCTCCTTGGCCTGCTCGACCGTAACCTGCTCCTGCGCCCGCTCGATCAGGGTCAGCACATCGCCCATGCCGAGGATCCGTGACGCGATGCGGTCGGGGTGAAACGCCTCGAGGGCCTCCAGCCGCTCGCCGGTGCCGATGAAGAAGATCGGCCGCTCAAGCGTGGCAACCACCGATAGCGCGGCGCCGCCCCGCGCATCGCCGTCGAGCTTCGTGAGGATCAGGCCGTCCAACGGGACGACGCGGTGGAACCCCTCGGCCATCCGCGTGGCGTCCTGCCCCGTCATGGCGTCGAGCACCAACAACGTGTAGTGGGGGGACACGGCCTCCCGCATGCGTGCCAGTTCGGCCACCAGCTCGTCGTCGATGTGGAGCCGGCCGGCGCTGTCGACGATCAGAGTGTCCCCGGCAAGCTCGCGGCACCGGGTCAACGCACGGCGGGCGACGGCGACCGCGTCCTCCCCGGGGCTGGGGGTGACGACTGTGGCCCCGGCCTGCTGCCCGACGATCTCCAGCTGCCGGACCGCAGCCGGACGGGAGAGGTCGGCCGCTGCCAGCACCGGAGTGCGGCCCCGCTTCTTGAGATGGGCGGCGAGCTTCCCGGCAGTCGTCGTCTTCCCGGTGCCGTGCAGCCCCACTAGGAGAATGACGGTCGGGGGCTGCGGCGCCGCCGTGATCGAGTGATTGGCCGATCCCATGAGGCGCGTCAGCTCGGCGTACACGATCTGCACGACCTGCTGGCCGGGGCTGAGGCTCTTCCACACCTCCTGCCCCACGGCCGCCTCGCGCACCCGCGCAATGAACGTTCGGACGACGCCAACACTCACGTCCGCTTCGAGCAGCGCAAGCCTGATCTCGCGAAGCGCCGCATCGACGTCGTCGGCCGACAGTGTACCCCGCCCTCGCAGCCGGGTGAGGATGCCGCCCAGTCTTGATTGTAGTTGCTCAAACATGTCGCGCCTCGTACACGCGGAACCCGCCGCCTCGTTCCACCTCGGCGACCCGCGAGAAGATCGTCCCCATGAGCCGGCCGAGCGTCTGCGCTCCCTGGCTCGTCCGTGCAACGAGATACAGCCGGCCCACCGGCCCGAGGCGCTGGTGTGCCTCCCGGAGGAGCCGGAGCACGACGGCGCGCCCCGCGCGGATCGGCGGGTTCATGGCCACGACGTCGAACATCCGCCCGGCGACCGGCGCGCACCCGTCGCCGCACAGCGCCTCGGCGTTGGGCACGTCGTTCAGTCGGATGTTCTCCGCCGCGAGCGCCACCGCTCTCGGATTCACATCCACGAGCGTCACGCGAGCTTCCGGCGCGCGACACGCCAGCACGATGCCCACCACACCGTACCCGCAGCCGAGATCGAGCATCGTAGCGGCGCCCGCCGTGTCCACGGCCCGGAGAAGCAGCCGGGTGCCCCGGTCCATGCCGCCCCGCGAGAACACCCCCGCCGCCGTTCGGAACCCGAGCTCCCGGTCACCGTCGACCCAGCGGATGAGCTTCGACCGAAGCCGTGTCGCCGGCAGCGGCGTGAAATACTGCGGAGGCGAGCCGCTCACAGGTTGGTCCGGAGCGCCTCCAGCGCGTGCCGGAACGGCTCCAGGTCCGCGTTGCGCGAGGCCAGCCGGGCGGCCTCGCCCTCGAGCGCCGCCAGCCGTGCCCGCACCCGCTCAATGCGCGCGCGAGCGACCGCCACGCCGAGGTGCTCCTCGAGACGCTCCATCTCCGCAACAGCGCGGCGCAGCGTGTCGAACACGGCCTGCCGCGTGATGCGGCGGCGCTCGGCGATCTCACCGAGCGACAGATCGTCGTGGTAGTACATCCGCACGAACGTCCGCTGCCGCTCAGTCAAGAGCCCGGCATACGCGTCAAACAGGCCGATGACGACGGTGCGCTCCTCGAGCGACCGCGCGCGACCGTTGGCATGACTGGAAAGCGCACTCTGTAAAGTCATATTACTTGACGCATTATACCACGTCTCGATGCCGGCGGGAAGTGCGGGCAACGACGGGCGCCCCCGACCGGGCCGGCGGGTCAGTGCCCTTGGGGCGAGGCCGCGGAGCTCTCCGAGTCGGCTGCCAGCAACCCGTCGATGAAGGCGTCGGGGTCGAACGGTTGGAGGTCCTCGATGCCCTCACCGAGCCCGACGAGCTTCACGGGCAGGCCGAGTTCTTCCGTGATGGCGACGACCACGCCGCCTCTGGCCGTCCCATCGAGTTTCGTCAGCACCACGCCGGTGACCGGCAGCGCCGCTTTGAACTGACGCGCCTGCGCGATCCCGTTCTGGCCGGTCGTCGCGTCCAGGACGAGGAGTGCTTCGACCGGCGCTCCGGGGAGCTCCCGCCGCGCCACGCGATCGATCTTCTTCAGCTCCTCGACGAGGTTGGTCCTGGTGTGCAGCCGCCCGGCGGTGTCCACGATCAACACATCCGCGCGCCGGGCGCGGGTGGCCTGCGCGGCGTCGTACACGACGGCGGCGGGATCTGCGCCCTCGCGGTGCCGGATCAGGTCCGCGCCGGCCCGCCGCGCCCACACTTCGAGCTGATCCGCAGCTGCAGCGCGAAAGGTATCCGCCGCGGCGAGCAGCACCTTACGGCCCTCGCCCCGCAGGCGGTGGGCGAGCTTCCCGATCGTGGTCGTTTTGCCGGAGCCGTTCACGCCGAGCAGCAGAACCACGGCCGGCGGCGGCTCGAGAACGAGCGGGGCTCTCGTGCCTAGCGCGGCCGCAAGGATCTGCCGGAGCGCCTGCCGCGCGGCGTCCGGCGTCCGGACGCCCGTCTTCGACAGCTCCTTGAGACGCGCGACCACGGCGTCCGTCGTGCGTACGCCGAGGTCGGCTTGAATGAGCGTCTCTTCGACCTCATCGTAGAACGCGGGATCGAGCTCGCGACCCAGCAACCCGTCGAGGCGTGTCGAGAGCGCATGCCGTGTGCGCGAGAGCCCCTCTCGAAACCGGACGAACCATCCGCCGGAGCTAGCCAACTGACCGGCCCGCCTCGACCCGCTCGCGGTCCTGAAGCCGCATCGATACCATGTGCGAGATCCCGGGCTCCTCCATCGTGACGCCGAACATGATGTCGCAGACCTCCATTGTCGCCTTGTTGTGCGTGATGATAATGATCTGCGACTGTTCGGAGATCTCGCAGAGCACCTGGGCGATCTTGCGGGTGTTGGCTTCGTCCAGCGCGGCCTCCACCTCGTCAAAGACGCAGAACGGGCTCGGTCGAACACGCAGCATCGCGAAGATCAGCGCCAGTGCGACCATCACGCGCTCGCCGCCGGACAGCGCGCTCAGGCTCCGAAGCGCCTTCCCCGACGGCTGCACCGTAATGTCGACACCCGGTTCGTCGCTCCCCTCGACCTCCACCAGCTCGAGACTCGCGCGGCCGCCTCCGAACAAGCGCACAAACAGCGCCGCAAACTCGTCGTTCACGGCCCGGAACGTCGCGTCGAACTGCTCCCGGATCACCGCTTCGAGGTCGGCGATCGTCGCGCGCAGCGCCGCCAGCGCGCCCTGCACGTCCTCGAGCTGCACGCGCAGCGCCTCCGCGCGGGCCGCCGCCTGGCGATGTTCCTCGATCGCAATCAAGTTTACGGGGCCGAGGGCGGCGATCAAGCCGCGGAGCGACTCGATCCGGCCGAGCGTCTCGTCGCGGTCCAGAGCCTCCGCGACGGTCCCCGCCGCCCGCTCGAACGGCTGCCCGAATTCCTCCTCGATGCGGCGCCGTGCGCTTCCCATCTCCGCGTCGACTTGCGCCTGCCGCAGCTCCACGCGGTGTGCTTCCTCCGCGAGCAGGTCGCCCCGTCCCGCGGCCTCGCGCTGCTCTTCGTCGAGCGCCGCGCGCCGGTCGGCGACCGCGGTCCGCTCGGCGTCGAGCCGCCGCATCGTCTCTTCGAGATCGGAGACGTCCTGTGCCAGCGCGTCGCATCGTGCGCGCGCCGCCGCTTCTTCCGTGTCGAGACGCGCGATGTCCTCGTCGAGTTGCGCCGTCTCCCGGGCGAGCACGTCGCCGTGCGAAACCGCTTGCGCCGCCGCACGTGCGATCTCGTCCGCTCGTATCCGCAGCGACGCGCCGCGACCCGCGATCTCGGTCAGCGCAATCCGAAGCTGGGTGATCTCGTCACGTGCCGCCCGTGCCGCCTCGACCTGATCCCGCAGGTGCGCACCCAGCGCTGCCGCCTCGGCTTCGAGCGCGGTGAAGCGCGCGTCGAGCGTCTCCGCCTGGATACGAAGCCCGTCACGCAGGGCTTCCTGGGTCGCCACCTCTCGACGCACCACCTCCTGCTCTGCAGTGAGCGCGGCCCCCTCCTCATCGATTCGCGCGATCTCGGCGTCGAGCAGAGTCAACCGCCGTTCGGCTTCGGTGCGCCGCTCCGCCACCGCGGCGATCGCGGCGTCGGCATCTGCGATCCCGGCCTCGATCTCGTGCACCCTGGTAGCCGCGAGTTCGACCATCCCTCCCTGCTCCCGCGCCGCCGCCTCCAGGCGCACGAGCGCTGCCCGCGTTTCCGCAATCTCCTCGCTGCGCCCCACCACCGTGCCGCGTTCCGCGCCGCCGTGTCCCATGGCCAGCATCCCCTCGCGGGACAATCTGTCCCCGGCGATCGTCACGATGGGCCCTGGATGCCCGGCCGCCCGCGCGGCGGCCGCCGCGTCGAGATCTTCGACGACGAGGACGTCGGCGAGAAGTCCCTGCACCACGTCCGGATAAGTGCCAAAGACGTGCACGAGGTCGAGCGCGCGGCCGCGCACTCCGGGGACGGCCGCCACCATGGGAATCGGCGGCGCAGGCGCGCCAGGCTGCGCGAGTGAGACCGGGAAGAAAGTGACCGCGCCGAGATCGCCCGGCCCCCATGCGGCCCGAAGGGCGCGCGCATCGTCGAACGACTCCACGAGCAGCGCGGACAGCGCGGGCCCGAGCGCCGCCTCGATCGCGACACGAAGCTCGCGCGGCACGCTGAGGGCCTCGACGACCGTACCCTTGATCGCAGCGAAGGCTTCCGGATCGCGCTGACGCGCCAACAGCAACTCGCGAGCCCCTGTGTCGTACCCGGAGTACCGAGCGTGGGCGTCCTCGAGGTATCTCAGACGCGAGCGGACGGTCTCCCGCTCGACCTCGGCCTGGTGCAGATCCGCCCGCAACTGCTCGCGCGCGGCGGAAACTCGTACGTACTCCCGTCGAAGTGTCCCGAGACGCTCCCGGGCCCCCGCGAGATCGGCGGTGGCCTGCTCGAGCGACGCGGCGATCTCCCGGCGGCGTTCTTCGACCCCCGCCCGCTGCGCGTCCAGGAACGTCCGGCGCTCGGCCAGCGAGGCGACCCGGTCGCGATGCCCCGCGGCCCGGGCCTCGGCGGCAGCGACGGCGCTGCGGGCCCGACTGCATGCTTCCGCCACGGCACGCGCCTCGGCGCGTCCCGCATCCAGACGGTGCTCGGCCTGGGCCGCCTCCTGCTCCACGGCGCCGAGACGCGCCTCCGCAGCCGCCGCGACAGCCACCGTCCGGTCCCGCTCGTCGGCGAGGCTGCGCTCCGCGTCGTCGAGCGCAACGCGCTCCTGCGCGAGCGCCGCTTCTTCCTGACGGTACCGTTCCGCCTCGCGCGCGATGCGCTCACGTTGCGCCTGCAGGCCGCGGCGACGCTCGTCGAACAGCCGCAGCCCGGCCTCCTCCGCAGTCCGGCGCTCCGTCAGGCGGACGAGCGCGCGCTGCGCCTCGTCCCAGTCGCGCCCGGCCTCCGAAGCGCGGCGATCGAGCGCCGCCCGCTCCGACTCGAGCGTGCGCAACGCGCCCTCGACCTCACGCCGGCGTGCGGCGATGTGCTCAAGCTGATCGCGCACCCGGCGCTGCGCGCGGGCCAGACGGCGCACCTCCTCGACCTGCAGCGCCAGCTCCTTCGCACGAAGCTCCTGGGTGTACGCCTGATATCGCCGGGCCGACTCGGCCTGGGCCGCAAGCTGTGTGACGTGCGCTTCCTGCTCCCCCAGAATATCGGTCACGCGCAGGAGAAGCTGGTCGGCAGCCGCCATGCGGCGTTCCGCGTCGCGGCGGCGCCGTTTGTACTTGGCGACTCCCGCCGCCTCTTCCAGGATCATCCGCCGTTCTTCCGGGGTTGCGTCGAGTGTGTGCTCGACTTCACCCTGCGTGATCAGCGCGTAGGAGTGTCCACCGAGGCCCGTGCCGAGAAATGTCGTCTGGATGTCCCGGAGCCGACAGGGCAGCGAGTTGATGAGGTACTGGCTGTCGGATCCCCGCAGCGCCCGGCGCGTCACCGTCACCTCGGTGAAGGCCAGCGGCGTAGGGGGCGCGTCGCCTCCACCATCCGAGGGCAGGGTCAGGGTTCCGTCCGAGTTATCCAGCGTGAGCGTCACCTCGGCCATCCCGAGCTGACGGCGGCGGTCTGTGCCCGCAAAGATCACGTCCTCGTTACGGGTGCCGCGCAGCGAGCGCAGACTCCCCTCCCCGAGCGCCCACCGCACCGCGTCGAAGATATTACTCTTGCCGCTGCCGTTCGGACCGACGATCGCGGTGATGCGCGGCGAGAATTCCAGCGACGTCCTGTCCGCGAATGTCTTGAATCCGACCAGCTCCAACCGCCTGAGATGCACCTCGGGTCCTCCTGAGAGCTCAGTTCACGTCGCGTGATGCGGCCGGGGCGCGCTCTGCGATGAGCGTCTCGTACAGCCCGATCAGCCGGTCGACGATCTGGGTCTCCGAGTAGGACGCCGCCGCCGCCGCTCGGCCGCGGCGTCCCATCTCGGCGCGCCGCCCGGGATTCTGCAGCAACGTGCAGACCGCGTCGGCGAATGGCACGGGATCCGCCGATACGAGGCAGCCGGTGTCGCCGTCGCGCACAATGTCGGCGGCCGCCCCTGCGCGCACGGCGACCACCGCGAGCCCGGCGGCCATCGCCTCCACCACCGCGAGGCCCAGCGTCTCGGTCTGAGACGGAAACACAAACAAGTCGGCCGTGCGCAGCACCTCCACCACCCGCGCGAAGGGCTGGCTGCCGGCGAAGATCACGCGGCTCGAGATTCCGAGCCGGCGCGCCTGCTCCACCAGGGCCGTCCGCTCGGGACCGTCCCCGACGAACAACAGCCGAGTATCTGCGGGCACCGTGGCGTATGCGTCCATCAGAAGCGGCAGGCTCTTCTCCTTGGCCAACCGCCCCACAAACACGAGCAGCCTCACGTCGTCCGGGACGCCGAGCCCCGCGCGGACACCGGCCGGGAGCGGACCGGTGAACGTGCCGGGTTCGATCCCGACGCTGGGAATGATCGCGATGCGCGCGCGCACCCCATACCGCCCGAGGAGCCGGGCGAGCGACGGTACCGACGCCAGGACAAGATCGCACCGGTTGCAGTAGGCGGTCGTGTATGCCGTCACCAGGGGCCGCGTCAGGTCGCCCACAAGCGGCGCATAGTGCGCGTACTCCGCGTACAGGGTGTGGTACGTAAACACCGAGGGCAGATGAAGCGTTCGGGCCACCCACAAGCCGACTCCGCCCAGCAAGAACGGCGAGTGGGTGTGCACCACGTCGAGCCCCAACTCGCGCATGCCGCGCAACTGAGACGCGGAGTGTGGCACGGCGAGGGGAAAATCTGGATGCCCAGGAGCCGCCACGGACGGCACGCGATGCACGTCCGGGTCCTCGTCGACGTATCCCGGATACGCGGGCGCAATCACCGACACACGATGGCCGCGGCGTCGCAGGTGAAGTCCCGCGGCCTCGACCGCGCGTACGACGCCGCTGCGTCGCGGCAGATAGCTGTCCGTGAAGAACCCGACGTGCACCCGGCTACTCGTCTCCTCGCGCGGCCTGCCGGTCGAGGAACGCCAGCAGCGTCGACAGGCGAAACCGGCGCTGTCCGCCCTGCGTTCGGAGGCAGATCAGTTTTCCCTGGTCCGTGTAGCGGCGCACCGTCGCCTTGGACAGGTTCAGCACGGCCGCCGCCTCGTACAAGCCGAGCTCCGGGTCCAGCAGGCGGCGGATGATCTCCTCGCGTGTCTCCGTGATCGGGCGGCGGCCGCCCCGCCGCCGCGGATCGGGTGACCGCGGCCCGGCCGTGTGCACGCGGGAGGCGCGCACACCCCGCGAAGACACGGACGCCGCCGCGGCGCGAAACTCCGCCGGCTGCACCGAGAAGCTCCGCGATTCCGCTAACGCGCCCGCGCGCGCTGCGCCATTTCGGGGAAGATCCCGGAGAACATCGTCCCCGGACCGATGTCCCGACACCGGATCGAACGATCCGTCCGGAAGAGGAACGTGCATTTGCTGCGCAAGGTAGCGGTACCAGTCCTGCAATCGTTGTGGCATCGTCTGCTCCGATGAGTGCTGCGTAGGTTTTCCGATGTTAAGTTTGGGGCCTATTTCGAGAATCATGAGAAAAATCCTGCAAATCCTTGGCAGCATGGCGACGATGTTCGCGTGTCCGAGGCACGCTTCGGCCGGACAGAGGTTCAGATCACCCCTCCCGCCCGCGGGTTCCCGCTCGCGCCGCCTCGCCCACGACCCGGGCCCGGTACAGCGAGGCGATCTCATCGGGCGTGTAGCCGGCTTCACGCAAAACCTCGTCGGTGTGCTCGCCGAGCAGCGGCGGCACGCGCCGGATCCGACCCGGCGTCTCCGATAGCTTGATTGGCAGGCCGAGCATCTTCACGACGCCATGCACGGGGTGCGGCATTTCCACGAGCATCTCCTGGTGGCGGACCTGCGGGTCGTCAAAAACCTCCGCCAGATCGTAGATCGGGCCGCAGGCAACTCCGCGCTCATTGAGATATGCCACCCACTCAGACGCCGTGCGCGCAAGGAAGACCTCCGCGAGGATCGCGTCGAGCTCTTCGCGGTGAGCCACACGGTCGTTGACCGTCGCGAACCGCGGGTCCCCGATCAACTCGGAGCGTCCGATCGCGTCACACAACCGCTTCCAGATCTGCTCGTTGCCGGCGCACACGTTGAACGGCCCGTCCTCGGCCTGATACACGCCGAATGGCGCCGACAGCGGATGGTGGTTCCCCGCGACGCCCGGCGCCACGCCAGTTTCGAAATACATCCCGGCGCTCCATGTGAGCAGCGCCACCATCGCATCGACGATCGCCACGTAGACCTCCTGGCCGCGACCGGTCCGCGCGCGCGCCAGCAGCGCATAGAGCACCCCCCGGCACGCGGCCGTGGCGCACGTCAGGTCGGCGAGCGCGATGCCCGCACGCGTCGGGCCGGTCGGCTCCTGCCCTGTTATGCTCATGAATCCCGACATCCCCTGCGCCACCTGGTCGAATCCGGGACGCGCGCTGTACGGTCCGGTCGAGCCAAAGCCCGAGATGCCACAGTAGATGAGACGCGGATTCGCCTCCCGCAGGCGGCGGGCGTCGAGCTCGAGGCGGTCCATCACCCCGGGCCGGAAGTTTTCGATGACGACGTCTGCAGAACGGGCGAGGCGGCGCACGACCTCGCGCCCCTCCCCGGTGGTTAGATCCACGGTGATGCTGCGCTTGCTGCGGTTTGCCGCTGCGAAGAAGTAGCTGTTCCCCACGAGGTCGGGCCGGAGCGTCTGGTATCGTGAGTGGTCGCCGTCGAGCGGCTCGACTTTGATGACGTCGGCGCCGTAGTCCCCCAGCTCCATCGTGCAGTACGGCCCGGCAAGAAACCGCGTCAAATCGACGATCTTGATGCCCTCAAGCGGAAACATCCGTCCGCTCGCCTCCTCGGTGTTGACATGGAGCACCCTGCGCGGGACCGACGCCGACTCCGGCGGCCCGTCGTGAAGCACGCGCAGCCGTTCCTGGAGCACGCCGAGACGGCTTCAAGCCGCCGACACCCATCCTGTCCATTCGGCGACGCGGCCCCAATCTCCGTGGTCCCGAACGGTCCCGCGCCGCTCCGCGCCCCGAGAGGCTACGATCGGCTCCGCTCGGATGCCCCCGTGGGGAGAGCGGCGTTCCGCGCTTGCGGGCGTCTTTGAGCGTGCAACAGCAGCACCGCCCCAAGGATGCACGCCCCACCCGCAAGTTGCATGGGGGCAAGGCGCTCGCCGAGCAATGTCGCGGCCAGCGTCAGGGTCACCACCGGCTCGAACGTGCTCAGGATGGCAGCACGCGACGCTCCGACGCGTTCCAGACCCACGAGAAACGCGACGATTGCGAGCACCGTCGAGAGCAAGGCCATCCCGACGATCGCCGCGTACGCGGAGAGCGACATGGACAAACGGAGCGTCCCGGAAACGGCGGCGTAGACTCCGAACGTCGCGCCGGCGGCCGGAATCACGATCGCGGATGCCACGAGCGCGGGCGCGCCCCGGAGCAAGACACGCGCCGCCACGATGTACGCGGAGTACGCCACGGACGCCAGGAGCGCGAGCACCACCCCGGGGCCGTGTGCCGACCCGACGCTCATCCCCAAGACCAGCACCAGCCCGAGCGACGAGATGGCCAATGCCAGGCACTTCCGGCGACCGAGTCCCTCACGAAGCAAGAGGAACGCAAGCACCGTCACGATCGTCGGATACGTGTACAGCACGAGCGCCACGAGCGACGCCGACACGTACACGAGCGCCGAGAAGAGTGCCAGCGACATCGTGGCGTACACGATCGCTCCGAGGCCGGCGCACGCGATGACGAATCTGCCGGACAGAGCACGGGGAATGCGGCCTGTCAGGGCAAGCCCACCCCACAGCACGACGGACGCGAGGACGAAACGGAGGAACAGCGTGGTCGGGACGTTGGCGCCGGAAGCGTACGCGACTTTGGCGAAGATCGACATCGCCCCGAACCCGGCGGCCGATAGCAGGATGAAGAACGTCCCGGGCGCCGCCGCGGAGAGATGTGCAGCAACCGCCGCCCCGCGCCGCAGGAAGGAGGCCTGAATCGACACGGAGTTGAGTACGCCGCCGGCGTACCGGCGTCCTGGGATAGGGCGCTCGTGTCGCCGCCGCGCGATGCCGGACCGATCTATGCGGACCTGGTCGATGCAGTCACGGTCCTACAGCACACGGGGGGTGTGAACGGGGCAAAGATCGGAGCCGTCGGGTTTTCAAACGGCGGGTACTTCGCGCTCTGGCTCGCTGCGACCACCAAGGTCCAGGCCGGGGTATCCTATTACGGTGCGCTCAGCGGCGCCGGAACGGACAAATCGCTGGCACGTTTCGCGCAGGTCTTCACCGCTTCCAGCAGCCCGGTGCTCATCCTGCACGGGACGGCGGACGACACGGTGCCCGTCGCAGCGGCTCGCGAGCATTTTGGACGCGACGGGCAGTCCATACCAGATCCAGATCTACGAGGCCGCCGGCCACCGCTTCGAACGGGACCTTGCCTCGGCGGCCGATCAGAGCGCCGCCACGGACGCGTGGCAGAGAACGCTCTCGTTCTTGGGCGAATACCTGAAGCCGTAGGCGGCGCTCCCGGACCTCGCTCTCTCAACGGTGGATTCTGCACACCCCCGCTCGGCACGCGTTCCGCAACTCCCAGTATCACCCATCGGCCGGTGGTCTCCTGGGCAGGTACTAACCGAGCACGCTCTCCATCACGTGGCCTCAAGATCGTCATCGGTCGTGCCGAGTGTGTCGCAAGAAACGCGCGCGTTGCGGAAGCACGTGCCGCCCCTCCCGTGGATGGACGGACTTCCTGGCAGCAGGTTTTGGACCTCGAACAACGCGCGCAGCTTAGGCAATTCCCAGGTGGTCGTGATCGACGTCACCGCCGGCATGCCGGAGAACCGCCGGACCCATGGGCGGACCACAGATAGGACTGCGTCTTGATTGTGGAAAATAGTTTTAGATCGCGCAGGCGCCGGCTGACCACCGTATGCTGAGGGACAACACGCGCACGGGAAGTAACGGCAAAGCTGTTACGGGCCGCGCGGCGGCGGGCAATCGCAGCTCCGGTCCCCACGCAATCGGACGCATTCATCTGGGCCGGCGGCCGAACGCGGACGATGCCGATGGAGCGCGCCGCGCTGGCCGGGTCCGCTGATGCGAAGGAAACGTAGGCAGGCGCTCCTGCTCGACGCGGAGGTCACCGCCTTGGAGTGCCAACGGGACGCGTTCATTGACAACTCCGGGCACCCACCGGGTCCGGATAATTCCATCGGCTCCGGTCCCGACCCTGAGGCCCCCTGCAGCGCTTCATTTGAGCGCGTGCGCCAGAAACTCCGCCGCATCCTGGTCGCTTCCGGTCACCGCGATCCTGATCGCGACAGCGGAGAGTCGCCGCGTCGCACCCCCAAGCGTTGGGGGCCACGTGTGCGGGCCACTCCCACGTTGCTGTTGGCGATCGTTGCGGCCGCGGTCTTGAGTGGACCGCCGTTGGCTACGGCGGCCGGCGCGGTCGCCCTCGTCTTCGAGTCGTACGGCACGTTCTTCTCGGAGGAAACGAGCCAAGCGCTCCCGGCCGATCCGCAGGTGTTCGTGCGGGCGCCGGACGCGGCGGCTGGGATCGGACCCCAGAATATCTCGCACGCGGCCGGGTTCGCGCCGGCCCCCATCGCCGCGGCTCCGGACACCCCGCTGTACACGGCCCTGGGGCAGCCGCTCAGCATCACCCTCGGCCGCTGGCTTGCCGCTCAAGGGGCGGGCGAGATCACACCGGTGAACGAACATGGTCACGCCGCCCTCGTCAGGGTGTCCTTCACCGGGCTCGTCCCGGGAGGTGCCTATAGCCTCTTCGCCGTCACGTTCCAGGCCGCGGGGAACACGTTCGCGCCGCTCGACGGCGTCGGGCTGCACAATTTCGTCGCCTTGAGCGGCGGCACCGCGAACGTGACAATCTTCACGCCGTTCCGGCTCACGCATGCAAACGCCGTTCTGCTCCTGTACCATAGCGACGGGCGGGCGCACGGGATATCTCGCGGTGACCCTGGCGTAACCGTGCACCACCAGCTCATCGCGCGGCTGCCGTAGTACCTGGGCCCCCAGAGCAAGCGCGCGGACCCTGCTGCGGGATCGCACGGCCGGTTAGCTCAACTCTTCCGCGGTGGATAATTGCGCGAGGTGCCCCCGATCGCGGGGTGGCTCCTGTACTCTTCGAGGCTTGCAGGATCCTTAACGATGGCCTATAAGCAGTTGCTTGGCGTCGAAGCCTTCATGTGACCAGTTCCAAACGCGGAGACTCAAGCCCAGCCGAGATCAGATGGAGAAGCGCAGCACCTCAACGAACCGCACCACCCGCCGGCTCGTCATTTCCGGCACGTTGGTTTCCATCGCGCTCATCGTCCGCGTCGTGCTCATCCGAGCTGGTGGGAGATTGGGAGGCACTGCGGAGTGGCTCCCCATCGCCGTGATCGCGGGAACGCTCGGCTGGAGCGCGCTCAGCGTGACGCGCAACTTTCCAGGTGCCTGGGGCCGCCCCATCCCGAGGATCTCGATCGCGCACATGAGACCTTCACGCGCGGTGGCGCTGAATGGGATGCTGGCCGGGCTGGCCGTCCTGCTGACCCTGATGGGCAGTCGAATGCCTGAGGTGGGGTGGGCGATCTATTGGCTGGGCGCACTCCCCATCATGGTAGGCGTGAACTTGCACCGCCGTTGGGGTATTCTCGGATACCTCGGAGCCGCGCTCCTCGTTGGAGAGCTCCTTGCGCCGCTTCAGGGACTGACGTTTGCGTTGTTCACGGGGATGCTCGGCTTGGTGAGTGGCCTTGCGGCAACGTACGGACGATCCTGGGCAGCCACCTGGATCCTATGCGCGGTGGTCGAAATGCCAGCGCTTGCGTTCCTGCTCATCGTCGTCCCCGGCCTCCATCTCTTCTGGTTCCGCCCCAATCCTCACACGGTGGACGGGGTTGTGTACGTGATAGCGGCCGCGGCTACTCTTGGCCTCTCGTGGGTGATGACGGCCATGCTGCTGTATCGACCCATCGTGCGAGCCATCCGCCAGCGCCTTATCGTCGTCACCGCGTAACGTCGTAATAACTCCTATCCGGCTCCCCCTTCCCCAGCGGACGGTCCCCGTGGCTCTCGACTGACCCAGCTCGTCCAATGGCGGCGGGGAGCGGCCCGCACGCAGGACATTCTGGTTCCCCTATGTCGCCTCGACGGTGAACTCAACGTCATGAGAGCGCGACCGTGCTATCAGGGCCCGGTCGTTGAAGCACGTGCCTGAAAGGAGATCCTCCAGGATTGCTCGAAGCGCCTGCCAAGAGGCGGTCGCATGAGACTCGAGCGGCCCTGGTTCCTGCGCGTCGGTAGCCTGGCGGCAAGCCGTACAATTGTGTCACAACTCAGACTCCGGTTCCTACCGCACATGTCCTGCTTCATCGCGATCGGATTGGTCGCGCTGTTCGCGGGCGTCTGTGGTGCTGCGGAACGTGCTCTGCCGCTGTTCCTCGTCCGCGCCCAGACGGTGCAGACCCCACCACCAAGCGTTGATCCTGCCATGATTTGCGGCTCGGGGGCCGTCCCCATCCGACCAGGCACCGGAGTCGGTCCGATCCGACTCGGTATGACTGCCAGCGCCGCGGCACACCTTCTTCATGCCACGATCGTCGACAGCCTATTCTACGTGAGAGACTCCACCACTCTGTCGACGTTCACCTACGTCTTCCCAGAACCCCGACCCCCAGAGCCACACCTATTCCTGCTGGCCGCAAACGATCGCATCCTCGCCATCACACTGTCTTGGGATCGGGCGTTCACCGAGTCGTGCACCACCACAGCTGGTATTCATCTCGGCAGTCCTCAGTCCGCGGTTCGCGATGCGTACGGAGCGCCGCCGAGTGTGCTCGCCGCTGCCCTTCCAATGAACACGGGCATTTTCCGGATCGAGGACTACGTCTACGATGCGGATGGGATTGCGTTCAGCTTCGAGCCCGCGGCCGCCTTATGGTCCCGCTGGACACCCCCGGCCGTCACGAGGCTCACTATTTTCCCTCCTCGCCGCTTCTGCGATGTGCTTACCGTCTTTCCGCTGCTGCTCCACGACGCGTTATCGTGTGCGATGTTTAGGCCGCAACCGTAGCCGCAGGGTCGCACTTTTGCTGGGGAGATCGCGACAGACTCGCCCTATCCATGTTCGCTCCCTCAAACGATGGGATCGAACAGCTCAACCTCCACCCGCTGCGCCACCATCAACGAAGTTGGACACGCCAACAAGCCGCGTACGTCAGCTCTGATCTTGAACAGCATCCTCGATCCGCCGCACGTGGGGACGTGGCGCCTCCTACGGCTGGTTGACCGGATTGGTAGGCCCCCATGCCCTTGTCGGTGGCCGGAATCATGAATCACATCGTTGGATGTCGTAGGTCTGTGATTCCGTCACCCTAACGGGTCCATGAAGATGTCACTCCCTGGGCCTTCAGTTTCCTCCTGAGGGCCGATGTGAGTACGGTTTGTCGCCACGGGTGCTGAGCGGGGAGCGGCGTGCATTGCTTGGGGCGCGGCAGCGCGCCGTCATCGGCGGGGTGCGCCGGGCGGGGCGGTGGCCAAGAGGCAGTCGCTTGGCGCTAAGCCGCGGGCCACGACAATAGACAGCCAGGGTGCCATTCAAGTGCGCATGGACATCGACGCCGGCGCCGGCGTAGCTGCAGGCATGGGGCCCGGGACGCCGCTGCAGGAGGGTGCTGTTCAGCTGAATCGTGTTATCGTGCCCGACGGTGCGGCGGTACTTGAAGCAGCAGATACGATCAAGGTCGGCTGGCGCAGGACGCCAGGCAGGGTCCAGGTGCGCTGGGGGCTGGGCGAAGCGTGCGTTGTAGCGTGGGAGAAACCGCTCGAGCACCTGTTGCGCATTGGCGAGCGTACGCGCCTGCGCAAGCCGCAACTCGACCACGAGGCGATCCTGGAAGGGTCCGAAGAGACGTCCACCCGTCCTTTGTCCCGTGGCGAGGAGGCAGGGATCCAGCGGATGCCCAGTTCGTGTGGCGCACGGCCAATCTGCGTGGAGGGAATGGTCCCTTCGAGTTCCTCGACGAGCGTCTGCGGCGTGCGCGGAGCGCGGTGAAAGAGGCCATGGCGGTCGGTACAGGAGGGAGCCGTAGCGACGGATGAGCCGACGCAGGAGCGGGAACCGGGCGGCTTCTCGGGCGCGCAGGACGCGATCGTGGGCACGAGACAGAACGTGCATACGGTGGTGCTCCCTCTGGGTCAAAGTGATCGTCTCCCTGTTCATCCTCCCAGGGTGACAGATTCACTGACCCATTAAGGGGTGACAAAATCATTGACCTACTACATGAATCACATCGTTGGATTGTCAGGGTGCAGACCCGATGTTACAATGGCCTGGCCGGGGAGTGGCGCAGCTTGGTAGCGCGCAGCGTTCGGGACGCTGAGGCCGGGGGTTCAAGTCCCCCCTCCCCGACCAGTGCTCCGTCTTGATTATCAAGGGTTCCAGCGCGACTGGGGCTAAAACTGTGGCCAAATTGTGGCCTTGGGCCGTCTGGGACAGAAGTTTTGTTCTATCATGTAGTGTTGTGGAGATCATTGCAGCCGCGCAGGGGTAGGGATGAGCTCCCCACCCTCTCCTGTGTTCCGCCACCGTTCGGTAGAACTCCTCGGGATCAAACCGAAGCCGGGTGCGGATCTTGATGCGTGGGATCTCGTGCTTCCGGCACATCCGGTAGACGGTGTCCGCACTCACACCCAGGTACGCGGCCACGTCCCGCACTCGCGGCAAATTCCGACGCCGTTCCGCGCGGGCGCCCTGAGCCGTCGCTACGACATTGTCCATCACGCTCACGTCTCCCCCACCGGTCACGAGTGGCGACCGTGCGGCATCGCGATCCCCGCGAGGATCGCCTGGAAGATCTCCGCGCGAGTCCGAAGCTCCGGATCTGACACGAGGTCAATCGCGACCACGGTGGCAATCCAGCCGCTCCCTTCCGCGACGCCGACCATCACATACTCCGCCGCCGCGCCTTTGCCGCGCACGTAGTAGCGCGCTCTTCGGCCTGAAGCGACCTGTTGCTCGTTCAAGACCACAATCGGCGCCTTCGTCCCCAGCCCTGCCGTGGCGCTCTTTAGCAACGTCGTAGGGTCCCTGTCGCCCTGCGTCGGCACGATCGTCACGGCGGGCCGGACGCCTTGGGCCCGTGGTCCGGCCACGACGATCGTCCGCCCGTTGTCGGCCGACACCGCTTGCCATCCGACCGGATACGAGATCGTGATTCCGCCGTCGGCTCGGATCGTGGATTGCAAAGCTGCCCCCGCTGGGTGGGCCGCGATCGCGACGGCAAGCAGAGCCACGAACACCACCGTCGCGACGACCGGTCGCTGCACGGCGCTACCGGCCAACAAGATGTTCCGTGTGCGAACGCGGGCTGATGAACGGCGGCAGATGCATTGCCACCTGGGCGCCACCACCGCCGCCGCTGTAGGATTCGATCGTAGTTGTCCATTTTGTCCGGGCGAACTTGGCCATTTCCTCTCCTTTCCGGGTCGATAGAACGGGATAGTTGGCCATTTCCTACTGCAGACTCTCGGCGCCTCAATCCACCCCTCCGAAATTGCTGTCGCCATGTATCTTACTGTGGCCCCGGGCCGAAATGGCGGTACCCCCCCGCACCCGACCCAGCGGAACCTCCCCGCAATTCCGGCGCCGCGTTCCCGTTTGGCGCTCACCAGGTATCGCTCGGCTTGGCGAAGGAGGCGCCGCCCAAGCACGCTCAGTCGGTGAGGTCTCCTGACGCCGTCCCGGCCGAGAAGCTTGCCGCCGGCAACGGCTTCGAGTTTGGAGAGGGCCTTGTTCAGGTTGTGCGGCTCTTACGCCAGGGAGGGCTCCGGACGGAAACAGACGGACTGGGTTCGGCGAAGGGAAGGAGTGCAGGCATCAAAATGGAAATCTCAGCTTGGTTCAGCAGCAGAGGAACAGACTATGTCACGCATCGTCATCATCGGTGGTAGTGGTCACGTCGGGAGCTACTTGGTGCCCAGGCTTGTCGAGCTTGGACATGAGGTAGTGAATGTAAGCCGTGGCACCGCGAAACCCTATCGTCCCCATTACGCTTGGAGCCAGATCGAGAACGTAACGCTCGATCGCGCGGCGGAAGAAAAAAACGGACAGTTCGGCACCAAGATCGCGAACCTGAATCCGGATATTGTCGTAGATATGATTTCGTTCGATCTACCCAGCACGCAGCAAGTCGTTGAGGCGTTGCGCGGAAAGGTCGAGCACTACCTGTTCTGCAGCTCGATCTGGGTTTACGGCCGCCTCTTCTCGGTCCCCTCCACCGAGACGGATCCTCCGAATCCCATAGACAGCTACGGTAAGGGCAAGGCGGAGAGCGAAGCTTGGCTCATGCGGGAGGCGCGACTGGCCGGCTTCCCCGCGACCTGCTTCCGGCCTGGCCACATCGTCGGCGAAGGATGGATTCCTACCAATCCGATCGGCAATGCAAATCCGGAAATCTATTCGTTGATTGCCCGTGGTGATGAACTGGTTCTGCCCAACCTGGGCCATGAGACGCTACATCATGTCCATGCCGACGATGTGGCTCAGTGGATCATCCGCGCAATCGAGAATAGGGCGGGTTCGATCGGCGAGGTGTTCAACACGGTTTCTGAACAGGCCGTGACCCTGCGGGGCTACGCGGAAACAGTCTATCGCTGGTTCGGGAAGGAGCCCCGCATTTCGTTCAAGCCTTTCGATGAATGGATTCTCGACCTCGAAGGCTATTACGCGGAAAACTCTCGTGGGCACGTGATCCGAAGCTCCTCGCACTCGATCGAGAAGAGCCGCCAACGTCTTGGATACCAACCTCGATACACGAGCTTTGAGGCCATCCATGAGTCGGTGCGGGCGCTTATCGCTGATGGGAAAGTCGTCAGTCCGGACGCCAAACTCTGAACCAGGGTGGTGGGTAGAGGACGGCCTCGGATCTACTCCTTGCGCCGTCCTCCCCCCGCAGAACCCGGCGTGCAGGTTCCCCGCACCGGGCTCCCCGGCGCGACATTCACGCCGCCGCCTTCTCAAACCGTCGGATGCCCTGCTACGATTGCTTTAGTACCGGTGGGGGTAAACAAGATAAACTAACGGGAGCCTTTCGTGGGCTCCCTCTTCTCTCGGTACAATCTCAGGCAGGGGTACGGGAACCCCAAATTGTCTGAGCCCAGAATCAGCGCGAAGAAGGTACGTGTCCACGGTCGCACAATGGCTGACGCGCGTGGGTGGCACCATGGATGCTTTCCTCGTCATCACGAATCTAGAACGCTTAATGGCACAGATTGACGAATGGGAAAAACTGCCAGTCCGAACCAGAGACAGCACGAAGTTTAAGATCTGGCAGACCGAACTGGAGGATTGGCTGAGAAAAGGCGGGGACGCTATCGCCACGGAAACGGCCTATCTCATGGATATGATGTTTTGTGAGAGAAGACCAAGAGAACCTGGAACGACAACCTATTCAGCAGCGGACCAACAACACTACGAGGAAGATCTTGCTATTGCCAGAGTACACATTGTGTCAGCCATTCAAACACTACGGCATGATTACGCGCCGCAACTGACCCACCAACAAAGGGGCGGCAGAGCAGACACCAGCATGTACATAACCCAGATTACCAACGTCTCTGTTATGAGCGTATTTGAAACCGTAAGAGAAAAGATTGCGGCACTGGAGGATACGCCCGAGAAGAAAACCCTACTTGAAAAACTCAATGATGTAATGACGCATCCCCTGTTCAGCACCGTCGCTGGCACAACGTTGGGTTCGTTGATGAAGAGTTCTTGAGCGTCCGCTCGCGATTGTCCCGTCTGTGCGGTCGATGCTCGGGAGAAACCAAAAGAGGGCGAAGCAGCACGAACTACCAAACACCCACCACACCCTCCACAACAGGGGCCAAGGGTTCAAGTCCCCCCTCCCCGACCACCTCAAGTTGCTATGTACCAATCGTCTTAGAATGGCCTGACTGATCCTCCGCGTCTCCCCATCCCTCGAGCATAGGATGGGCGCGCGGTGATACCGGCTCATCCACTCGCGATTACCGAGATCATCCCGGCCAATCCCTCCGTGGCATCCCGCGACGCCGAAACTTCCCGACCGATACGCTGCGCCCGCGCGAGAAGCGCGCCAGGGGCCTCGAGACCGACGACTTCAAGCGAGCGGTAGGATACCTCAAGCCTCCTGTGCTCGAGATGGTCCTGGTCGCGGCTCTGGCTGGGCTCCGATGGGGGAAGTGGGAACACACCGGGTCATAGAAAATCTCGGACACACCAAAGGACCGCGCGGGCTTTGAATGCGCATCCGACAGGACGTTTGTCCCACCAGAGGCTTCGCTCGTGCCAACAACGTGGGTACTCTTGGGTTGACGGTGCGCTCAGCCTGGGGGCATCGGGGCGACGCGGACGAGGCCGAGCTGGTGCCCCACCAGCTCGGCGTACAACCCGCCGCGTGCCAGCAACTTCGCATGCGTTCCCGTGTCAACGAGGCGTCCGTCGTCGAGCACGACGATGAGATCGGCCGCACGGATCGTCGACAATCGGTGTGCGATCACGATCGTCGTACGGTCGCGCATCAAGTCGTCGAGCGCGCGTCGCACGAGCGCTTCGTTGACTGCATCAAGATGGGACGTCGCCTCATCGAGGATCAGCACGGGCGCATTCTTGAGGAAGGCGCGTGCGATCGCCACGCGCTGCCGCTGGCCGCCGGAGAGCTGCACGCCGCGTTCCCCGACCCGGGTGTTCAATCCGTCCGGGAGGCTCTCGACCATCTCGGTCAGCGCGGCGCGGTCGATCGCGAGGCGAATCTCCCGCTCGTTGGCGTCCGGCTTGGCCAGCTGCACGTTCGCGCGCAGCGTGTTGTTGAACAAGTACGTGTCCTGGGCGACGAGTGCGATCCGGCCCCGCAGCTGGTCGAGCGGGTAGGCCCGAACATCGTAGCCGTCGAGCATGATTGCGCCCTCTGACGGATCCCAGAACCGCAAGAGCAGGTTCGCGGCCGTCGTCTTGCCCGCACCCGAGGGGCCGACCATCGCGACGGTGGTGCCCGGTCGAATGTCCAGGCTGAACGACGAGAGCGCCGCGCGCCGCGCGCCCGGATACGTGAAGGTCACGCCCTTGTACTCGATCGCGGATCCGCCCCGGGCTGGTGGTTGTGGGGTCTGTGGACCATCGGTCACCGTGATCGGTTCGCGGTGGACCGCCCACAGACGGCGGGTTGAGGCGAACGTGTCGGCGAGTTGTCGGCCGACGTTTCCGATCTCCGAGATAGGGAGAAACGCCGCAACCGCAAGCAGCGTGAGCAGCGGCAGCACCGTGGGGTCCAGCCGCCGATGCGCGGCGAGCAGGGCGCCAGTGACGGCGACCGCCAGTCCGCCCAGGCCGATGCCCACTTCGAGTTGTGCTGTCTGGGATGACAGATCCCGGAAGAACTCCAGGCGCGTCGCTTGGTACGCGCGCACGACATCCGTGAACTCGGCACGGCGTCGATCGAGCGCCTGAAAGGCGACGAGTTCCGAGAGCCCTTGAATCGTGTCGCCGACGTGGGCGGTGAGCAACCCCAGAGCTTCCCGAACGCGCACCCCGATCTGATCGATGTGTCGCCGGAAGAACAGCGGCGCGATCCCGACGTACGCCAGCAATGGCAGCAAGGCGAGGCCCACCGGCCATGCGACGGTGGCGAGCACGATGAGCACGGCGGCGGGCGTCAGCACCGCGACGACTGCCGGGGTGACGGTGTGCGCGTAGAAATACTCAATCGTCTCGACATCCTGGGTCGCAAGCGCGACCAGATCCCCCGACCGGCGCCGGAGTAGATACGCCGGGGCCAGGGCGTCCAGTTTTGCGAACAACGCGATGCGCATCTCGGCCAGCAGGTCGTACGCGACGACGTGGGCGAGGTATGCTTCGACCCATTGCAGGATCCCGGCCAGCGGGGCCGTGATGGCGAGCAGCACGAGGAGCGGGCCGTACGGCGCGTGGTGTCGCACGGCGGCCACAATCAGGGCACTCACGATCGCGACGCCGGTGAAGGCGGCGACGCGGCCGATGCCCGACAGCATCGTCACCGTGAGCTTCGCGCGCAGCGGCAGGACGAACCGCAACAGCGTCGCCACCGTCTTACCGAGGCCGATCGGGGAAGCGCGTAGGATCTCGTCGTCGGGCTGCGCCGTGGGATCGATATCGCCGAGCAAATCGGGGGCGCCGTCGGAACCTCGCGCAGGCTCCCGGCGCGTGTCCGACGCGACCACGCCTTCATCGGCCTGCGTGCCCATCAACCGGCGGTAGGCGCCGTTGCGGCGCATCAGCTCGTCGTGGCGTCCGCTCTCAACGATGCGACCCTGATCGAGCACGAGGATGCGGTCGGCGTTGATCACGCTCGATAGACGATGGGCAAGGATGAGCGTCGTGCGTCCGGCCATCAAGCGGTCGAGCGCCTGCTGGATCGCGGCTTCGTTTTCGGCGTCGACCGAGGACGTCGCTTCGTCGAGAATCAGAATCGGCGCGTCGCGCAGGAGCGCCCGCGCGATCGCGAGGCGTTGACGCTGCCCTCCGGAGAGCTTGGCGCCCCGCTCGCCGATGACGGTGGCATATCCTTGCGGGAGACCATGGATGAACCCGTCCGCGTTGGCGGCGCGCACCGCCGCGTGAATTTCCTCCGCCGTCGCGCGCGGATTCCCGAGCCGTAGGTTTTCCTCGACCGTGCCGTGGAACAGATGGGTGTCCTGCTGGACCAGGGCGATCTGGGAACGCCCCTGGTCCGGGTCGATCGTGCGATAATCTCGTCCGCCGATGCGCACGACGCCTTCCTGGGGATCGTACAGCCGCAACAGCAGACGCACGATCGACGACTTACCAGCGCCGCTCGGGCCCACGATGCCGACTCGCTCTCCAGCGCCCACCGCGAAGGATAAGCCGTCGAGCGCACCGGCGCGGCGGCCGGGGTAGGCGAACCGAACGTGCTCGAATTCGAGTGTGGCGGGGAGCGTCACCGGGCCCGCCCCATGGTTGCGGGGAGCCGCGACGGGAGTCTCCAGCAAAGTGGTGATCCCGATCGCCGCGGCCTGCCCCACCAGTCCTTGATGCAGCACGGTTCGGAGGTCGCGGAGCGGACGGAAGATCTCGGTGCCGGCCATGAGTATAATCAGCAGTGCTTGGAGGCTCATCAGCCCGTGGGACACTCGGTACGCGCCGAGCATCAGCGCGGCGGCGGCGCCGCCTGCGACGACGAGATCGGTGGTACCCCGGCTCGACAAGCTGATCGCGAGCATCCCGATCGTGTCGCGCGCCAAGGCGCGCGTCTTGTCCGCAAGCATCCGACCGTGCGCAGTGCTCTGCCCGAACGCCTTGAGCGTGGCCAGCCCCTGGATGGCATCCAGGAATTCTTCGCTGAACGCCCTGAGCGATGCCGAATGGCGGAGGCTCGCGCGCCGGTTGGCCCCGTGGACCGTCGCCGGCAGGAGGAGTCCGAGAAGCGCGAAGACGAGCATCACCGTGGCGACCGGCATGTCCCACCACGCGATGAAGACAAAGATCGCGATCGGAGTCAGCGCAGTCACGCATAACTGCGGCAGGTACTGGCCAAAGAAAGACTGGAGTTGTTCGACGCCATCTACGATCGACAGCATTACCCCGCCCGTCCGCTCGCCGGCGAACCACGCAGGCCCGAGCGCGGCCACCTTGTCGTAGAGGCGTTCGCGGAGTCGCGTCTGGATACGCGACGCGGTCTCGTGCGCGATCATCGCCCGGACGTGCTCGAGTGCGCCTCGCAGGAAGATCGCGCCGGCGACGGTGGCAACCGGAATGGCGAGCGCTTTGGCCTGCGCGCCGCGGAACACGAGAGCCAGCAGCCAGCCGAGCGCGGCGAAGCGGGCGATGCCAACAAACGAGGAGAGGAGTCCGATGGCGATCGCGGCTGCGACGCGCCCCCTCACGCCACGCATCAACCCCCATAGCTGTCTGTCGAAATACATCGCCACTCCTACCGAGACGGCCGGTCTGCCTCTCTAGGCTCACTCGCCCAACGGGATCCTTGCGGCCGATCCCGCGACCTCCGTCCACGCTCACGAGGCGCCGGATGAAGTCGGCGACCGCGCCTACCGATTGGCTCCTGGAACACACCATTCAAGTACAGACGACCGAGGCCGCCGAGGTCAAGCCCCAGATTGCCTGTGAAAACTGATGGCCTTGACGTCCGAGACGCTGTACCACCATGCTCTTCTTGGAGCGCTCGAGCGCGTGGGGTGTCGACGGCACGACCACCGATGCGACGCGCCCTTCCCGTTCCACGGGCCGCCCGCCTGCGGCGCCGACGACGGCTGTGTACCACCCCCCAGGCCGAGCGCCGCCCCCCGCCAACTCTGGTACCTTGCGGGGGTCGGTGCTGCCGCGCGCGAATCTGCCTCGAGAGAAACATCGGGCCGGAGGGACATATGAAGCGACGCACGGGGTTGTCGCAGAAGTATCTCGACCACGCCTCGATGATCGTGATCGTGTTCACCTTCATCTTGTTCGCCTCGTCGCTCGCGACGAAGGGGCTGAGCCACGATCTGTTTCTCGAGACCGGCGTGCTGCTCGTTTCGGTGAAGCTCATCCTGAACGCATACCAGATGGACGCTCACGTGGGAAGAGTGGAAGCACGTATCGAGGAGCTGCGGACGTTGCTGCAACAGATGGCAAACGCCTCGGCCGTCTCCGAAGAAGAACGAGCGTAGCGCTGTTCGGCTGACGTGTAGGCTGTCGCATTTGTCCACAAAATCAGGAACGGTGTGCACCCGCCCGTGGGGGCGGAAAGACGTCGCTGCGCACGGAGCCGATACGGAAGCGAGGGTCGCGACTGAACTCCCTCGAACCGCGTATAATTGACCCATTGGGTGAGGTCCGATGGGCAACGGCAGAATCCTCACCAAGGAGTCGTCCGCATGAAGTGGGTCCGCGCGGTCGCGTTCGCCGGTAGCTGCCTAGGCCTTCTGTACGCGTGTCTCGTCACGCCTTCGGCCCAAACCCTGACCACCCCGCCGTCCCCCACTGTGCCGTCAGGGTTTCAGATCCTGACCATCGCGCGCGTGCCCTCGGCGCGTGAACTAGCCGCACTCCCCGACGGCGACCTGATTGTCGGCACCGAGAGCAGCAACGTCGACATCGTGCCGAACGCGGAAGGGGACGCGGTGGGATCGGCCGAGGTCTTTGCGACACTGCAGGACCGCCCCGCCGCCGGCGTAACCTTCGCCAGTGCGCCCAAGGTGATCTACGTCGCCACCGAGCACGCCGTGTACGCGATCCCGTATCGCGATGGCGAACGAAGGGCGTCGGCGATCACGCTGATCGCGCGCGTTCGCATCGGCGGCATCGCGCCGAACAGTGACGGGGACGTGCACACGACGACCTCCGTCGCATACGTAGACGGCACACTGTATGCGAGCGTGGGATCCTCGTGCAATGCCTGTACGGAAGTGGATCCGACTCGAGCCTCGATCCTGAGCATCGCGCCCCGCGGCGGTAATCCGGTCAAGCGCGCCACACGAATCCGCAACGCCATTGCGCTCGCGGTCAATCCCGAGACGCACGCGCTCTGGGCCGGCGACGCGGGGCAGGACGATCTGCCCTTCGGGCATCCCTACGAGTTTCTGGACGACGTGACGTCGCATCCCGGGGTCGCGGACTATGGATGGCCCGAATGTGAAGAGAACCACCACGCGTACACCCCGGGCGCAAACTGCGCCGACACCGTTGCCCCACTGATCGAGGTGCCCGCCTACTCGACGTTCATTGGCGCGACCTTCTATCCGCGCCATCAATCCGGGACGTACGTGTTCCCGACGACATATCACGGCGCACTCTTTGCCACGGTGCACGGGTCGTGGCACAGGACGTCCGACGGCGCGTACGCGGCGGCGCCGCAAGTGGTGGTCATCACGATGGACGGTGACCGTCCCCGAGTACCGGTGAACTGGCAAGATCCCCGCGCGCAGTGGCAAACGTTCGTCGGTGGATTTGAACTCGGTGGGCGTGTGCGCACCGGACGCCCCACGGGGATCACGGTGGGCCCCCAAGGAAGTCTCTTCGTGGCCGATGACATGCGCGGGGTCATCTATCGCATCCGCCCCAAATAGGCCTCGGAGTGTGGGCGCACAAGACGCCGGGCGGCTGCGGCTCAGAGGGACCCTCTCCGGCGGCTGACGGACCTCGGGCCGACAAGTGTCCCCGGTGATGTCGTCAGGCGACCATCCGTGCCGATTTCAGGGTGACCACTCGCCCAGTTTTGAAGGTATTCCGCAGAGCGTGCGGCCCGCCGCCTCCTCACTCGAACCGGATGCGCGGGTCCAGAACGGCGTAGACGGCGTCGGTCACGAGGTTGATAAACACGAACAGGACCGCGATGAACAGGACCGTGCCCTGGATCATCGGATAGTCACGGTGTTCGATGGCATCGAAGACCAGTCGACCCACCCCCGGCCACGCGTAGACGACTTCCACCAGCACCGCGCCCGCGAGCTGCGTGCCGAAGCGCGTCCCGGCGATCGTGACGATCGGGATGAGCGCGTTTCGGAGCGCGTGGTGCCACAGCACGCTCCGGCGAGCCAGTCCTTTGGCATGAGCGACGGTCACGTATTCCTGCCGCAGGACATCGAGCATGCCCGCGCGCGTGAATCGGGACAGTGTTGCCAGCGGTATCACGGCAAGCGAGAACGCTGGGAGCACGAGATGCCTTGCCGCATCGCCGAGTGCCATCCAGTTACCTGTGAGTACGCTGTCGACCAAGACTAACCCCGTGAGGCGAGTAAGGGACACGTCGACCCCGAGGCGCCCCGAGATCGGAAGCACGCCGAGCCACACGCCAAACACGTAGAGCAGCATCAGCCCCAGCCAGAAGATGGGCATCGACATTCCGGCGACACTCGCCACCGTCGCTCCGAGGTCCAACAGCGTGTTCTGGGAAGTCGCGGAGAGGATACCGAGGCTCACGCCGGCGGCGATCGCGAAGCACTGCGCGGTCACGGTGAGCTCCAGCGTCGCCGGGAAGCGGTCCCGGATTTCCTGAGCGACGGGCTGTCCTGACATGATGCTGCGGCCGAGATCGCCGCGCACGACGTCGCCGAGCCAGATCCCGAACTGAACCGGAAGCGGGCGGGTCAACCCCATCGCTTGACGCAACGCCGCCGCGCGCTCGGGCGTGGCGAAGCCTCCAAGCAACACTTCGGCCGGGTCCCCCGGGATCAAGCGAATCAACGCGAACACGACCACGGCCACTCCGAGCAGCGTCGGGATTATGGACAGGCACCGCAGCACGAGGTAGCGCCGCACGGAAGCTATAGGTGGCCCACGAACGGCCGGCGTACGACGCCACTGTGTGCCCACGCGAGCAGCGTGACGACATCGAACACCGGCAGCTTGCAAGCCCGCTGCATCGACGCCGCAAACGGCGGCAGATTGGTACACTCCAGCACCAGGGCACCCAGATCGGGGTGATCCCCCGCAAACGCCCTGGCCAGGTTCGCCATCGTCCGATGCATCTCGGCGATGTCGGCGTCCTCGAGCGCGTTGCGGTGCAGGAGCTCCAGGAACCGCCGCTCGCCTTCGATGCCGCGCACGGCGACGGGAATCGTGCGAGTCGTCCACCCAAGCGGCTCGAAGTAGGTATCGTCGAGCGCGCGGCTATCGGCGGTGACGATCCCGACGCGCTTGCCGGACGGCAGCGTGGCGGCGACCCACGGCACCTGGAGCAGACTACTGCCGAGCACGGGCACGCCGACGGCACGCTGGAGATCCCGCTGCATCAGGGCCAGGTAGCCGCACCCGGTCCCGATCACGCGCGCACCGGTGCGCTCAAGCGCCTGCGCGGCTTCCACGAAGCGCGGCACCGCCGCCCGGGCTCGATCCGGTCTCTTGAGGTCGGCCGGATCCACCCCGGAGACGATCTCGTACCGGACGGGGAACGAGAACGTGGTTGCGTTACCAACGTCTCCGGGCAGCCGGAGGATCGTGTCTGCCTGCATGATAATGCCAACTGCTTGTCCGTAGGTCGCCTGCTGTCCCACTGCGTCGCCTCCGTCACGCGCGCATTCGCGGGTC
>DASPUZ010000204.1:0-32939 GCA_035622635.1 bacterium | reverse complement strand
GAGTTGTCTTGAAGAGCCGGATACGGCAAACCCGTATGTCCGGATCCGTGGGGGGCCCGGTGGGGCGACTCACCGGGCTATCCCGAGTGGAATGCTCAGTCTCGTGTCCCGAGGTAACTCGCCATTGCCCTACTCTACCGTAATTCCGAACGGCCGGTCCACGAATGACCGGTTACCCTGTCCGGTGAAACCGATCACGGTGGTGTTCTTGTACATAGACCCCACGGGGCTCATTACTTAACTTGTATGGCGATCAGAATCTCAAAGTCGTGCGGACGGACGTGGGTCAGTACTCTGTAGATCTGGTCCTCACTCTTCAAGGAAATTGGTACACGCGGTGGCAAGGCCGAGGCGAGTGTTCTTGCTCAGGCGGAAACAAGCTCACCGTTCGCTCTTCATATTTCAGCTCATCTGCGGAACCCATCCGAGCTTGCGTCCCAGGTTCTATCCGTGGCAGCAAGGCGGTCCCGCATCCGTTCGTGTCTCATGGCGGACAAAGAAAGAGGGGCAGTCGGGGACGCCCTGCCCCGAAGACTGGGTTGGCCGAATGTTATCACAGTCCACCCTTCAGTCTCTGGCTCATCTCTCGGGTGCGCTTCACTGTGCCCTCATAGGCGGCGAGCGGTGTGATCTTCCATTCCATAATGCCCCAGAAGGGCAACGTCGGTAGCAGTTCATTGAGTTCGTCATTGGAAGCGGCCTCGATGATCATGCAGTGGGCCCGTCGTCCCGCGAATATGCCGCCATGGATCCGGCCTTCGCGCTCCCATTTCTCCAGCATCTCCAGGCTCGGCAGAACGAGGGTGTCGAGCATCTGAGCGACCTGTGGCGGTTGCATCCCGGCCATGAAATTCGTGGCCTTTCCGATCACGAGATAGCGCATTGTGAACACCTCCTTGGTATGGGGGGGACCGCCCATCCTTCGAGTCGTCTCCAATATCCCCTGCTCACCAGTTTTCCTGGTACCGATTTGGTACCGAACTATGCCAGGGGCAGGCCAACGGGGGATACGTTAAGGCAAGGACAACTTACGTTAACTTTCGAGCACGAAAGGCACAACGCGTGATGCCACGGGAGAATGGGGCTCCAGCCCCATAACCTTGCGTTAACGTTTTCTTTGCCCTCAGTTTTCAATCGCATCTTGTACGGTTAAACGACGACGGATACAGTGGGACGCAGAAGGCCGTCGGAAGAGCCTTGGAACAGTCGATGACGAGGTGTGAGACACACTCGTACTTGTTCGGGAGCCGACGCCGCACAATCACAGCAACGGTGGAGGAGACGCGACGGTGAAGCGCATTGACCTGCACACGCACGCGAAGCTCTCGAAGACGTTTCCGTTCACGACCCGGGCCGTGTGGCAGTTCATCGCTCGGGCCAGGCGGCTGGGGCTCGACGGTATGGCGCTCGTGGAGCATTTTCACGCGACCGACTACTGGAGCATCCACGGTGTGCTGAGCCGGGAGTTTCCGTATAGAGACGCGGACGGCACCTATGAGGGCCCCGACGGAATTCGACTGCTCGCCGGTGTGGAACTGAGCATTGAGGAGGGCTGCGATCTCGTCGTTCTTGGCGGGGTGGAGCAGATTCGCGCACTCGACGCGTGTTTGCCCGGGCGGCCGACCGAGGGCTACCGTCCGCCGTTTGACGACGCGGTTGCCGGCGTCCGCAGGGTGGGGGCGTTCGTGGTGGGGGCTCACATGTTCCGCCCTGGCAAAGAGCTGACAAAGGTGGGTGTGCCGCGCCTCGCGGCACTCGACGCGCTGGAACTGAACGGCAAGGACTTCTTCGGCGACGACCGCGTCCGAAACGAGGCGGGTGGGTTGGGGTTACCGGTGATCGGCGGGAGCGATGCGCACTTCTGGCCGCAGGTGGGGATCAAGGCAACTGTGCTCCCGATCGGGGAGATCACTCAAGCGTCCGTAACGTCGGCGATCCGAAGCCATCTGGCAACCGTCGAGACCCAGACGTACGGACCGCTCGCGGTCCAGATCAGCGCGGCGTACAAGCGAATTGCAAAGGCGCAGCACGAACGTGCCCTCGTTGCGGGGACGTACACACGTTCGCATGTGCGAACCGTCGTGAGGCTTTCCGAGGCGGCTGGTCCAACCCAGTAGGGGGCGGAGTCCGGCAGTGCGACCCGCCGGACGACCCGCCGTTGAGGCGCAACCAGAGGAACTAAGAGTCGATTTCATGGCACGGCGCGCGTGAAATGCTCCGCGTGTCGTTGCGTATTTGTTATGATGAAAACCTAATCAAGATCGGTCGCCGCGGCCGTCGACAGGCGGCACCGGTCGCATGCGTAGGGCAGGAACGGTACGGCAGCAGGCGCTGGGGAGTGTGATAGGATGGGGACTCCACTCAAGGTGACGACGGCGTTGCCGTGTACCGAGGCTGCGGAACTGATGAATCAATTGTCGCTGGGGCTGATGCACGGCACGCTGATCATCCGATCCAGCGAGCAACGGCATGCGTACCACCCCGGCCAGGTGATCCGCCTCGAGATTCGAGCCGAGGAGAACGGGGACGAGGGGTCGATGCACATCGGGTTGCACTGGCGCGTGCCGCTCAGCGTGACTACCTCGCCGTGATCGGTGACGGAGTACCGGCGGCGGTCAAGGGGGGACGAAATGGCCAGGCACAACGACAAGGGCGATAAGTTCGATTTCTCGGCGACCCTTGAAGCATCCCAGGTGGCGGACTACCTGGTGAGGATCGCCGACGGACTCCGGCGCGGTGTGGTCAGGCTGGCTGCCGGGGAGCGCGGCATCCGGCTGGAGCCGACCGCGATGCTGGCGTTTGAGATCGAGGCCGAGGGAAAGCCCGAGAAGACCTCGGGCAGTATCGCCATGGAGCTGTCGTGGAAGCCCGAGTATGCGTCCGCCGCGGAGTCGCTCGAGATCACGGTTGATCCGCAGGAGGAAGGCGGGCGGGAGCCCGTGAGCACGACAAAGCACCAGTAACCCGTCGCTTGCCCGGGCGTTCGCCACAGTGCACGACCCGCCGGGGAGTGCGCGCTGGACGCAAGGCTCCGGCGGCGGACGAGGGGGAAGCCAAGAAGGCCAAGGTGGTCACGGACACGCTTCTTACCGGCCTGCAGAGTGAGATCACGAAGCTGGGGCGGCTCGTCGTGGACCAGCTGGAGCGCGCTCTGCAAAGTTACGACACCCGCGATCTGCAGCTCGCCGAGGAGATCATCGAACGCGACGACGCCGTCGACAACCTGAATCTCGAGTTGGAAGAACGGTGCTTCGCGCTTGCAGCGACCGGCGGATTGTCGGCGGACGGGCTACGCGCCGTCCGGGCCAACGTCAAGATCGCCCTCAACCTCGAGCGGATCGGCGACGCCGGGACTCACATCGCCAAGCGCGTCCGGCTGCTGGTGCGCGAGGGCGTCCCGCGCGTGGAGTTTGCGTTCAGCGACCTGGAGACGTGTGCGGTGGCCGCCGTCACAGAGGTCGTTGAGGCGGTGGCCCATAGGGACCTGGAACAGGCGCGCCAGGCCTGCATGCGCGAGTCGGAGCTGGACACCTCCTATATCCGCTATCTCGGCGAAGCCCGCCAGCGCATCCAGTCCGATCCGGTGGCGGTGCCGTACGTGTTGCACTGCCTGACGGTGATGAAGTACCTCGAGAAGGTCGCGGACTACGTGCTCAACATCGGAGAGCAGGTGATTTTCCTGCTGACCGGGCGTCGATTGAAGTTCTCCCAGTACCAGCAGCTCGGTTTGCTTCTCCCCGAGGGGACCCATGGCGATGTGGAGTTCCGTCCGTACTGGGACGGTATCAGCGGCGCCGTGGTGGCTCGGATTTCCGGCCGCGAAGGGAACATGATCTACAAGGAGGGGGCCCGCCGGAAGATCCAGGAAGAGGCCGAGAAGCTCAAGATGTGGGAGCAGATCCCGGGTGAACTGACGCCTCGCATCCTCGGGTCGGTGACGATCAAGGATCGCCAGGCCCTGCTACGCGAGTTCGTGGACAGCACACTGCTCTCGGAGCTGTACCTGTCGGATGCGCCGCGTCAGGCGAAGCTCGTCGCGACGGAGCGGGTGCTCGCGGCCGTGCGGCAAGTCTGGCAGAGTACGTTCGTCGCGACCCCGCCGACGGTGGACTATGTCGCGCAGATCCGCCGCCGCCTCCCCGAGGCGTTCGCACTGCACCCGGACCTTCGGCGTCAGGTGGAGAACGGCGTGGCGCTGGAGGACGGGCCGGCGCGGCTCGTGGATCTCCTGCCTCGGGCGGAGGCGCTGGAGCCCGGCCTGGTGCCACCGTTCTCGGTCTGGCTCCACGGCGACTTCAACGCGAACAACGTACTGTACAGCGAGCGGACGAATCAAATCAAGTTCATCGATGTGCACCGCTCCCGGCTCGGCGACTACCTCCAGGACGTGAGCGTGTTCATGTTGTCGATGGACCGCCGGCCCGACCTGTCTTCGGCCATCCGTGAGGACGTCGCCGCCGTGAACGCGCTGGTCGAGGCGTTTGCCCGGGAGTTCGCCGCCGCGTACGCGGACACCGCGTTCGAGCGCCGGCTGCTTCTGAGCCTCGCGCGCTCCTGCATCACCTCTGTTCGCGTCGTCATCGATCCGGGCCACGCCGAGACGCTGCTCCGCCGCGGCGTGGCGCTGCTGCGGCAGGTGGTGGAAGGATCGTGACGTTGCGCGTCGGGGTTGCCGGGATTCCGGGAGCGTGGTCCACCGAACACCTGCGGCAGGCGTTGGAGAAGTGCGGCTGCGAGACGCTGACGTTCCGAGCGTCGGACTGCGTCGTCGAGTTGCCGGGCGGTGCGGTACGGCACGACGGGGTCGATCTCGGCGATCTGGATGCGGTCGTGGTGAAGAAGCTCGGAGCGACAACGGATCCGGCGGCTCCGAGCCGGGCACACCTGTTGATGCAGCTTGAGGCGCGGGGCGTCCGCGTATTCAGCCCCGCCGCGGCGATCGCGGAAGTCCAGGACCGCTATCGGATGACCTGGTGCCTCAGCCAGGCGGAGATTCCCATTCCGCGGACGATCGTGACCGAGAGCGTGCAGGAGGCGGTGGCCGCGATCCGGCGCTGGAACCGTGCCGTGGTCAAGCCGCTGTTCACGTCCAAAGGGAGCGGCATGCTCATGCTCAGCAGTGAGACGACGCTCCGGCTGACTCTCAGGCGGTGGCAACGTGAATGGCACATGCCGTTCTACGTCCAGGAGTACGTGCGGCACGGCGGGCGAGACATCGGCGTGGTCGTGCTGGCGGGGCAGGTGCTCGGCGCGTACTACCGCGTCGCCCGGGAGGATGCATGGCTCACGACGACGGCGGCCGGCGGGCACTACGAGCCGTGTCCGGTGACGCCGGAGATGCGTGAGCTCGCGATTCGCGCCGCGGATGTATTTGGGCTGACCTTCACCTGTGTGGACCTGGTGGAAGGTCCCGAGGGCTATCTCGCGTACGAGGTGAGCGCATTCGGCGGGTTCGGAGGGTTGTGGCGTACGCAGGGCATCGACGCGGCGCAGCGGTACGCCGAGCACGTCGTGCGGACGCTCGGGGGACGGACTCCTGATGAGCGAACTGGCAGCGATTCTTCGCGCGTATCGGCCTGACGCGTCCTTGGCGCTCGAGATCACCGGCGTATCCCTGCGTGTGCATACCAACGCACCTGCGGTGCGTGAGCGGCTCGGCAGGTATTTCGCTGCCTACGCCGTTGAGGATCCCGGACCCGGGGCGTCCGACGTGTTTCTGTTCTCCGGAACCCCGGTGTACGACCCGAGCCGGATGAGTGACGTCCCCCGGCGCTCGCGCGCCGACACGGTCAAGGAGGCGTTCTACGACGCGCCGGATGCCCGCATCGTGCTCAAGCGGCGCACCGGCGTCGTGATCTACGTGGCGGAGCCCTTTCACTACATCGTCGGCGACCTCGAGGCGAACTTCAATCAGGCCGTGAACATGATCATGATGGTGTTTGCCAAGACCTTGCTGCGGCGCGGATACATCATGCTGCACGCCTCGGCGATTTTGGGCGAGACGGGTGGCATCGCGTTTGCGTCGCCGTCCGGGTCGGGGAAGTCGACCCTGGCGCTCATGCTCCTCGAGCAGCGCCATCACCTGGTGAGCAACGATCGCCTGCTCCTGCGTCCCATGCCCGGCGGCGTCGAGATGATCGGCGTACCCAAGCAGCCGCGCGTGAATCCGGGGACCCTGCTCCGCGTCCCCAGCCTTACCCGGCTGCTGCCCGCGGACGAGGTGACCCGCTACCGGCCGCTTCCACCGGAACAACTCTGGGTCCTCGAGCACAAGCACGACGTCGATGTGGACGCTATCTATGGTCCTGGCACCGTGCAACTCCGGGGCCGCCTGCGCGCGGTCTTCTTGCTTCGGTGGAGCATCAACAGCCGCGGGTGGAGCGTGCACACCGTCCCGCCCGGCGAGCGCGTGGCCGCGCTCAGTCGGGTAGTCAAGGGTCTCGGGGTATACGACGTGGCCCCGCCGAGTGCCGAGGCTCGGGACAGGACGCTTGCGGCTGCGTGCGAGACGGTGTCGGTGTACGAGGTTTCCGGCCGCGCGGACCTCGATAGGCTCGCGGCGCTGGTGCTCGAGCACCCGATGCTCTCTCCCGCTGCCGGCGCACCGTAGCATACTCTCGGCGCGCCGGCGAGAATTCCGTGGGCCCGCGCATCCTTCGCGAGTGCGACATCCGCAGCGTGGCCGCCCGGGGGCATCGACCGCGCCGGGGATGCGCGCCGGTTCCGGGGGCAGGAGTCGGCGGGCGATCGACTCGTGCGGTTGGCTCGCGTGGGGCCGCGGGGGGCACGGAAATCCAGGCTCCGAGGGAGCCGGTCATGACGACATCGGGCGAGCTCAACCCGCGGCGGACCTTTGGCACAACGGCATGCTCGTGGAGTGCGAATGCAGCATCACGATGGATGACGGTTTCGTGCTGCAAGCCGATGTCCCTCGCGAGCCTGCCGCGGCGGCCGAACACCAGGCCCTCGGCCATCCCGTGACGCTCTCGACAGCCGCCCCGGGCCAGCCGGACCGAGAAGTGCCGTGACGAGCGGATTCGAGCTTCCGGATGCGTTTCAGTCGCCGCGGTTCTCACAGCTTGCCACTTTCATGCGGCTGCCGCATTTGCGCGATCCACGGGGGCTGAACGTGGGGATCCTCGGGATTCCGTTCGACGGCGGAACGAGCTACCGGTCCGGCGCCCGCTTCGGACCGCGTGAGATCCGCAACCATTCCGCGCTGATCCGCCCATATCACCCGGTGCTGCGTGTGTCGCCGTTCGAGCGCCTGAAGATCGCAGACTGCGGCGACGTGGACACGAACCCCATGGACATCGTCGATACGCACGGACGGATCGAGAGGGCGGTCGGAGAGATTCTGACGGCCGGCGCGGTGCCGGCGTGCGTCGGCGGGGACCATTCGATCTCGCTCGGGATTCTGCGGGCCGTCGCCCGCGCACACGGGCCTGTGGCGCTTGTACACTTCGACAGCCATCAGGATATGTGGGACCAGTATTTTGGCAACCGGTACTTCCATGGTGCGCCGTTCCGGCGCGCCATCGAGGAGGGACTCTACGATCCGAACGCGGCGGTACAGCTCGGCATCCGCGGCCCGGTGTACGGGCCCGAAGATTTCGCGTTCGGCGATGCGCACGGGATCACGGTGGTGCGGGCGGAAGAAATCCACCGGTGCGGGACCGATGCGGCGCTCGAGCCGGTCCGGAGGCTTGAAGGCCGCAAGGTGTACGTGTCGTTCGATATCGACTCGGTGGATCCCGCATTCGCGCCGGGAACGGGCACGCCGGAAGTCGGCGGGCTCTCGAGCGCACAGGCGCTCGAGCTTCTGCGCGGGCTCGCCGGGTTGAACATCGTCGCGTTCGACATCGTCGAGGTGGCGCCCCCATACGACCACGCCGGCATCACGGCCATGTTGGCCGCGAACCTGCTGTTCGAGCTGCTCTCGGTGGTCTCACTCGGCGCTTCGCCCCGGTAGCGTGGAATGTGGCGCGTTCGCAGACCTGCCTCTGGGCTTATGCCTGAGCCCGCGGCGTGACCTCATGTGCGGGCGGACCAAACCGCCGTGGGCCAGAGCCGCGACGCCTGATGCGAGGCTGCGATTGTCCCGCGGGGCTCCCGGGCACGGGACTACCGCGAGGGCGTGGACGCGACGTCGAGTGGGTCCGGGGATCGCCTCTCCTGTGGGATTCGTCCGATCACGGCCAGAATGCGCTGCGCGAGCTCCGAGCTCGGGCGAGCGCGCCCCCGGGCGATCTGGTTGAGGTGCGAAGCACTGACGCCCACCCGCATCGCGAGTGCGGATTGACTCACCCGCCGTCGGGCACACCACGTGCTCAGCGACATCCCGAGATCGGCCAGTGCCGACGGCTGCGAATGCTCGGCCATGGCGCCGGATGCACCCCGTCCCAGGGACGAGTCTTGGGGGCGCCCTTGGCCGGTCGCGCCGGAGATAGCGACGCGATCGGATGGAGCCGCGTCGACCGAATTCGGAGTCGATCCGGTACCCCGCTCGGCGCCGTCTTGCCGCAGTTGGTTGCCTTCGGCTTCGCTCCGCACCGCTCCGATCCTTGCCTTCCCTCCCCCCGGTCTCGGCTCCAGTTTAGAGGTCGGACCCGAGAGTGGCGTTTTCGGAAGGTTAGGATGTCCCAAAAAACGTCGGAAAATACGGCACAAAGCTGCGCTTCTGACCGTGGTCGGAAGGAGAGGACACGTGCGGCCATCTGCACGTGTCCTCTCAGCGATTCCGGTACTCGGTTTCTACCGGCGACGGTGATGCTCCGGCGCCGAAGACACTTCCGGGACCAACCCGGCGATTACTTGCTCGGGATCTTCCCGACGACGCCCTGGACGAACCAGTCTAGCGAAAGCTGGGCGGCGTGGTCCAGTGTACCGCCGGCCGGCACCTTGACCATCCCCATCTGATCCTTGATCGGTCCCGCGAACTCGTCCAACTTCCCGGCGAGGATTGCCTGCCGCTTCGCGGCGACGAGCGCCCGCGTCGACGCCGGGACCGCCGGGCCCAGAGGCGCGATGTCCACGGTTCCGCGGTCCATGCCCCACCAGAGGTCCTCGCCATGGAACGTTCCGGCTTCGACCTGTTTGGCGATGTACACGTACATCGGCCCCCAGTGCCACACTGGCGCGGTGAGGAAGGCCTTGGGGCCAAATCGGCTCATGTCCGAGTTGTAGCCGATCGCGAACTTGCCCGCCGCCGCGGCGGCCTGCACGGTCGCCGGCGAGTCCTGGTGCTGCGTCAGGACGTCGGCGCCGATGCTGAGCAGGCTGTCCGCCGCTTCCTTTTCCTGCGCAGGATCGTACCAGGTGTTGGACCAAACAACGTGGACGGTCGCCTTCGGATTGACCGACCGCACGCCGAGCGTGAACGCGTCGACGCCCCGGATTACCTCGGGGATCGGGTGCGCGGCGACGAACCCGATAATGTTGGTCTTGGTCATCCTGCCGGCCACCATCCCGGTCAGGTAGCGGGCTTGCTCGATCTTGCCGAACGCGGTCATCATATTCTTGGCTCGCTTAAAGCCCGAAATGTGGACGAAGTCGACCTTCGGGAACTCTCCCGCCACCTTGAGCATCGGGTCCATGTAGCCGAACGACGTCCCGATGATCAGCCCGTATCCTTTCCGGGCCAGGTCCGTGAAGACTCGCTCGGAGTCTGCGCCCTCGGCGACGTTCTCGACGGCGGTTGTCGTAACGTTGGGATCGTGAGCTTCGAGGTACTTCCGACCCTGGTCGTGTTCGTAGGTCCAGCCCGCGTCGCCGACCGGACCGACGTAGACAAACGCCACCTTGATCTTTCCAGTTCCCGGTGCGACCCCCGGTGCGCCCAACACGAGCGCGACCACAAGCGCGACCGCCAGGACCGCGCCGACCTGCCGTCCCCACTTCATCATCGGCATCCCCCCTAGCCCTTACTCGCCCGCTGCGCGTTCACTTACGGTTTCGCGCCCGGTCCGGGACGTCCTGCCGTTCTCAGGGCAAGAGAAGGGCGCAGGGAGTTTGCGCGAGCGGCGGACACGTGAGCGCGACGGAGTCCTTGATGGCAAGGCAGGGGCGAGGAATGCGATGCGCAAGGCGGATCGTATGCCGCCCGGGTGCCGCAAGGCCCGAGCGGACACTCTCGCGACCGAGCGTCGGGCACGAATCTACTACCGCTCCAACGTGATATTGCACTCCCCGGGTGAACTTGGCGTGGCCAGGGTTTCCGGCGAACTGCACCCTCGCAGCCATTCGTTGGGACGGCAATAGTCTAAGGCGTCGTGATGGTGGGCACGTTCCGAGAAGGAGGCATCCGGATCGGGGCGCTGCACCAAGAATCCGGGCAGCAGCAACGCCTATGCCCATGATTGAGTCGGTTCACGGGGTCAGGAGCGGCGCGCCCGAACTGGGTGTTACGCAGCCGGTCGGTCACTCAGCCGGGCGGCCGTGAGCGCCCGCCCGCCAGGCGCCGAGCACGACCTCGCCGGCGTCACGGCCCCGCCCCAGGTGCAACCCACCGGACCGCACGGACCACGGGTGCCCTTGCTGGTGCGGGTCATCCTGATTTTCGTCCTCGGCGCCGCCGTCGCATGCGCAGCCTCCGCGCTCGTGTACAGGGCCGTCGATTCGGCTGCGGCCGCGATCTCCGGCGTGCGTGCGGCAAACCAGGTCATCGTCGCGAACGACCGGTTGAGCGGCGCCGTTGTCGACGCGGAAACAACCGAGCGGGCCTTTCTGCTGACCGGCAACAACGCGTTCCTCACCGCGTACGCTGGCGCGCTGCGGTCGTTCGACGATGCGGTGAGCGACTTGCGGAAGCTCGTGACCTCTCCCGAGCAGATGGGCCGGCTCGAGGAGATGCAATCGCTGTTCGGGCGCTGGCGGACGGGGGTGGCGTCGTCCGAGATCGCCGCCCGGCAGGCGGCCCCCATCGGGCTGAGCCAGGCCGCACAAACCGCGTACGCGACGACGCTGACGCTGCGCCGGCTTGCGGCGGAGTATGCGGGCGCCCCGACGGCCGCCAGGTTCGAACAGTGGACGGTCCAGGTCGAGGTGCTCCGGCAGGACCTCAACGCCATGGTCGCGCTCGATCAGTCGTCCTCGGGGCTGGCCGCGCTGCAGCGTGCCTACACCCTGGTCGGCGACGCGGAGATGCTCGGGCGCGACACGCGCTCGGGCCCCATGACCGGCATCGCAGCCGAGCTCGATGGAATCCTCAGCGACCGCCTGAAGGCGACCCAGGCTGGCGAGGCCCGCGTCCAGCAACTGGTGACCCTCGATGCGGGGCGGACGCTGATCGACCAGATCCGCCACACCGACGTCTCGTTCGTGTCCGCGGCAAACGCCGGCCTTGAGGCACGGATTGCGGCGAACCAGCGATCCGTGCTCCAGGCGAAGCTCGCGTCGGCCGGCGCGCCCTTGCTTATCGTGTTGCTGCTCGGGCTCGTTCTTCGGGTGTGGTCCAGCGTCGGGGCATCCATCGCGGAGGTGGCGGAGGCCTCCGCCGCCTTGGCCGCGGGCGATTTCACGCGGCGCGTGCAGGTCCGCGGCCAGGACCGGACTGCGGTGATGGCACGCGCTTACAATGCGATGGCGGACCGCATGCGCGCCCAGGCCAACGAAGCCCAGGCGCTGGTACGGATGGGTGATCTCTTCCAGGCGGCCGTGTCGGTCGAGGAAGCGTGCGAGATCATAGCGCGAGGCATGCCGGACATGTTCCCCGGGTTGACCGGTGCCGTGTATTTCCTGAGCCCGTCGCGAGACGTGCTCGAGTCCATCGCCACGTGGGGGGGCGTGTCCCAGGGGATGCCGGTCTTCGGCCCCGACGACTGCTGGGGGCTGCGACGCGGCCACGCGCACTACTTCAGCAGCTCCTCCAACGATATCCCGTGCCGTCACCTGCCGCCGCCGCCGGGAGCGTCCGTTTGCGTCCCGCTCGTCGCGCAAGGCGACACGATCGGCCTCTTGTCCCTGGTCGAGACCGATCGCGCGTTCCAGCTCTCGGAACAGGCGGTTCGGCTTGCACGCGTCGTCGGCGACCAGATCGGTCTCGCGATCGCCAATCTCCGTCTGCGCGAGACGCTGCGCGACCAGTCGATTCGCGACGCGCTCACCGGGCTGTACAACCGCCGATATCTCGAGGAGACGCTGGATCGCGAAATCCGCAGGGCCGAACGAACCGGCCAGCCTCTGGGCATCGTGATGTTCGACATCGACCTGTTCAAACAGTTCAACGACGCGTTCGGCCACGGGGCCGGCGACCACTTGCTTCGCGACATCGGTGCTCTCCTGCGGACCTTGTCGCGCCGGGAGGATATCGCGTGCCGGTATGGCGGCGACGAATTCGTGATCGCCCTGCTCGGTACCACGCTCGAGGACGCCCGGCAGCGGGCGGAAGAGATCGGCAACGCCGCCCGCCATCTCGACATCCGCTACCAGGACGGGGCCGTTGGTTCGGTGACGCTGTCCCTCGGCGTGGCGGCATTTCCCGTGCACGGCGCGACGACGGAGACGCTGATCCGTGCGGCGGACGCGGCGCTGTACCGTGCGAAGCAGCATGGACGCGCCCGTGTGGAGGTCGCCGCGGCGTAGGACGATGCGCGGCCGCCGCGGCACCGCGGCGTTGCCGGCGGACAGTCATCGCAGCCGGCACGCTATTCTCCAGAGCGCCGGCCCCGGACGTGTTATTGGTCGCGGCTGTACGAGACGCTGAGTGCCGCGGGTGCGCCGAGCCTACGGCGCGCGGTCTCCCGCGTCGCAAACACAAGCACGACGATCGTGAACACGTACGGAGCCATCAATAACAGGTACACCGGCAGCCCGGTGCCGCTCGCCTGCAGATGGAGCTGCAACGCGTTCACGCCGCCAAACAAGTAGGCTCCCACGACCGCGCGAAGCGGATCCCACGTCGCGAAAATCACGAGGGCGACCGCGATCCAGCCCCGGCCGGCTGTCATGTTCTCGATCCACATGCTCGTGTACGCCGTCGAGAGATAGGCGCCGCCGGCGCCCGCGAGCGCGCCGCCGATCGCGACGCACCCGTATCGGACGCGCGCCACGTCCACCCCCATGGCGTCGGCCGCTTCGGGGCGTTCTCCGACCGCGCGAATGTTGAGTCCCCATCGGGTTCGATAGAGGGCGTACCACGCCGCCAGAACCAGGAGGTAGCTGAGATACACGAGTGCATCCTGACGGAACAACACCGGCCCCACGAGCGGTAAAGCCTCCAGGCCGGGGATGGGCATCGGCCGAAACCCGGTGGCCGGGACGCCGACGAACGACCGCCCCAGCGACGCGGACAGGCCGGTGCCGAAAATCGTCAGCGCGAGACCGCTCGCAACCTGGTTCGCCCGCAGGGTGATGCTGAGGACCGCGTGGATCAGGCTGAGCGCGGCGCCGGTGGCGCCCGCCGCGATCAACCCCAGCCAGGGATTCCCCGTGCGGGCGGTGGTCACGAATCCTGCGAACGCGCCCACGAGCATCATTCCCTCGACGCCGAGGTTGAGTACGCCGGACCGTTCGGCGAAGATCTCGCCGAGCGTGGCGAACAGGACGGGCGTGCCGGACCGCACGGCGGCCGCGAGGACGGCGGCGATCAACGGGCTCACGTGATGTGGCTCGCGGACGCGGCGTGGTCACGCCGACCGATCCGCAGCCGATACCCGGCCAGTTGCTCGCTCCCGAGGACGAAGAAGAAGATCAAGCCCTGCAGCATGTACACGACGGCGATCGGCAGATTGAGCGAGATCTGCAGCCCGTCGCCTCCGAGGAACAGCCCGCCGAGCAGGATTGCGACCAGCACGGTCGCGGCCGGATTGAGGCGGGCCAGCCACGCGACGATGATGCCGGTGTACCCGTACCCGGGGGACAGCCCCTGCTGCAGCCGCCCCGAAACCGCGGAAACCTCTCCGGCCCCGGCGAGTCCCGCCAGTGCGCCAGCCGCTGCCATGACGAGCAGGATGTTCCGGGCGAGATCGATCCCGGCGTACCGAGCCGCGTCGGGGTTGTCGCCGATGATTCGGATCTCAAGCCCCCATCGCGTGCGCTTGAGGACAAAAACCACGGCGCCGACGGCGAGGAGCGCCAGCGCAAACCCGAGGTGAACCCGGGTGCCGGCGATGAGCACGGGAAGCTTCGCCGCTGGCGGCAGGATCGGCGAGAGCGGAAAGCCGCGGCTCTGCGGATCTTGCCAGGGCCCGTAGATCAGGAAGTCCACCAGCAGGAGCGCCACGTAGTTCAGCAGCAGCGTGGTGATCGTCTCGTTTACCGCAAGCCATGCCCTCAGCATCCCGGGCACGAGGCACCACGCCGCCCCCGCCGCCATCCCGGCGAGGAGCAACACCGGAACGGCGAGCGACGAGTGACCGATCGGCGTGAACACGGCGATCCACGTGGCCGCGATCGCGCCGCACTGCAACTGTCCTTCCGCGCCGATATTCCACAGCCGCATCCGGGCGGGCAGCAGCACGGCCAGACCGGTGAAGATGAGCGGCGTGGCTTTGACGATGGTCTCCGACCATCCGAACGCGCTCCCGAACGGGTCGCTCACGAGCTCGGCGTACGCGGCGAACGGGTTTACGCCCGAGGCGGCGAGCACGAGTCCTCCCGCCGCGAGCGCGGCGCCAATCGAAACGGCGAGCGCGACGGCGGACGCGGCTCCCGACGAACGACGTCGCTCCAGGTGAATCACGCGGTCTCCTCCGGTAGCGCCAGACGGGTGCCGCCCATCAACAGGCCGATCTGCTCCACGGTGACGTCCTCGGGACGCACGATGGCCATGAGCTGTCCACCGCAGAGGACGGCCACGCGGTCGCTGAGCTGGAGGATCTCGTCCAGATCCTCGGAGATCAGAAGCACGCCGACGTCCGCATGCCGCTGATCAAAAAGCGCACGGTGGACGGCTTCGGTCGCGCCGACGTCGAGACCGCGCGTGGGGTGAAAGGCCAGCAGCACCCTCGGCCCCGCGGAAATCTCTCGCGCGAGAATGAGGCGCTGAAGGTTGCCGCCCGACAACGCCTCCACCGATGCTTCCGGGCCCGGCGTCTGAATCTTATACTCCTCGATCAGCTCGCGCGCGACCTCGTCGACCGTTTGATGGTCGAGCAGCGGTCCGCGGCCGAATCTCGGCTCCCGGTAACTCTTGAGGACGAGGTTGTCGGCGACGCTGAGGTGCGGGGCGACTCCGGTACCGAGCCGGTCCTCCGGCACGTGGCCGAGCCCAGCCCGGATCGCGTCAAGAGGGCTGGCGTTCATCCTCTCGCGCCCGGCGATGCTGACGTGGCCCCGGGTGGGGCGGCGCAGCCCCGCCACCACCTCACCGAGCTCACGCTGCCCGTTCCCGGCGACTCCGGCGACGCCCACAATCTCGCCCGCGTGTACGGCGAGCGATACGCCTCGGAGCGCGCCGGGGCCCCGGTCTCCATCCGCCCACAGATCTCGAACCTCCAGCACGATTGGCCCTTGCTCCACGGGCGTGCGCTCCGCCAGGTCGAACGTCTCGCGACCCACCATCATGCGCGCGAGCGCCTGCGGCGACGTCGTCGCGGTGGTCGTCGTCCCCACGAGCCGCCCGGCCCGCAGCACGGTGACCCGGTCGGCCGCCGCCATGACCTCGGAGAGCTTGTGAGTAATGACGATGATCGTCCGGCCCTCGGCCGCGAGCCGGCGCAACGTGTCGAAGAGGTCCCGGGTCTCCTGCGGCGTGAGCACCGCGGTGGGTTCGTCGAGAATCAGCACGTCCGCGCCGCGCGCCAGCAGCTTGAGGATCTCGACACGTTGCTGCTCGCCCACGCTGAGCTGCCACACGCGCGCGAGCGGATGCACGGCCATCCCATACCGTGCCGCCTCGGCGCTGATCTGAGCTGCGGCGGCGCGTTCGTCGAGCCGCCATCCCTGAGACGGCAGGCCCAGCAGCACGTTCTCCACCACCGAGAGCGACGGGACCAGCATGAACTGCTGGAACACCATGCCGAGGCCTGCCCGCAACGCGTCTTTGGGCGACCGGAGCACCCTCGGCACGCCGTGCAGGCGGATCTCGCCCGCGTCCGGCCGGTAGAATCCGTACAGCGCCTTCATGAGCGTGGATTTGCCGGCGCCGTTCTCGCCGAGGAGGGCGTGAATCTCTCCGCGCGCCGCCGCGAAGTCGACCGCGTCGTTGGCCACGACGCCGGGAAAGCGCTTCGTGATGCCGCGCATCTCGACCGACCACGACGGTGGGGAGGAGGTCATCGAGGCGGAAGGAGGCATGTCATAACGCCCGGTGCGGCAGCGCCGTCGGCACGCTCACGAGGACGAGACCAGATGGGCACGGCGCATAGTTCGTGTTCGCAAAACACGTTCCTTTGCCTGCGCTCGGCCGGCCATCGGGCGGCGTTGTCGGGCTCCCGGGTGCCCGCGACGTCTCGCGTCGGATCTACCCGGAACCCGTGGCGGCGGATGGCGGATTATCCGTCATCCGCCGCTCTCCGGCCGCGAGCCGGCGCTCCGCGCCGGCAGCGTCTCTTCAATATAAGAATAGATTCCTCGTGCATGGACCGAGCCGTCCGTCTCGCGGCGAAACGCCCGTCACACCGCCTTGGGGCCCCGCGCACCTCGGGCCCACACCTGATTCACAAAACATACCGATGTCCTGGCGTGATGCGGGAGTTGATCGCGCAGGAACGTTGACGCGCTCCTCGTCGCCTCGCAGTTCCGGCGGTGCGCAGCGGCGCGGGCCGATCGCGGCCCCACTCGGACGCGACGAACCGGTTGTGCCTTTTGTAATCCTGTCTGTCCTGACCGATAACACTTTCATCACACCGGGTTAATCGGCTCATGATAGCCTCGGTGGGAACGAGCAAGACCAAGTGGCGGCGGAGTGCGCACTGAGGAGGCATATGGATCCGACGCGCCGGTATGAGATATTCGCCGAAGCGGAACTGGCCGTTCTGGAGCGGTGGGCGGACGCGATCCTGGCCGAGTCGGACGTACGGATTCTGAAACACCCCTCGAACGATCTCGTGATGATGGAAGTCCACGACCCGATCACGGACGGTGCGTTCTTCCTTGGCGAGGTGCTGATCCAGGAGTGTCGTGTCATGGTCGGGGACGTGCCGGGCTACGGGTACGCGCTCGGGACCGACGCATCCCGCGCGTTGTGCTCGGCGATCCTCGACGCAGCTCTCTCGGGCGGCCACCCGCTTGCTGCTGCGGTCGCCGCGGCGCTCGAGGCGGAGGCCGAGCTTGTGCGGAGCAGGCATGCCGCGGAGTCACGGCTTCTCGAGCGAAGCCGGGTGAGGTTCGAGGTGCTCGAGGGATGATCAGTCCGGGGCAGGGCGCCCGCGACGATGTCCTCGAGACCCAGGCCGCGTTTCGGGCGCTGCTGGACGGCCTGGCGCGCCCCGGCACCGTTACCCATCTCCCGGCGCCGCCCCACGCACCGACGGGCGTCGATCCCAGATTGCTGCAGGTCGCACTCGTGTTGCTCGATGCCGAGGTCACGTTCGCCACGGCCGGCGATGGGGCGCTTGCGCGGTATGTCGGCCTGCTGACCGGGAGCCGGGTAACCGTTCCGGAGGGCGCGGCGTTCCTCCTTGCTTCCGGAAGCGCACCCGTGGCGGAGATCGAAGCGCTGCCCGCCGGGACCGCGGAATGTCCCGAGGACGGCGCGACGGTCGTGCTCGCGGTACGTCGCTGCTCGCCTGCTCGACCGGCGGTACGGGCGGCCGCGGCGGATTCCGAGGCGCCCGTCGAGGTCGTTCTGACGGGTCCCGGAATCGAGTTCGAAGCGAAGGTGTGGATCACCGGCCTGGACCCGGCTAACCTGGCGGTGCTAGCGCGGCGGAACGCCGAGTTTCCTCTCGGCATCGACGCATTTGTGGTCTCGGAATCCGGCGAGGTGATCGGGCTCCCTCGCACGGTGTGCTTCGCCCGCCGAACGGCGCGCTGATGGGATACGTTGCAGCCCGGGGCGGAGTCGAGGCGATCGAGCAAGCGCAGCAGCTCGCGCGTTACTTCCGCCTCCGCGGCGGATCGGCGCCGGTCGACGTGCGCCAGATCCAGGAACAGCTTCGGTTCGCGGTGGACCGGGTAATGGGGGAGGGCTCGCTCTACAGCCCGTTCCACGCCGCGCTGGCGCTCAAGCAGACCGAGGGCGACGTGTCGGAGAGCGCGTTGATGCTGAGGGCGTTCGCCTCCACGTGTCCGCGGAGCCACGTCTCTGGCGTCGCGCGGACCGCGGAGATGCGAGTGGTGAGGCGGATCTCCGCGGCGTTCCAGGAAGTTCCAGGTGGACAGATGCTCGGGCCGACCCGCGACTATGCGCAGCGTCTGTTCGAGTTCGCGTTGTGTGATGAGCGCGAGGAGCACGTGCGGGAGTTCCTTGCCCAGTATGTGAACGGGGCGCGAATCGAGACGGACGGCGCTTCACCCGTGTTTCCCAAAGTGCTCGACGTGCTCCGGGCCGAGGGCATGGTGGCTTCACCGCCGCGCCGGGCTGCCGCCGAGGCTGACCGGCCGTTCGACATCACGCGAAAGGCATTGACGTTTCCCGCGCCGCGCTCGGCCCGGCTCCAGGCGCTCGCGCGGGGCGATACGGGCGGTCTCCTCGCGTTCGCGTACTCGAGCATGCGCGGATACGGCGACGTTCATCCGACGATCGGCGACCTGCGGGTCGGGTACATGCCGCTGCGGGTCTGCCACCCGGAGCACGGGGTGCCGGTCATGGCCGGCTGGGTACTCGCGACGGAGGCGGAGGTGATCGCGCGATTCGCCGCCCCCGAGGGAAACGGCGGGCCCATGTTTACCGTGGGATACGGGCTGTGCTTCGGTCACAACGAACTGAAGGCGATCTGTATGGCGGTGCTCGACCGTGCGATGAACGAGCCCGTCGCCACCGCGCCCGCCGAGAACGAGGAATTCGTGCTGTCGCACGTGGATCCCGTCGAGTCGTCGGGGTTTGCGCTGCACTACAAGCTCCCGCACTACGTGACGTTTCAAGCCGACGTGGCCCGCCTGCAGGCGGCGCAGCTGCATGCCGCACACCGGAAGGCCGATGGCGTCGATTCGTGAGTTCCTCACCCTGCCGCGTGACCGCCAGCGGCGGTACAATTTCGCCTACCTGGACGAGCACAGCAAACGCGAAGTGCGGCGGCGCCTGCTGAAGGCGGTGGCGATCCCGGGGCACCAGGTGCCCTTCGCCTCGCGCGAGCTGCCCATCGCGCGGGGATGGGGCACCGGCGGCCTGCAGATCACACTCGCGCTGATCGGGCCTCACGACGTCTTGAAGGTCATCGATCAGGGAGCGGACGACAGCGTCAACGCCGTCAATCTCCGTCAGCTGATCGTCCGCACCACCGGCGTCCGGACGACCACAGACACGCGCCACGCGACCGTCGTACAGACCCGGCACCGCATCCCCGAGGAGCCGATGACGGCGGACCAGGTTCTGGTGCTCCAGGTGCCGGAGCCGGAGCCGCTGCGCCACGTCGAGCCGAGCACGGTGAGGGCGCGCCGGATGCACGCGGAGGGGGACTACAGCGCGATGTGGGTCCGCCTGTACGAGGACGTCGTGCGCTGGGGCGAGGTGACGATCTCGAGCCAGTATCCGGTGCGGGTGCATCGACGATACGTCATGGATCCCACCCCGATTCCACGGTGGGACGTTCCGCGGCTGCACCGAGCGGAAGTGCTCTACCTGTTCGGCGCCGGCCGCGAGAAGCGTCTCTACGCGGTCCCACCGTTCACCGAGGTGGAGCCGCTCGCGTTCGACGACGTTCCGTTTCGGGTCGAAGAGTTTGGGGGCGCTCGCTGCCGCCGCTGCGGCAGCGAGGCGTCCTTTCTCAACGCCAGCTTCGATCCGGTGACCGGGGCAAGGACGTTTGTCTGCTCCGATACGGACTACTGCACGCGCCGCATGGCCGCCCTCCGCTTCGAGGAGACCGCCCGATGACCGCGGGCGCACCGTTGCTCCGAGTCGACGGGCTCACGAAGATCTACGGCTCCTGCTGCCCGGCCTGCGTGGCGCTTACGGGTCCCGACGTCGGCACGAACGTGTGCCCCCGCTGCCGGTCCGTGGTCGCGTGCGCGGACGTCTCGCTCGTCGTGGACGCGGGGGAGATCTTCGGGATCGTTGGCGAGAGTGGCTCCGGGAAGACCACGGTCCTGCGGTGCCTCTATGGGGACGAGCGCCCGACATCGGGTTGCGCCCGCCTCGCGTCTCTGGAGGATGGTCGCGCCAACGTGTTCGAGGCCCCGCCGCGCCGCCGCCACGAGATCCGCACTCGTCTGCTTGGAATGGTGTACCAGCACCCGTCGCTCGGACTGCGCATGGACCTGAGCAGCGGCGCCAACATCGCCGAGCGGCTCCTGATGGTCGGCCAGCGGCATTTCGGCCGGATCCGCGCGCGGGCGCAGGGATTGCTGGAGCGCACCGAGGTACCGGTGGGCCGGATGGACGAGCCGCCGCGCCGATTCAGCGGAGGGATGCAGCAGCGAGTACAGATCGCCAAGGCCCTCGCGAACGATCCGCCGATTCTGCTGCTGGACGAGGTCACGAGCAGCCTCGACGCGTCCGTGCAGGCGCGGGTGCTTGACCTGATCCGTGAGCTGCAACGACGCCTGGGCGTCGCGATGATCGTGGTGTCGCACGACCTCGGCGTCATCCGCCTCCTCGCCTCACGGACGGCGGTCATGAAAGACGGGCGGATCGTCGAAGTCGGCCTGACCGATCAGATTCTCGAGGATCCGCAGCACGAGTACACTCAGCTCCTGGTCGGAGCACAGGTGTAGTGGGGCCATGCCACAGGGTGCGGCGCTGGTGTCGGTCGATCGCCTCACCAAGACGTTTAGATTGTACGCGCTTGGGGACGCGCTGGTGCGGGGATGCGCCGGCGTGTCGTTCGACGTCGGTCCCGGCCACTGCGTACGGCTCGCGGGCCCGAGCGGGTCTGGCAAGTCGTCGGTGTTGAAGTGCGTCTACCGTACGTACCGGCCGACGTCCGGCACGATCCGGTACCGCGACGCCGCCGGAGAGATGGTCGATCTGGGGCGGGCGGATGATCGGCGGGTGCTCGCGCTGCGCCGCCGGGAGATCGCCTACGTTTCGCAGTTTCTGCGGGTCGTGCCCAGGGTCCCGGCCCGCGACGTCATCGCCGAAGGGTTGTGGCACCTCGGGTTCGAGGTCGAGCAGGGACGTCTGGCCGCGGACGCGGTGCTCGACCGGCTCGCAATCCCCAGGGCGCTATGGCCGGCCTCGCCGGTCACGTTCAGCGGGGGGGAGCAGCAACGCGTCAACCTGGCACGTGCGATCGTCCTGCAGCCGCGGTTGCTCCTGCTCGACGAACCCACGTCCGCGTTGAGCCCCGAGGCGGCGGCGGTGGTCGTGGAGATGCTGCGTGACCTCAAGCGCGCGGGCACCGCGATGATCGTCGCATTCCACGACGACCACGCGGTGGGCGATCTGGTCGATCACGTCGTCTGCATGACCGGCCCGGCCCATGCGGGCGTGCTCGGAGGCGGCTCATGAACCGCTTCCAGATCTGCGGCGGGATCGTGGTCGGGCCCGAGGAAGTCCGGGAGCGGGCATGCATCGCCGTCGAGCGCGGACGGATCGCGGCGATCACGGAGGAGCCGCAGAACGCATGGGGGATACGCGTCGACGTGGCCGGATGCTACGTGCTTCCCGGGTTGATCGACCTGCACTGTGATGCGATCGAGCGTGAGCTCGAACCCCGAACCGGAGTGTTGTTTCCCGCATCCGTCGCCCTCCGGTCGCTCGAAGGGCGCCTGGTGGCGAGCGGGATCACGACCGCGTACCACTCGATATCGTTCGCGGAGGAGGAATTTGGCGTCCGGTCCCGGGCGCTGGCCGGGGAGATTGTCGAGGCTACGCACCGGAGGGCCGAGATATCGCCGATCCGGCTGCGGGTGCACCTGCGTTACGAGGTCACCCATCAGTCGGCGCTCCCCGCGGTGTTGCAGCTGGTCGAGCGCGGTCGCGTGCACTTGCTGTCATTCATGGACCACACACCGGGTCAAGGACAGTACCGCGAGGCCGAGGAGTACCGGCGGTTCCTCGCAGACGCGTACGGTACGCGACCCGAGGAGTTCTCCCGGCTGATGGTCCTCAAGCACCGGGGGCGTCGTGACGCTGCGGCCGGGCTTGCAAGGCTCGCCGCGGCGGGCCGGGCGCGCGGCGTGCCGCTGTCCTCGCACGATGACGACTCGGCGGCAAGCATCGAGGCCGCCCTCGCGCGAGGCGCCACTATCTCCGAGTTCCCGGTGACGCTCGAGGCGGCGTGTCACGCGGCCGCGTGCGGGATGGCCGTGTGCGTGGGTGCCCCGAACGTGGTGCGCGGCGGCTCCCAGGGCGCGGGCATCCGCGCGCTTGACGCGATCGAGATCGGCGCTGCGTCCGTGCTCTGTTCCGACTACTATCCCGCTGCGCTTCTTTCCGCGGTTTTCCAGCTCGGTGCGGGCCGGCTTCCCCTTCCCGCGGCCGTGCGGCTGGCGACGCTCAATCCCGCCCAGGCGGCCGGCCTGGCGCACCATACCGGGTCGCTCGAGCCGGGCAAATGGGCGGACCTTATCGTCGTGCGTCTCGTCGAGGGGACGCCGGAGGTCATGGGCGTGATGCGTGCGGGCCAATGGGCATACCGGCCGCGATACGCGGTCGCGGCCGAGGTGGAGGATCGTCTGGACGTGGTCGAGTCCGGCCCGGTCGCGTCGCTTGCACGGCCTGGCGAAGGGTGAGCATCCCGGTCGCGCACGGCGCGCCGCAGATTTTTCGTCAAGCTTAACCTATTCTTCCCATACGCCCGCACGTGATCTTCGACCGTCGTGAGTATCGTGAGGTCGTAAGCTCCTCGTTTCCGTGCGCGGGTCCGGTGTCCATATCGCCCCCGCCGCCTCGGGTCGGTGTTGTCGAGACCAGGCATGACGTTTCAGGTAATTCAACCGCACGCGTGTGCGTGCCGAACAGGAGGGGGAAATGAGCAGACGGGTACGCGGGCTCGTGCTCGTGGCAATCTGTGCCCTTATCGCCGGCGGCATGTTGGCGTCGACGACGATGGCTGGGACGGCGGCAGGCGTGGTGACGCTTTACACGGCCGACGGGCTCGACGACTACTACGCCAAGGTCATTCCGATCTTCGAGAATCAGTACGGGGTCAAGGTCAACACCTTCACGGCCGGTACGGGGGCGGTGGCCAACCGGCTCGCGCTGGAGAAGGATCACCCGGCTGCCGACGTGGCCGTGCAGTACCCGCCGTTCACGCAGGCGGATGCGAAGCAGGGGCTGTTTGCGGCTTACACGCCCGCTGAGGCCAGCGCGCTGCCGGCCGCCCAGAAAGACCCGCAGGGACGGTGGTACGCGTTTATGGGCGACGTGTCGTCGTGGATCTACAATCCGTCGCTCGTGAGGCAGCCGCCCGTGACGTTCAGCGACCTGCTCCGGAGCGAGCTCCGGGGCCGTGTGGCGTACAGCAACCCCGCGACTGCGGACGACGGACAGCTGGTCGTCCAGACGCTCGCAACGGTGTGGGACAAGGATCGGGCCTTCAATTTCCTGAAGCAGCTCGAGCCCTCCGTGAAGTTCCACACGCAGGGCACGTCGTACCTGGACGTGCTGGTGAGCCGGGGTGAGGTCTACGTCGCCAACGGCGACCTCCAGATGGATCTGAGCGACCAGATCAACCAGAGCATGAACATCCGGGTGGTGTTCCTCCGCGCCGACGCGTCGAGCATGCCCGTGGCCATCGCGGCACCAGGCACTGTTTCGCTCGTCGCGGGAGCTCCTCACCAGGAGGCGGGCCAGCGCCTCGTCGCTTTCTTGATCTCCAAGGTGGCGCAGCAGCACGTGACGGACGTCTACGGCATTCCGGTACGCTCGGATGTGCCCGCGACCGACGCGCGCGCGAAGGCTGTCATGAATGCGATGAAGGGCGTCAGGGTGCTGTACCTGGACTGGGATACCGTTTCCTCGAACCTGAAGGCCTGGAACGCGGAGTGGCTGAAGGACGTGGCGCAGGCGTACAACAAGCAAACGAACGTCAAGAAGCCGTAGTGGCCGTAGTGGCACCAATGGCGGGAACATCGGGGCGCGGCCCGATGGCCGGCGGGCAGGCGATACGCCTCCACGACGTAGCGGTTGTCTACGGCGACCGGCGGGTGTTGGACGGCGTCAACCTGACGGTTGGCCAAGGTTCGTTTGTCACGCTCCTGGGGCCGAGCGGCTGTGGCAAATCCACGACGCTCCGCGTGATCGCCGGGTTCATTCGGCCGGCCGAGGGGCGGGTCTATCTGCGAGGGAAAGAGGTGACCGATCTGCCGCCGAACCGGCGGCAGATCGGCATGGTCTACCAGCACTACGCACTCTTCCCGCACATGACCGTGTTCGAGAACGTCGCGTTCGGCCTCCGCGTGAGACGGCTACCCGGGGGCGTGATTCGCCGCCGCGTCGGAGAGGTGCTGGAGCTCGTCAAGCTGGTGGGGTGGGAACGGGCGCACCCGCGTCAGCTGAGCGGCGGCATGCAGCAACGAGTGGCGGTGGCCCGCGCGCTCGCGATCGCCCCCGACATCCTGCTGTTCGATGAGCCGCTGAGCGCGCTGGACGCAAAGTTGCGCGTGGAGCTGCGGGATGAGCTGAGGGCGCTGCACCGGCGCCTTCCCGATACCACCATGGTGTACGTGACTCACGACCAGGAGGAAGCGCTCGCCCTTTCCGACACCGTCGTCGTCATGAACTCCGGGACGGTGGTCCAGGTCGGCACGGCCCGCGAGGTATACGAGCGGCCCCGCACGCGCTTCTGTGCCGAGTTTTTGAACATGCGCAACATCCTCGAGGGCGAGCGGATCGCGGGCGCAGACGGCGTTCCTCGCGTGCGCGTAGGGCCCTGGCCCGTTGTGCTGCCGCATGTCCCTGGCACCACCAACGGACGCATCGTCTTCGGGGTCCGGCCCGACCGGGTCCGCGCCGGGCCGACCGCGGTGAACCGGTTGCGCGGCGAGGTGCGGGATGTCGTCTACCGCGGCGGGGCTGCCACGGTGCGGCTGCGCCTCGCGGAGGATCTGCCGGAACTTGAGCTGGACCTTCCGAGCGCGACGGTCAACGGGACCACGGTTGGCGCCGCGTTCGACTGCTCCTTCGATCCCGCCGACTGCGTGCTGCTTGAGCGTTGACCGCCAACCCGATTCGGATCGTTGGGAGCTCGGCTCGACGGATGCGGTAGCCGAGGTCCCCTCAGGGGACGTGCTTCTGCTGGACGCCGAGATGAGGCGCCAGCCGCGCGCCGCGCCGGCCTGGGGCGCAGTCGGTTGGCTGCGTCGCTGGGGTCTCGCGATGCCGGTCGCGGTCTTCCTGGCCGTGTTCGCCATCTACCCTATCACGCTGCTCGGCGCGCAGAGCCTGGCCGGGCCGCACGGGTTCACGTTCGATGCCTATCGTACCCTCGCAACCACGTCGTACTACCAGGCGGCGCTGGGGACTTCGCTGCTGATCGCGACGGCCACCAGCGCGCTCTCGACCGGGTTCGGGGTGCTGTTCGCGCTCGCGCTGACGTGGGGGCGCATCCCCGGGCGGAGCGCGATCGAACAGCTGGTGACCCTGATGGTGGTGGTGCCGTCGTTTCTCGTGGCGTTCGCCCTGATCTTCGTCTACGGGACCTCCGGACTGGTGAACGTGGGAGCAATGTTCCTCTTCGGCGCGGCCCAACCGCCGGTGGACTTCTTGTACTCGTGGAAGGGCGTCGTCATGGCGGACATGATCGTGTTCACGCCGTTCGTCCTTCAGGCGGTCCTCGCCGTGTTCCGCATGATCGATCCCGCGTTGATCGAGGTGTCCATGAGCCTCGGGGCGGGAACCGGTCTCACGGTGCGGCGAGTCGTGCTGCCGCTCGCCGCCCCCGGGATCTTTGCAGGCTCGAGCCTGGCCTTTCTCCTGGCGCTGAACGAGATCGGGGTCGTCCTGTTCCTAGGTTCCACCTCGGTGGTGACGCTCCCGGTCGTGGTGTACTCGGAAGCGTTCGTCAACCAGAGTCTGCAGATGAGCGCGGCGGCCGCCGTCGTGGCATCGGCCATGTCGCTCTTTCTGTTCTCGATCTACCGGCGGGCCCTGCGGTCCATGCTCTCGTGACGACTCTGTTCGGACCACGCCAGGCGTTCCTCCTCGGGACCGCGCTCGTGCTGTTCCTCGGCCTGTTCGTCCTGCTTCCCCTCGGCATGGTCGTGTTGAGCAGCGTCGCGCAGACGTGGACGATGACGGTGCTCCCGTCCGCGTACACGCTGCGCTGGTACGACGCCATCGGGGGCGCCGAATTGGACGCGCTCACGACCAGCCTCGTCCTCGCGTTGTCCGCCGGCGGGATCGCGACCGCGCTCGGCACGTACGCCGCGTACGTCATCCAGCGGCGCCGGATTCCCATCCCGGGTGTGTTCGATCTCCTCATGATGAGCCCGGTCGCCCTGCCGAGCGTCGTGATCGGGCTCGCGCTGCTGCTCGCGTTTCACCGGCCGCCGCTCGCCCTCACGGAGTCGCCCGCAGCCGTGTTCCTGGCCCATCTGCTCATCGTGCTGCCGTTCGCCTTTCGCACGGTCTCCGCCGTGCTGCACGAGATCGATCCGCACCTGGAGGAAGCGGCGGTGGGGCTCGGCGCTTCCGACGCCCTTGCGTTCTTCCGCATCGTGCTGCCGCTGGCGCTCCCAGGCGTGGCGTCGGGGTTCATCCTCTCGTTCTGCCTGTCGATGGGAGAGCTCGGGGCCACGCTTATGGTGTATCCGCCCGGCTTCTCGACGATGACCCTCACAATCTACCAGTTGGCGACGCGGGGCTTCTACTACCAGGGCGCCGCAGTGGCCACCGTGCTGCTCGCGGTCGCTTTCGCGGCGCTGGTGCTGCTGTCGTGGATGGCGGCGCGTACGCGGCGCGCCGCGCGCTGGTCCGGGCATGGCTGACCCCGCACGCTTGCGGTCGGAGGGCGACATCAACCTCTCCGGGAGACGCGCCCGCTGGCAGGCCGATCATGTGGACTCCGAAACCCGCGCCATCCTGGACGACGACGCCCGGTTCTTCTTCCACCAGGCCCTCTCGACCCCGTGCCTGAGCGCGTTGCGGGCGTGCGCCGGCGTCTTTGTCGAGGACCTCGCCGGCCGGCGATACCTGGACTTTCACGGCAACTTCGTCCACCAGGTCGGGCACGCCCATCCCGAGGTCGTCGCCGCCGTCGCGGCCCAGATCGATGAGCTCGCGTTCTGCCCGCGCCGCTACACGAATCGAACCGCCGTGGACCTCGCGCGCAAGCTCGTCACGCTGGCGCCGGGCGACCTCGGCAAGGTCCTCTTCTGTCCGAGCGGCGCCGGCGCGATTGGGATCGCCCTCAAGCTCGCCCGCGCCGCGACCGGCCGCCACAAGACGATCTCGATGTGGGGCTCGTTCCACGGCGCGTCGTTGGACGCGATCTCGGTGGGCGGCGCGGAGATCTTCCGCCGCGGCATGGGGCCGTTGCTGCCGGGCGCCGAGCACGTGCCGCCGCCGGACCCGTACCGGTGTGCGTGGGGGTGCCACGCGCGGGGCGGCTGCGATCTTGCGTGCGCGCGCTACATCGAGTACGTCCTCGAACAGGAGGGGGACGTGGGAGCGGTCGTCGCGGAAACGGTGCGAAGCACGCCGGTCGTGCCCCATCCCAAATTCTGGCGCGCTGTGCGCTCCGCATGCGACCGCCACGGTGCGCTCCTGATCCTCGATGAGATTCCCACGGCACTCGGCCGTACCGGCACCATGTTTGCGTGTGAGCAGTACGACGTCGTACCCGACGTCGTGGTCATCGGCAAAGGCCTGGGCGGCGGAGTCGTGCCGCTCGCCGCGGTGATCGGCCGTCCTCAGCTCGACGTGGCGCGCGACGGGGCGCTCGGTCATTACACGCACGAGAAGAGTCCCGTCTCGTGCGCCGCGGCGCTCGCCACGATCGGTGTGATCGAGCGCGAGGGGCTCGCCGCCCGTGCCTACGCGCTCGGACGGCTCGCGCTCGACCGCCTGAGAGCGATGATGGACGTTCATCCGCTCATCGGGGACGTGCGGGGCATCGGGCTCCTGCTCGGCGTCGAGCTCGTGACCGACCGGGTCCGCCGCACACGGGCCGTGGAGGAGGCGGAGGCCGTCATGTACGCCGCGCTTTCGCGCGGTCTCAGCTTCAAGGTCACGATGGGAAACGTGCTCACGCTTGCTCCGCCGCTCGTGATCACCGAGCAGGAGCTCGGCGATGCTCTCAGAATCCTGGACGAGAGCTTGACCGCAGTCGAGCACTCGGGTCGACGGGGATAGCGACGGCCGCCCGTGCGAGCGGCGCCGTCCGAGACGCCCGGGACAGCCGTCGCGGTCGGAGGCGCAGGGCGGATGGGAAACGGCCGGGGTTGCATTGAGGTCAACGGGCGGGCGTACCGGAGGCCCGTTCGGCCGACGGTCGTCGTGTGCGTGGACGGCTTCGACCCTGCGTATCTCGAGTGGGGGCTGCGTTCCGGGACGCTTCCGACGCTCTCCGAGTTTCACCGTTGCGGGTTCGCGTCGCGCGCTCTCGCCGTCGTTCCGACGACCACCAACCCGAACAACACTTCGATCGTCACCGGCGCACCGCCGAGCGTGCACGGCATCAACGGGAACTTCTATCTCGACCGCAAGACCGGGGCGGAGGTGATGATCACCGACGCCACCCTCCTCCGGTGCGACACTATTCTCGGCGAGATGAGCCGCGCCGGCGTCACGACGATCGCCGTGACCGCCAAGGACAAGCTCCGGAAATTGCTGGGCCACCGGATTCGGGGGATCTGCTTCTCGTCGGAGTGTGCGGATCGCTGCACGCTCGCCGAGCACGGGATCGAGGACGTGGAGCGACTCGTGGGGCGCAGGACGCCAGACCAGTACTCGGCGGACCTGTCGCTGTTCGTGCTCGACGCCGGTGTCCGGCTGCTCGCGCGCGACCGGCCCGAGCTGATGTACCTGTCGTTGTCGGACTTCGTGCAACACGCCTACGCGCCGGGGACCCCGGAATCAAACGCCTTCCACCGGGACGTCGACGAACGGGTCGGCCGGCTGTGGGCGCTCGGCGCGACCGTCGCCGTCGTGGCGGATCACGGCATGAACGACAAGTCGACGCCTTCGGGCGCGCCCAACGTCGTGTACGTGGAAGACGAGCTCGCGGCGCGCTTCGGGCGGGGAGCTGCCCGGGTCATCTGTCCGATCGCCGATCCGTTCGTGCGGCACCACGGCGCGCTCGGCTCATTCGTGCGGGTGTACGCGCGCACGGTCGCCGACACCGATGCGCTGGCGGGGTTGATTCGGGAGCTGCCCGGTGTCGTGGAGGTGCTGGACGCCGACGCGGCGTGCCGCGCCTACGAGTTGCCGCGCGACCGGGAGGCCGATCTCGTCGTCCTGTCCGACCGGGGGACGGCCCTCGGGGCCCGTCGCGTGGACCACGATCTGAGCGGGCTGGTGGGGCACCGGTTGCGGTCGCACGGCGGTCTTGCCGAGCGCGAGGTTCCGTTTATCCTGTCGCACCCGCTGACCGATGAGTATGCGGCCCGCCTGGCCTGGGGCACGCTGCGCAACTTCGACGCCTTCGACGTGGCCGTGAATGGAGTGACCTAACGATCTTCCGTCCGCGCTCCAGGCGCGCCGGCCGTCAATGACCTGCCGTGCGTGGCGGCGTGTCAACGAGGAAGTCGGGTCCAGCGTTGCACGGTCACTCCTGGCTGCGGGCGATGCGGCGATCGTCCCCTGTCAGCGCGAGGAATCGAAAGCGGGCGCCTAGGCGCCTCTCAGGCGCAGTACGGCCGCTTTGCGGCGCAACCGAGGAAGGTCACGGCGAGACGCGACCGCTCCGTCTTTTTCCCCTGAGCCGGACGTCGCAGACACCCTGTACCGAGTTCGAGTGGCCTACGCTCCGATATCCAGCACCACGCCTTCGTTGGCGCGCAGTTCCAGGCGGTCGGCCGAGCATGCTCCGGATCTGTCGAGGTGTGTGGACAGTAGAATCCGAAGGTGCGGGCCATACCAAGCAAGCTCGCGCGGCGCGCTCGAAAAGTTGAGGGCCACACGACGTCGCTCACTGCCGGCCACGCGGTCGTATACGAGCACGTTGTCGTCCGTGTGCACAGTTCGGTAGGCGCCCACCGCCAGCGCAGGTGTTGTCCGCCGAAGCTGGATCAGGGACCGATGGAGGGTCAGCATCGAACGTGGATCGCCGCACTGCCCCGCGACATTGATGCGCGGGTAGTCGTCGGCGAGCGGCAGCCATGGGGCGGTGGTCGAGAACCCGGCGTTTGGCCCAGCGTCCCACTGCATCGGTGTGCGCTCCGGGTCGCGGCCGAGACCGAGGCCGGGAACGTTGCGCTCAAATGGGTCCCGCACGGCCTCCCGTGGGATGGGGACGTCGTGCATGCCGATCTCGTCGCCGTTGTAGAGCGTGGGCGTGCCGCGCAGCGTGAGCAGCAGCATGGCCGCGACTCGCGCCTGTGCCTGCCCCACCCGGCTCGCGATGCGCGACCTGTCGTGGTTGCCGAGCACCCAGTTGGGCCAGGCGCCCGGTGGCAGGGCGGCTTCGTATGTCTCGATCAACGCGGAGACGGAGCGAGCGGTCCAGGGCGTGAAGATCAGGTGAAAGTTGGATGGCAGGTGCAGGCCGTTTTTCCCGTAGTACGCCACGAGCCGGTCAATCGAGAGCCACAACTCGCCGATCAGCACCCGGTCCGGGTAGGAGTCCGCGACCTCACGGAAATGGCGTACGATCTCCAGGTTCTCCGGTCGGTCCGAGGAATAGACGGGCAGCAGGGAGTCGTATGGACGCTGCTCCGGCGTCCAGTTGGGGTTCGGCGGATTGTCTCGGAACCGGTCATCCTTCATGACCTGGCGCAGCGCGTCGATGCGGAAGCCGTCCGCGCCCCGGTCGAACCAGAAGCGCAGGACCTTGAGCATGCCGGCCAGGAACTCGGGGTTGCGCCAGTTGAGGTCCGGCTGTTCTCTGAGATACGTGTGGAGGTAGTACTGGCCGGTTGCCGGGTCCCATTCCCAGGCACTGCCGCCGAATGCGCCGAGCCAGTTGTTGGGGACCCCACCGTCCGGTGACGGATCGCGCCAGACGTACCAGCCTCGCCGGGGGTTGTCGCGAGACGCCCGCGACTCCACAAACCAGGGGTGCCGGTCGGATGTATGGTTGGGCACGTAGTCCAGCACCACGCGAATGCCGCGACGGTGTGCCCCCGCCAGGAGCCGATCGAAGTCGCCGAGGGTTCCGAACAGGGAATCGACGTCCGTGTAGTCGGACACGTCGTAACCGAAGTCGGCCATCGGCGACGGAAAGATGGGCGAGATCCAAATCGCATCCACGCCCAGCCACTCGAGGTAGTCCAGGCGGCTTGTGATGCCCAGCAGGTCGCCCGTCCCGTCGCCGTTGCCGTCCATGAAAGAACGCGGATAGACTTGATAGATGATTCCCCGTTGCCACCACTTCATCCCTTGATCGCCCCCGCTGTAAGTGCCGAGTGATGCGCCGCTGGAAGAGCAATACCAACACGATCAGGGGGGCGGTGACCACGACGCTGGCCGCCGTGATCCGGCCCCATGGGATAACGAAGGTGCCGGTGCCTTCGAACATGGAGATCGCCGGCGGCACCGTGTGGATTCCACGGCCGTAACTTCGGCGCGGCCGTAAGTCCATCGGACGCGGTCTGGAAATGCGGTGCCGGCGCGGGAAAGCTCGCGCGAGGATCGGCGGTAAGACGCCGGAGGATTTGCGTAGAGAAGATTTTTCGATCAGTGTTGCGTCGTGCATCGCGCCGAACACAGAAATGCGATTGACAGCGCTCCTGAACCAAGCCATAATTGCGGCACAACTTAATAGCCAGCACTGCCTCCGAACGGGCAAACCCGAAGCAATTCGGGGACGCAAAGCCACGGGACCCTCTGGGTCAGCCGGGTTACCGAAGAGGACTCTACGGTGCAGATTGTCGCGGCACAGAGTCCTGTGAGGGGCGCTGTGCCGTAGTATCTCCTGCGGTGCTTTGTTTCCTCCTGGACGCTGTTGTCGCTGTTCCCCTCATTGGATTTCGGTCGGCGGTGCCAGGCTAGGAGCTGGGTCGTAGCCCGCGCGTCGTGCACGGGATCGCACTCTCGCGGCGAGGGAGGCGCCTCAGACGCGGTCCTGATGCGCGTATGCGCGCGCGTGGCGACGTGCTCCGGCTCGGGTTGTGGTCTGCCGATCGATGTTGGGATTGGCAAGTGGTTCGCAACGGTGCGAACGCACGGCCAACCAAATCATGAGGGGGGCGACCCTAGATGCGAGGTACGCGTAAGCGCTTTCCTCTGCTTTACTTCGTTATCACCGCAGTGCTCGCCCTGACCGTTCCGGTGTGGTACATTGGGCTCTCGCCGATCGCGGCGCACGCTCAGACATCCGGTAACGGCGGCGCGGGCGGCGCGGGCGGAACTGGCGGTAGCTCGAACAACGGCACGGTCGAAACCGGCAGCAACAGCAACCTCGATGTCGGCGATGCCGGCAACGGCGGCAGCGGCGCCGCGGGTGGCAGCGGTGGGAGCAACAACTCCGACTTCTCCGCGAACGGCGGTGCAGGCGGCGCGGGCGGCAACGGCGGCAGCACGAACACGGGCGTGAACGACAACGCCTCTGGCAGCGCCAACCTGAACGTCGGTGACGCCGGCAACGGCGGCACGGGCGGTGCGGGCGGCAACGGTGGGAACGGCAACGCCGTCCTGTCCGGGAACGGCGGCACGGGTGGTGCTGGTGGCGCAGGCGGCAGCGGCGCGACGGGCGTGTCGGACAACAGCACTGGCAGCGCGAACGTCAACGTTGGCTCTGCAGGAGACGGCGGCGCGGGTGGTAGTGGCGGGACCGGTGGCGATAACAACGCGCTTAACGGCGGGAACGGCGGCGCGGGCGGCGCGGGCGGAACTGGCGGTAGCTCGGACA
>DASPUZ010000203.1:0-18185 GCA_035622635.1 bacterium | reverse complement strand
TGCTCGGCCTTCTCCACCAGCGTGACCTTTACACCGGCTTGAGCCAGGAAGAAGGCGGCTGAACACCCCATGATCCCGCCCCCGATGACAACCGCATCGGCGGTGCCTTCACCGGCCATGGGCCTCACCTTGCTCACGAGCACTCCGTCCAGCGTCATTTGTTTGCAAGGAGAGCACGTTCGCATCCACGCTGATGCCAGGGTCATCCACGGTGCCAAGAACGCCCATCGGGATCGGGCGGACCGGTGGCCGAACGGAGGGAGGCGGCAGCTCGCTACACGCCCTGCCGGTGGTCCGACTCACCAGATGCGCTACGAGGTCGAAACAGCAGCGCCCCTGGCACAGGCCTTTGCCTGCCCTGGTGATGAGCTTGATCTCATTGGCGCTGACTGCGGTCCCATGGCGCAGCGCTTGCAAGATAGTCGCTTCCGAGACGTTCTCACAGCGGCAGACGATCGTGCTCATCTTCCCATCGCCTCGCGGAGCCGAGCGGTGGCGTCGACGTCCACATGGCCTTGACTATCTATGACTACCCCGTACGCCTCGGCCGCCCGCGTGGGGCTGATCAGCCCGTCCTGCACATCGATGAGCACCTGCTCCGGGGCCCTCTCTAGCGGGTCGCCCCATCCTCCTCCACCGGCGGTCTCGATCACGAAGCGATCACCTCGGTCGACCCGCTCGTGAAACATGGCTGGCATCTCCCGCACCTTCTCGCCGTTCTCCAGACGGAAATGAACGCCCCGTGCCGGTTTTCCGCCCGCGAGGCCCCACGGCGGGGTGTGCATCCGGTCCGAGTTCATGGTGCACTCCACGTTGTCGGTTAGGATCGTCACGATGCGCGTGATGCCAAAGCCGCCACGGTGCCGCCCGGGTCCCTCCGAGTCCGGAACCAGGCCGTAGCATTCCACCCGGACAGGCAGTACGGTCTCCAGCACCTCCACCGGTGCGTTGCGCGTATTGGTCATGTGCGTATGCACACCGCTGGTGCCATCCTGGTCATACGCGGCGCCGTACCCGCCTCCGTAGCTTTCGACATGGGAGAAGTAGGTGCGGCGCTTCGCATCGAAACCGCCGAGCTGCAGCCCGTTCATCGCCCCCGTAGCAGCCGCGCAGACTCGCTCGGGGACCGCCTGCGCCAGCGCCCCCAACATCACATCCGCCAGCCGCTGGCAGGTGATCCCGTTCGCGAATCCGGTCGGAGCAGGGAATCGGGCGTTCACGATCGTGCCTTCCGGCGTCACCACGTCGATGCGGCGGAATGTGCCGACATTTGGCGGAATCGAAGGATCCGTAATCGCCTTGATGACGTAATACACGCACGCGAGCGTCATCGGCCGCACCGCGTTTATGGGACCGACTGCCTGAGGACTGGTTCCCGTGAAGTCCACGTGCAGGCGACCGTCACTGGCCGAGATCCGCACCTGGATCGTGAACGGGGTGTCGCAATGACCGTCACCCTCGATGACGTCGGCGAACTCGTAAGTGCCTGCCGGCAAGGCGGCGAGTTCAACCGCCATGCGCCGGTCGCAGTAGTCGGCAAGCTCAGTAATGCCGTTCAGCACGGTGTCTATCCCGAACTCCTCGCAGAGCTCGATGAACCGCTGTTCCCCCACGTTGTTGGCGGCGAGCTGTGCCAGCAGGTCACCGCGGCACTCGTAGGCGGTGCGCACGTTGTGGCCATGGATCGCCAACAGCTCCGGGTCAAGCTTCCCCGCCTTGCGGATCTTGACCGGCGGAAGCCGCAAGCCCTCATGGAAGATCTCCGAGGCCTGCGGCGACAGAGACCCCGGCACCAGTCCTCCCACATCGATGTGGTGTGCGAGGTTTCCCACGAACGCTACCAGCCGCCCCTGATAGAAGATCGGAGCAAAGATGATGATGTCCGGGGTGTGCGTCCCGCCGATGTACGGGTCGTTGTGGATGACCGCATCGCCGGGCCTGAGCGTTGCAACGTCCACGTGTCGCAGGGCACCCTTGACGGCCCAAGGCAGCACGCCGAGGTGGATCGGTATGTGTTCAGCTTGTGCGATGGTGTCGCCGTCTGCCGTGAACAGGGCGCAGGAACAGTCGCGGCGGTCCTTGATGTTGGTGGCGTAGGCCGTGCGCACCAGGGCCGTGCCCATCTCTTCGGCAATGGCGAACAGCCGATGTCGCAGTACTTCCAGGGTGATCACGTTCATGCCCATCACCTGTCCTCGTCTTTCGATCCCGAGGCCACCTCAACGACCAGGTTGCGCCAGCGGTCGACCGCCACCATGTCGCCCGGGAACACCACCGTGGTGGCCCCCTGCTCTTCCACGATTGCCGGCCCGGTGAACGCCTGGCCGGGCAACAGGTCGTTCCGACGATAGATTGCGGCCTCACACCATCGGCCGCCGACGTAGACTGGGCGGATCGCACTCACCGTCGGTACCCCGTTGATCAACTCGACCGCTTCCGGCAGGTCCGGGCGACCTACGGCGCACAGGACGGTCGCACGCAGATTGACCACTTCCACCGGATCGTCAGGCTTGGCGAACCCGTAGGTCCGTTCGTGAGCCTTATGGAACCCAGCTACAACTTGCGCCCAGGCGCCTGCATGGAGCGGGCCTTTAGGAAAAGACACTGCCAGCTCGTACGCTTGTCCGTAATATCGCAGGTCCGCCCGGCGCTCCACCGTTGCCGCGTGAGTGTCCATACCGTCCCGTTTCGCCCGCGTTAGGGCTGCTGCGACCAGTTCGTCGAGCTGCCGGGCGACATGGCTGAGATCAACCTCGTCCTGACGTGCCAAGTGGCTGCAAACTTCGTCATACCGAGCGGGTGCCGCGAGCAGGCCAAATGCGGACAGGTTGCCCGGCGCCACCGGCACCAGGACCCGTCGAATGCCCATTGCCTGAGCCAATTCCACTCCATGCAGCGGGCCGGCCCCTCCGAAGGGGAGAAGGATGAAGCGACGTGGGTCCACGCCCCGCTCCACGGTCATTACTCGGATAGCCCGGACCATGCTGGCGTTCACCACGCGCAGGATCCCCTCCGCAGCCTCTTCCAGCGTCAGTCTCAGCGGTTCCGCCAACCGCACGCGAATCGCCTCCCGTGCGGCCCCCGCGTCAAGTCGAAGCTCCCCACCCAACAGGCCGGTACCCAAGCGCCCCAGCACGACGTGGGCGTCTGTCACAGTCGGTTCCTCGCCACCAAGGCCATAGCTCACGGGACCGGGCTTGGCGCCGGCGCTGCGAGGTCCCACGCGCAACGCTCCGCCGGTGTCGATCCAGGCAACCGATCCTCCGCCCGCGCCAATTGAGTGGATATCGATGTGCGGGAACTTCACGGGGAACCCTTCGATGACACCCTCAGTGCGGATGGCTGCTTCCTGGTTTTCCACCACGGAGACATCGAAGGAGGTGCCGCCGACGTCGGCGGTGATCAGGTTTCGCTCGCCCGTGACCTGGGTCAGGAACTGCGCCGCCAGCATGCCACCAGCCGGACCGGACAGAAGCGTGTGCACGCTGCGACTCGCGGCCACGCCCGCGGTCATCATCCCTCCAGAAGACTGCATGATCATGAGCGCGCAATCGACACCTGCATCAGCGATTCGCTCGGTGAGGCAGGAGATGTACCGATCCATTGCAGGCTGGACGTAGGCGTTCATCACCGTGGTGTTCATCCGCTCGAATTCACGGAACTCGGGTAGAATCTGGCTCGACACAGAGATCGGCACGTGCGGCGCCACTTCCCGGACGGCGGCCAGGGCGCGCTGCTCATTGGCTGGGTTCGCATACGAGTGCAGAAAACAAATAGCGATGGACTGGACCCCTTCCGCCAGCAACGCCTCCACCGTCGCCTGCAGGGCATCACTGTCGACGGGAAGCGTCACCTCACCCGTGTACAACGTCCGTTCAGGCACTTCCCGGCGCCAGCGCCTGGGAACGAGCGGATCGGGGCGGCGTGCCCGCAGGTCGTACAAACTCGGGCGGGTCTGTCGGCCGATGTGCAGCACGTCGCGGAACCCCGGTGTCGTAATCAGCGCGGTGGCCGCACCGGTCCGCTCCAGCAGGGTGTTGATGGCCACGGTCGTGCCATGAGCCACGCCACGCACGCTGTTTGGCGGCAGCCCCAGATCCGAAAGGATCCGGCGAATGCCGCGTACTGCACCGATACTCTGGTCCTCGGGGGTCGAGGGCGTCTTGGCGAAGAACACTTGGCCCGTGTCATCCACAGCGACGGCATCTGTGAAGGTGCCCCCCACGTCGATGCCGAGTCGGATCTTGCGCATGTTACGTGCCTCCTTGCGTGCAGATACAGAAGAACGACGGTCCTATTTCACCGCGCCTCCTTCAAGTGAGTCCGGACACTCGTTCATAGATCAGCGACCCCGCAACTGCGGATCCAGCGTGTCTCGCAGCGCGTCACCGAACGTGTTGATGGCCAGGATGGTGCCGGCAATGACCGCGGAGGGCCATGCCACGTAGCCCGGATTCTGGCTCATGTATCCCCTGGCTTCGCTGATCATGAGCCCCCAAGAGGGCGTCGGGGCCTGCACTCCGAGGCCCAGGAAGCTGAGACCGGATTCCAGCAGAATGGCTGCTGCCGCGCTCAACGAGGCCTGAATGACCAGCGAGGGCACGATATTGGGCAGTAGGTGCTGGACCATGATCCGGCCATTGCTGGCGCCAATGGCGCGTGCGGCTTCCACGAACGGTTCCGACATGATCCGCTTGCCGAGAGCGAACGTGAGTCGAGCGAATTGCGGGTTGTAGAGAATGCCGATGACCACGACGAGCGTGGCAACGCTGCTCCCGACCAATGCCACGATCCCCATGGCCAGGAAGATCGGGGGAAAGGAGACCACAACGTCGACCGCGCGCATCGCGACCTGCTCCATGCCCCCGCCAAAGAACGAAGCCGAGAGGCCGAGAGTCGTCCCGATGGCCATTGCCACGGTGACTGACCCGACTGCTACCAACAAAGAGGCCCGGGAGCCCCACAGGAGCCGACTGAGGATGTCGCGGCCGAACTCATCCGTGCCCAAGGGGTGGGTGGGGGCGGCTGGCAGCAGCCGCATGCCAGTGTTCATGACCAAGGGGTCACTGGGTGCCAACCACGGAGCAAACAGGGCAACCAGGATCACAGCGCTACAGATCGCCCCGCTGGCCAGAAGACGAACATTCCCCCATCGTCCCACGTCGGGCTCCCGTCTCTCTATTGGTACCGGACCCGCGGGTCCACAGCCGCATAGAGCAAGTCAACGAGCAGGTTCAGGCAGACAAAGGCGACGGAAATCAGAAGAAGCACTGCCTGGACCGCTGGATAGTCCCGGCGAGAAATGGCCTGGACGAGGAACGTACTCAATCCTGGATAGCTGTAGATGTACTCCACCAGGACTGTGCCTCCCAACAAGTTGCCGACCTGCAGGCCCACGACCGTGATGACGGGAACGAGCGCGCACCGCAGCACGTGACGGAACAGCACCAATCGTTCCTGCAACCCCTTGGCCCGGGCAGTACGCGTGGAATCTTGGCCCAATGCGTCGAGGAACGATGAACGGGTAATTCGAACGACGACCGCGCCTATGCCGAAGGCAAGGGTGACGGCAGGAAGTGTGAGGCTCCGGAGGTGTTCCAACGGCCTCGCCGTGAACGGGACATACCCATAGGACGGAAACCAATGGGCCCAAAGGACAAACACGAGCATCAGGAGCGTGCCAATCACGTAGACTGGGGAAGAGATGCCCAGGGCGGCGACGGCAGAGATGATCCAGTCTTGCAGCCGGTTCCGGTGGTTGGCGGCGTAGATACCAGCCGGAATCCCTGCCGCCACCGCCAGAAGCGTTGCGGCACCAATCAGCTCCAGGGTGCGAGGGAACCGCAGCGCCAGATCAGGGCCGACAGGCAGATGGTCATACAGTGACCGACCCGCGTCCAGCGATGCCAACCGGCGGAGGAAATCCCCGTACTGTACGAGGAGAGGCCTGTCCAGTCCCAGTGCCGTGCGCACCGCCCGAATTGCCTCGGGATCGGGATACGTGCTCTGCCCTAGAATGAGCAGTACGGGATCTCCTGGCAACAAGTGAAGCAGAGAGAATACGACCGTCACGACGGCAAACACGGTAGCCGCTGCCAGGACCAGCCGGCGCAGTATGTATCGGCTCACGTCGCTACCGGCGCTTACTTGACTGTAGTCTCCTCAAGAGTGATCCCAGATCGGATGACGAGAAATGCGGGCAGGTTCTGGAACCCTCGCACCGACTTCTTGCCAGCGTACCCCTGTTCTCGCCACGTGAGGAAGATCAGCGGCGATAGTTCGAGCGCCCGCGTCTCAAACTGCGCGTAGAGCTGCTTGCGTTTGCTCAGATCCGGAGCTTGCCGCGCCTCTTCCAGCAAACGGTCGATTTGGCCGTCCGAGAAGTTGGGCGATGCCGTGCTCCGAATGGGGCCGGTGTGATAGAAGTCATAGTAGAAGTCAGGGTCATTGAAATCACCCGGATTTCCCGCCACGGCCAGATCGTAGTTCCCCTTCAGACCTTGCTCGAGCCGCGTGGGCCAGTCGGGCAAGTTCAGTTCAACGTCAAGGCCCACCTTCTTCAGTTCCGCCTGGACCACCACGGCCGTCTGCTCGTGCATCATGTACGTGCTTGTCGAAAGTACGTTCACCTTTAACCCGTCCGGGACACCTGCCTGTCTCAGTAGCGCCCTCGCCTTGTCGGGGTCGTACCGAAAGTATTTGGCATCCGCCGGGATATACGCCCAGCTGGCCGACGGTGTTGCCATTCCATAAATGAGACCGCCCCGGCCGGAGAATGCGGCGTCCAGGATGGCCTGGCGGTTGATTGCGTAGCCGAGGGCTTGGCGAACACGCGGATCGTCGAACGGCTTGTGAGCAACGTTGATCTGTAGGTACATGAACAGGCCCATGGTGCCTTGATACCAGAAGTTGGGGTCTGCGGAGAGGGATTGCATGTCCTTCCACGGGACGAACTCGATCAGGTCGACATCTCCGGCCCGCAAAGCGGTGACCCGAGCAGTGTCATCGGGCAGAAAGACAAACTTGATCCTGTCGAGCTTGGGCAGGCCCTCCTTGTAGAAACCCGGCACCCGTTCTACCGTGAGGCTGACCCCTTTTTGCCACTCAACCATCTTGAACGGGCCTGCCCCCATCACGTCCGTCTTGAGGTCATGTGTCTGCGTGAACTTCTGGTCCACGATCGCCTGCTCGGGAAGAGCCAGTAACTCCAAGAAGGTGGCGACGGGCTGCTTCAGGGTAAACCGGACGGTGCTGGGGCCGACGGCCTCAACCTTGTCAATGGCGGACAGTTGAGTCCGAAAACGTGCTCCTGTCTTCGGGTCGAGGATGCGCTGGAAGGAGTACACCACATCGTCGGTTGTCACGGGGTCCCCGTTGCTGAACTTGGTTCCCCTGCGTAGGTTGAAAACCCAGGAGGTTGGGCTCTCCTGCTTCCAGGATTCAGCCAGCTCGGGGACAATCTTGCCGCCGTTGTAGAACGCGACCAGCCCACGGTACAGCTGAAGCTTGACGGTGAGGGCCGCGGTGCCGCTGTCAACTTGCGGGTCGAGACTCGGAGGTTCCAAAGAAAGACCGAAGACCAGGGTGCCGCCTGAGGCCGACGGTGTCGGCGGGCTTGCGGCGGCTGTAGGCCGTGGCGCTGTGGTCGCACCAATACTGCACGCTATCAGGACGACAACCACCGCACTGCTCATCAACCGCAGACGTGACAAGTCACTCCCCCCCTTCGCGGGACTGCTCTACCTGTGACGGCGCCCGAGGGTGGCCCCCAATAAGACGCGTCACCTCCCTGGCTGCCAAGATTGTGGCTTGAGCTATCACCCCCCCGTTCTCCCGGAAATCCCGTTCCACTCCCGTGGCCATGAGAGATGCGATCACTTCCTCGTTATGGTCCCACACGGGCGCAGCGATTCCGGCGGTCCCGTCTCTCACGTCGCTAAAGCTGACCCCATAGCCATTGCGGCGGATGGCGGCGAGATCGTCCAACAAACGCGGCCGGGTTGTGATCGTGCCGGACGCCAGTTGGCGCCAATCCAGATTTTCGAGGATTGGCGCTAACTCGTCGGGCGCCAGGTAAGCAATCAGCACTCTCCTGGAACAGCCCACGTGAAGGGGAAATCTCATCCCGATCGGGTCGTGTTGCCGAAGGGGGGCTGGACTGTCCACTTTCTCCACGAGCACTCCTTCGAATCCGTCCCGGATAGTCAAGTAGCTCGATTGTTGGGTGTCCGTCGCCAGCTTGCGCATCGCTGGAAGTGCCACCCGCCTGATGTCGATGGACTGCCAGACTGCCAGTCCCAGCTCCATGAGCCGGATGCCGAGCCGGTACCGCCGAGTCGCCGGGTCCTGGGTGACGAACCCCACCCGCATCCACGTTGATAGCCACCTGTGCAAGGTCGCCGGGTGGCACCCCGTCTGCTCCCGCAACTCAGCAATACTCCAGTCCGCCTGCCTATCGGGGCGCATGACGGCGAGCAGTTCGACCGCGCGATTCAAGGTCTTGAGCACGTTCTCAGATGATTTCATTTTGTGATATCATTTTTCACAATTCGAAACGCAAATCCTCCTCCTGGAAGGGATTTGCCGGGGCAAACACGTGCTGGAGCAGACTTGTCAAACTGATGTTCGTAGGCAAAATGCCGCCGGCACCACAGGAAACCCGGACCCTCTGTCCGCGGATCGTGCGGCTATCGTTACGGACCCCACGGTGTTTCGCTTGAGTCTTGGAGCGATCATGACCCGGGGACGCCGCAGCACGATCTAAGTCCGCCTCACGCAAGGGCCGTGATCCCGCGACGAATGCACCCTCGTACCAGGCGAGCCCAGCGCACTGGGAGCCAGCGCGTGGGGTCGCGACGGACACCCTGCGTTTCCCCGCTCCGCCCGTACCCGGACGGGCGAGCAGGACGTTTGCCCACGCGAGAACGGTACTGGCGGGCGCACACTAAGCGGCCAGCGAAGTGCCGGACTCCTGACTCCTCTGTGCCTTCAGTTCACGTCCGAGACGGTCCACCCCAAAGGCGTCTGTTCAGACTTCGATAATGGGCAGAGATCCACCCGAGAAGAGTGCGGGCTCGTCGTCCGTAACACGCAGGCCGTCCTCCCAGGCACCCCAAAGTCAGGCCCGCGCAAGGAACGTATCGATCTGAAAGGTCATGTTGGGGGCGAGTTCGTACTCCGAGGTGGTCTCCACCCACGGCCGCTCAACTTCCATCACCCCGAGGCCGTGGCGCGGTCCGTACACAAGGCAGTCGCCGAATCCCGCCCCGCGCACAAGGTCGTAATAGCGCGTGGCCACGGTTTTGGCCGGCCTCCTGGTTCGCATCCACTCCACCGTCCGGCGGGCGGCGTCGCGTGCAAACTCCGCAAGCCGCCGCACGTCGGCAGTCATCGGGCCAAGCGAAATCGGCCGGCCTCCGAAGACATACTGCGGCATGCCTTCGTACTCGGCGCCGAGCTCGTAGATCGCCTGCTACGCGACGCCAACCACCTGCAACCCAGTCATGCCTGGCTGGATTGCGTCCACGATGCGCCCGATCGCCTTCTCTCCGATAGCCGCAGCCTCGCGCAGGAGTCGGATCTCAGCTTCGCTCTTCGTGCTGCGCATCTCCGCGATCAGGTCGTCGGCCTTGATAAGTTCCGTGTTCGGGACCGCCTCGCGAACGGCGAGGCACATGGAAACGGGCATTGTCGTCCATCCGACGATCCCTACTCGCCGGGGAGTCTGTCCGCCCAGCACCTCCTCGAGGACCTCTCGCATCGAATGCACACGGATCTCGGGATACTCCGGTTCTGCAGACTCGCGGTAGACCAGAACCATGCGTATCCGACGAATGAAGCTGCGGTCCTGCGCATAATCTTGCGCTTCCGGGCCGATCAGCGGTGTGGGGTCGCCCACTCGTGGGACGACCACCATTATAGAGCTGGGCTGACAGCAACAGGTTCTCATATGCGGTGAGCGAGCCGTCGGCAGACAGGAGCTGCGGAACGTAGCCGATCCGCCGGCGCACCAGCGGAGCGTGTGCCACGATGTCGAAACCCACCACCTGGGCTCGGCCTGAGGTAGGCGGTAGGAGGGTCGTGAGGATCTTGATCATAGTACTCTTTCCGGCCCCATTGGGGCCGATGAGGCCGAAGATCTCGCCGTGTCGGACTTCAAGGGAAACGTGGTCTACGGCGGTCATCTGGCCGAAGCGCCGAACAAGCTCGGACGTGCGAATCACCGGGTCTGCCCAGCGCATGCTGTCTCTGCTCGAACCGCTTCCTGGGACGAACGGCACGCCGCAGCTCGACGATGCGCTCACGGCTATATCACGTCCGTTCTCGCTGCCACCGCATTCGCGACCGACGACTGACTACGATCTGGGCTTTCACGCCGTCGGTACTCACTGAATCGTCGATGAGCGGTTTGCCGTGGGCCGCAGGCCGCGGACCGTTCCATCGTGGCCCCGGCCTGCGACGCCGTGCCCCGCCCCAGCCGCCGATACTTTGGCGAATCAACGCGGGCACAGCCTGACGACTGAACGAATCGCGTGTCCTCCGTGATTTCCCGTCATGACCGCAGCTACACGAGGCCGCCACGCCGGCCTCGACGGCGAGCTCGAGTCCTCGCACGATCACATCACGGCTTCAGGGCCTCGTCTATCCGCGCGGCCGCCTTGGCCAGCTCATCGGCCTGTTGCTCGTAGTCCGCGCGAAGTTCGGCCATGCGTTGCTCACGTTTGGCCTTGGCGTCGGCCTTCGCCTGGGCGTGATGCTCCTGAAGCGCTTGGATCTTCGCGTCGACCTCCTGCTTCATCCGGTCGCACTTCGCCTTAGCCCGCTCCCGGGCTGATCGGAGCTTCGCCCGCGCATCGTTGATCCTTGCCTGCAGCGCGGCTCTATCCGCTTCTTGGGCTTGGCGGTACTCTTCCTCGACTTGCGCGAGCTCCGCGTCGCGGGTCTTCACGGCTTGTCGGATCTGGTCGGCTTCAAAATCGACCCGCTGCTGGCGCAGCACCGTACCGCCGACCGCCTGGATGCGGGTGTCGAGGGGCGTGACCCACTGTTCCTCGACCTCGGCCACGACGGCGCTCTTGCCCGGACCGAGTTGCTCGGAGACCTTGTCGACGAAGTCCCTGTCCACGCCCAGATCCAAAAGATCTGCCCAGCTCCCCAACAGTGCCCCGCCCGCGAGGCCGAGCGCAGCCCCCGCCGGGCCGCCGAAGAGTCCTACCAATCCGCCGGTTAGGGCGCCGACGCCGGTGCCGAGCGGCCCTGAAGCCGCGGTCTCGTTCACGCGCAGCTTGCCGTCGACGCCCCTCGTGACGACGGACATGGCGTAAACTACCAGGTAGCCTTCGGCGTGAAGATCCTTCAGCGCCCGTGTGCCCTCGTACGCCTTCTCTTCCGTCGGAAAAACCGCGACCACAAAGTTGTCCATGTGTCCCCCTCCCGTTGGCGTTCATATGGTATCTTCGCAATCAGCGTAGGTCCGCTTCGGGCGAGACGCATCCATCCAGGATGGATGCAGAGGATAGATTCTCACGGCCGGTGGTTGGCCGAGTGCGGCCATATCGCAGGCCGGGCACGGCGGATGAGTTGCGTGTCTGGGTAGAGGCAGGGAGGTGCGTTCGCACGTGCTCGGTATCACGCCCGAAGGCCTCCCAAACCCCGTGCGGGTGCCGCTGCCGCGCGCCGAGTTGACCAGTGGCCTCAACGCGGTGCGTCGGGCCGGCGCGGCGACGATCCCCGCTGCCCGCAGGAGCGCGCTCTGGCGTGGACGAACGAAAGATCCATCGTCGACTCCATCTCCGAGGTAGATGACTGTCCCGCCGCATGCCGTTACGATTCGTGCGACGGCTACTGAAAGGCAACGGACGGGTCTGTGGAACAGGGTCCCAATCGCACGAGACGGAGGCGAAGCACGGGCGGCGTCGGGCGGCCCATCTGCAGTGAGGTGTAGTCGGGGCGGGGCTCGGCGCGCGGGGCATGCCGAGCATGGAGGAGACCACGGCCGATCGGGCTAAGAGCGTTCGACGCGTCGCGCCGTCAGTCGCGAACGCCGCCGGACGCGGGTCTGGCGCCGAAGGCGATGTATGATGATGAAGCAGACATCACATCTGACCTGCGCGTCTCGGGGATTTTGGTTATGCCGATGGTACGGCGCCGCCCGCTGGGATGTCTGCTGTCAACTCCGAGGAAGGGGGAGATGGTGATGCTTGTTCCATTCGGCACGAAGGTGATCGATGCGGAGGGGAATGCCGTCGGAACGGTGCGCTACATCGTCCTGCATGGGGAAACCCGAGAGGTGACCGGAGTTGTCGTGCATCAAGGGGTGCTGAGGAGCCGGGAGATCGTCGTGCCAATTAGCAAGGTCGCCAAGGTCGATCACGCGGTCCAGCTTGGCATCCCGGCTTCGGACCTCGAGAACCTACCGCTCTTCCCAGCAGAACCTCTCCGTCCCATGCCCGACCACTGGGATATGCCAGTGGGATTCGATGAACGCGCCTTCTTCATGGTCGCAGGAGGCGGCTGGGAGGAAGCGGTGATGCCCTTCATGCGGACGTCGGCGGCCACATCGGGGACACCCGCCTATGTCGTGGACATGGACAGCGCACGGGATGCCCCGGCTCCCGATATTGGCGTCGGAACGCGCGTCTACGACAGTGTCGGCCAGCACATCGGTGACGTGGAATCAGTGGGTGTCAATCCCGCTTCGCACATGATCACATGGATCGTCGTAAGGCGCGGGCATCTATTTCGGCACGACACGACGATCCCCGCCAGCTTGATCGGGTCCGTCACCGACCACGTTACGCTGAAGACATCGGCCGAAGCGATCAGGCGACTCGAATTCGCCTGACCGGCAGCAGGATTTCGGGTGGCGTGAACGCAGGGACCGGGGTGCGGAGGCGGACCGGTCTCCTCTCCCCGTGCCCTCGCCCGACGGGGGGTCTTTGAGACGCGGACAAGATCTCCCGCCGGGCGGATGGATGGCGTTCTCCGTCGCGGCGTCGTTGGTGACATCTTTCCTGAAGGCCGGCACGCGGCACCGTTGCCGTCGCTGCCGCCTTCCCCTGAAGCCTTGCCGACGAGGTTTCCCGTCGGCTAACACCGTCCCCTACGCCGCCGGGAATAGTGGCGTTCCGTTGGCCCGGTGCCAGGCGAGGATGGTGTTCCAGATTTCCGGCGCAGTCTCAGCGTAGCAAAAGAGCTCTTGGTCCTCCCGGTCGATCATTCCTTCGTCCACGAGGAAGTGCACGTCGACGGCGCGCCTCCAGTAGCGTTCCCCCACGAGCACGATCGGGACCGGACGTATGGCGCGCGTTTGGACCAACGTCAGGGTTCCAAACAGCTCATCGAGTGTCCCGTAGCCGCCAGGGAAAGCCACCAGCGCGCGGGCCCGAAGGAGAAAGTGGAGTTTGCGCAAGGCGAAGTAGCGAAAGCGAAAGCACAGGTCCGGCGTAATGTAGGGATTGGGATACTGGACGTGTGGCAGGGTGATGTTCAGGCCGATTGAGTTGGCACCGGCGTCGAAGGCTCCGCGATTGGCCGCCTCCATGATGCCGGGCCCACCGCCGGTCATGACCAGGACCCGTTCGTTGCCGGAGTCTTGGGCGGTCGCCCCCACCAGGCGTCCAAACTCGCGGGCCACGTCGTAGTAGCGGCTGTTGGCCAGGAGGCGTTCGGCTACGCTGAGGCGTCGACGGAGATCGGCGTCATCGGGGTTCCGTGCCTCCTTCTGCCGCAACGCCTCCGCGCGCCGTTGGGCCGCCATCGGTTCGGGAATGCGGGTGCTCCCGAACACGACGATCGTATGGCGGACCTGATGCTGCTCGAGCAGCAATTCCGCCTTGAGGTAGTCGATCTGCAACCGCAGGCCTCGGGCGTCGTCTGTGTTGAGAAACGCGGTATCTTGATCGGCTTGGCGGTAACTCGGGCTGTCCAGAATCGCCTGAACGCGACGCGAGGCGTCCGCGTCCTCGTCCGCCGGCTTGGGGCACTGCCACGGCAGCGGCACACAGCGACGCTGAGGATGGGCTGGGACGTACTTTCCCGCCGACGTTGGAACGGGTCGCGCGTCGTTCTCGCTCACGGCAGCCACGCATCCGCGTGCGAACTCACGCCCCCCGCCCTTACCACAGATTCTCCGGCGCTGGGTGTCGGGAAGCTGCCGGGCAGGCGTCCGAGCGCTCTCATCATGCCTCCGTCGGTCCGCGTGGCCCGGCCGACCGCGCTCGCGAGCGCGTCCTCTGTTCGGTCGAAGTTGCGGTGCTTGGAGCAGTCCATGTCGGCCTCAGCAATCAATCGGATTCTTCCACGTCCAGTGTATGGGTCGTGGGGCATAGACTCATCTGTCCTGGATGGAGGCCCGGGACGGAACTTTGCCCCTGCGAGATCAGCCGGCAGGCGGCGAACCCGAATGGGCTCTACATGCGTTCTATTGCCCGCCTCGTGCTCGTCAGATCCGCCGGAGCGGGACATGCCCCGAGCCCGAACGCTGTCATGTACGGCGTAATGAACCACCCGGCCCCGCGGCACCGTGGCCGATCGGCTACCCCTTCGCCCCGCTGACGTCCGAGCGCCTCGCCGTCAGTTCCACCGGCGGAATCCCAAAATCTAGCCAGCGACTCTATCCGAGATTGATGAAACGGCACTGCCGTGCCGCTATTCTATACGCAGAGGCAAACGACCTCCGTCGTGAGCTCACGCGGAGCAGTCGGGTGACGAGGTGGACGTTGGCTTCGACATCTTCGGGGAAAGATGCCAAGCGCGAAACGGGCGGGATGCCTGATATCGCCGTGTCGAGCCGCCGCACCCTGCAGACGGTTGCTCAGCGCGCGATGGCCGACCGCGGCTTCCTGTCGGAGTTCGGTCCCGCCGTGCTCGCGGAGGTGGCGGCGATCGCGGGACCTGCCGCGGTACTGGCCCCGTCGGTCCGCGATCTGCGTGGATTGCTATGGCTGTCCATCGACAACGACGATTCGCTCGACCTCGACCAGCTCACGGTCGCCCAGCCCCTGGCCGATGGCCGGGTGAAGGTCCTCGTCGCGATTGCCGACGTGGACGCGCTCGTGGGGAAGGCCTCGGCGAGTGACGCGCATGCGCAACACAACGCCACGTCGGTCTACACTGTCGCCCAGGTGTTTCCCATGCTCCTCGAGCGGCTGTCGACGGACCTGACCTCGCTCGGAGAGGACAAGGATCGGTTGGCCGTCGTGGTCGAGATGGTGGTCGACTCGGCCGGTGCCGTCGTGGCATCGGACGTCTATCGGGCGGCGGTGCGCAACCACGGGAAACTGACATACGGCGGCGTGGCCGCGTGGTTCGCCGGACACGGGCCGGTACCCCCGAAAGTTGCAGCCGTTCCCGGGCTGGGGGACCAATTGCGGCTGCAGGACCGGGTCGCGCAAGCGCTGCGAGCGCGGCGATTCCACCACGGCGCCCTGACGCTTGAGACGACGGACGCGCGAGCCGTCTTCACCCAAGACGTGCTCGTGGATCTTCAGCCGGTGCAACCGACCCGGGCGGATGCGTTGATCGAGGACTTCATGATCGCGGCGAACGGGGTGACGGCACGCTATTTGGAAGCCAGAGGGGTTCCGGCGTTTCGTCGGGTGCTGGGTGTTCCGGAGCGGTGGGATCGAATCGTCGAGCTCGCGGCGGCGTACGGCGAACACCTGCCCGCGGCACCCGATGCGGCCGCGCTGGAAACGTTCCTCGTCAAGCGCCAGCAGGCTGATCCATCGCGATTTCCAGACTTGTCGCTGAGCGTCATCAAGTTGCTGGGACGGGGCGAGTACGCCGTCGAGGCGCCTGGTCGCGCCCCGGGGGCGCACTTCGGGCTGGCCGTCACCGCATACACGCATTCTACGGCCCCGAACCGGCGCTTCCCCGACTTGCTGACGCAGCGGCTTCTCAAGTCCGCGATGGCGGGCACGTCCGCTCCGTACGGCATCGCCGACCTAGAATCGCTCGCCCAGCATTGTACGGACCAGGAGGACAATGCGAAGAAGGTCGAGCGGCAGGTGCACAAATCCGCCGCCGCGCTGCTGCTGGAGCACCGGATCGGCGAACGGTTCGATGGGGTCGTCACGGGCGCATCGGAGAAGGGCACCTGGGTTCGCATTGCCAGTCCTCCGATCGAGGGGAAAGTGGTGCGCGGGTTCCAGGGGCTCGATGTTGGAGACCGGGTGAGCGTCCAATTGGTCGGGACGAACGTGGAGCGGGGCTTCATCGACTTTGCCAAGGCAGGCGATGCGGGGGCTGGACACCGATGAGCGTTGCAATCCCCACCGCCCCGGGTGTGGCCGTTTATCGGACGCGCGAATTTGAGGTCTCGGCGGACATCCGGGCTCCAAACCGAAGAGGCCGAGCGGCCTCTCGACCGAGTCAATCCGAATCAGATGCGCGTCAAGAAGCCGGAGCGGCTCTGGGAGACGTTTTCTGGAGGAGCTCCGCCAGCCGAGGCCCTGCTCCTTCTGCTGATCGGTGCCTGGTAGGCGGTAGAGGGTCGCCGCTGGGTTCGATCGCGAAGTGCAGACCATGCGGTCACCGGGAGGAGCAACGATGAGCATTGCTCCCCCAAGCAGTAAGCCGACCGGCGTCAAGCGGGAGTCGCTCGCCGGGGTCTACGAACGTCTGCACACCTCGGAGCGGGGGCTGACGGGCGCCGAGGCCCGCACGCGTTTGGCAGAGGTTGGCCCGAACGACCCGGCGTCTGTCAAGCGCGACAACTTTCTCCTGCAGATCCTATTGCTGTTCGCGAACCCGCTCGTGGTGATCCTGCTCCTGGCCGCGATCATCTCCGGCATATTGGGTGACCGCGTCGACGCCACGATCATCATCGTGATCGTGCTGATGAGCGTAGGCCTGAACTTCATCCAAACCTACCGGGCACAAACGGCGGCCGCTCGCCTCCAGGCGCAGGTTGCCCCGACGGCAACCGTGCTGCGCGACGGCCGCTGGCAGGAGGTCCCGAGGCGCGAGGTCGTGCCCGGAGACGTCATCCGCCTGTCGGCGGGGGACCTGGTTCCGGCGGATGCCCAACTGATCGAGGCGCAGTACCTCCACGTGCAAGAGGCCGCCCTGACCGGTGAGTCGATGCCGGTCGACAAGGCGGCCCTGGGGTCCGCGAGCGCGCCGGGCCAAGACGCGCAGAACATGCTGTGGCTTGGGACATCGGTCGCGACCGGCAGCGCGAGGGCGGTCGTGGTGGCGACCGGCCGGGCCACCGCGTTTGGAGACATCGCGGCCCGCCTGTCGGCGCGGGCGCCGGAGACCGAGTTCGATCGCGGCACGCGCCATTTCGGCCTCTTCATCATGCGGACCGTCTTCTTCCTGGTGCTGTTTGTCTTCTTGGCCACCGGCATCCGCCATCAGAACGCGCTGCAATCGTTCCTGTTCGCGGTCTCGCTGGCCGTCGGCCTGACGCCTGAGAACCTGCCGATGATCATGGCGGTCACGCTGGGACAGGGCGCCCTGCAGCTGGCGCGCCGCAAGGTGATCGTCAAGCACTTGCCGTCGATCGAGAATTTCGGCAGCATCGATATTCTCTGCAGCGACAAGACCGGCACGCTGACGAGCGGACAGATGGTGTTGAGTCAGCACCTGGATCCTCTTGGCCAGTCCTCAGATCGCGTCTTGCTGCTGGCATCGCTCAACAGCGCGTTCCAAACGGGGATCAAGAGCCCGTTGGATGCGGCGATCTTGAACAGTGCGGCGCGGCCGCCGGCAAACGGCGCCGATCACGGCGATGCCGGGGTCGGCGGGACCGGGTACCGGAAAGTTGGCGAGATTCCGTTCGATTTCGAGCGACGGCGCCTCTCGGTCGTGGTCGATCATGCGGGCGAAGATCTCCTGATCACCAAGGGAGCGTTCGAGGACATGCTGGCCCAGACGATCGCCTACGAGGCGGATGGGCAGCAACGGCCGCTCGATGCGGCGGCGCGCCCGACGATCGAGCGCACGTATCAGCAGTTGACCGCGGACGGGTTCCGCGTGCTGGCCGTCGCCTATCGCGCGGTCCCGGCGCAACAGGACTACGAGCCCGCGGACGAACGGGAACTGGTGCTCGCTGGCTTCTTAGCGTTCAATGACCCGCCGCTTCCAGACGCCCTGGAGACGCTGGCCGCACTGAGGCGGGACGGCGTGACGGTGAAGATCCTGACCGGCGACAGCGACCTCGTGGCCAGGCACGTGTG
>DASPUZ010000202.1:0-16400 GCA_035622635.1 bacterium | reverse complement strand
GAGCTCGCCACGATGTCATCGGTCGATCCCATCGTCGCGCAGTTTCACTTGAGTGAAGTGACGTTCCTCGGACTGATCAAGCGTGCCTCGACGGAGGCGGCCCGCACCGGGGCAAATCCGTTGCAAGTCCCGTCTTTCCAGCTCATCCTCGCCGATGGGAGCGCCTATCCGCACTCGGGCACGTTCCGCACCCTCGATCGCGCGGTGGATCCCCAGACGGGGACGATCATCGTGCAGGCGCTGTTTCCCAATCCGGACGGGCTCCTCCGGCCCGGCATGTACGCCCGCGTACGCGTCACGTTGAGAAACCAGCCCGATGCCGTCCTCGTCCCCCAGGTGGCGGTGCAGCAGATTCAGGGAGTCAACACGGTGTTCGTCGTCGGGTCCGACAACACCATCTCCGTGCGGTCTATCGCGGATGGTGCGACCTATGGCCAGTTCCTCGTCGTGCAGAGCGGACTGCGCCCGGGCGAGCGCGTGGTCGTGGAGGGCCTGCAGAAGATCCGGCCCGGCATCCGGGTAACGCCGGAGCTTCGGCCCGCGCCCCCGCTCCCCGGCGCCGGCGGATAAGGATTCGGTCGTGCTGAGCCGCTTCTTCATTCACCGCCCGATCTTCGCGATGTCGATCTCGATATTGGTCGTCATCGTCGGCGCCCTGTCCTATACCACGCTGCCGCGCGAGCAGTACCCGAACATCGCGCCCCCGACCGTCACTGTCAGCACCGTGTACCTCGGCGCGAGTGCCGAGGTCGTCGCCCAGAACGTCGCCGTGCCGATCGAGGAAGCCGTCAACGGGACACCGGACGCCCTCTACATGCAGTCCCAGAGCACGTCCAACGGGCAGTACACGTTGACCGTTACCTTCCGCCTCGGCACCAACCCCGACATCGACGCCGTGGCGGTACAGAACCGCGTCAGCCAGGCCTCTGCCAACCTGCCCGCCGCCGTAAACAACTACGGCCTCACGGTGCGCAAAGCGTCGCCGAACTTCTTGATGGGCATCGCGGTGTACTCGCCGCAGGACAGCTATGATGCGGCGTTCCTCTCCAACTACGCGCTGCTCCACTTGATAGACCCGTTCCTCCGCGTGCCCGGGATAGGCGACTACTTCATTTTCCCGCAGCGAAGCTACGCGCTCCGCGCCTGGCTGCGTCCGGACCGGCTGGCTGCCCTCGGGTTGACATCGGGCGACGTTTCGAATGCGATCATGTCTCAGAACGTGATCGCCCCGACCGGATCGCTCGGGCAGCGCCCGGACGTGCCGGGCACGCAGATCCAGTACATGGTGACCTCGAACGGACAGGTGGCGAACCCGAGCCAGCTCGACAACATCGCCGTACGCACGCTGCCCGACGGGACCGTCGTGCGCCTGCGTGACGTGGCGACCACAGAGCTTGGGGCTCAGGACTACAGCACGGGCGGCTGGCGGAACGGCCACCCCACCGCCGTGATCCTTCTCTTACAGAGCCCGGGATCGAACGCGCTGGCGGCGTCTCAGGGGGTGCGCACCGCGCTCGCCAGCCTCTCCAAGCAGTTTCCGCCGGGGCTCACCGCCGAGGTGGCGTTCGACACCACGCTCTTCATCACCGCGGCGCTCAACGACGTCTTGCGCACGCTCGGGCTCGCGGTGCTCCTCGTGCTCGCCGTCGTCACCCTCTTTCTCGGCAACGCCCGGAGCACCCTCATCCCGATGCTCGCCATCCCGGTGTCCCTCATCGGGACGTTTGCGATGTTCAATGCATTCGGCTTCACCGTCAACATCCTCACGATGTTCGCCCTGACGCTGGCGATCGGGCTCGTCGTCGACGACGCCATCGTGGTCGTCGAGGCGGTCGGGCGTCACATCGAGCATGGGCTCGAGCCCATGGCCGCCGCCGAGGCGGCGATGCGCCAGGTGCAGGCCCCTATTATCGCGATCGTGCTCGTACTGGACGCCGTCTTCCTGCCGACCGCGTTCATCGGCGGCCTCAGCGGCCAGCTGTACCGGCAGTTCGCCCTGACCTTGGTGTCGAGCGTCACGCTCTCGGGGATGGTGGCGCTCACGCTGACGCCAGCGCTGTGCGGACTCCTGCTTCAGCCCCACACCGCCCATCGGGGACCGCTCGCCTGGTTCTTCACAGGGTTCAACGCGTTTTTCTCCTGGGGCACCGGCCTGTACATCCGGCTGCTCCGCTGGGCGATCCGCGTACGCTGGCTCATGCTCGCCGCCCTCGCGATGGTCGCGGTGATCGCCTTCGAGATCCTGCACATCCTGCCGTCGACGTTCGTGCCGATCGAGGACCAAGGGTTCTTTGTCTCGGCGTTCCGTCTGCCCGACGGGGCTACGCAGGACCGCACCGAGGCGGTGGAGCGAAAGGCCGAGCAATATCTGCGGACCCTGCCCGGCGTCGATCAGATCATCACGGTCGGAGGCTACGACATTCTCGGCGGCGGCGTCATCAACTCCAACGCCTTTGCTATGTTCGTCGTGCTCAAGCTGTGGGGCGAGCGTCGAGCTCCGAACCAGCAGCTCTTTCCGCTCCTGCTGCGCGCCAACGCCGAGTTCGCCAAGTACCCGGAGGCGATCGGGTTCGCATTCCCGCTCCCGCCGCTGCCGGGAGAAGGCAACGTCAACGGGTTCCAGTTCATCGCGGAAGACCGCAACGGCACCGGCGACATCAACGCGCTCGCGAGGGTGGCGCAGGGCGTCATCGCCGCCGCTAGCACGCACCGGGAGGTCACCTCGCTCTCGACCGGTCTTCGCACGACGACACCACGCTACAACGTCGTCGTCAATCGGGACAAGACCGCGACCCTCGGGGTGTCGCTGGACAGCGTGTACAACAGCCTGTCCGCGTTCCTCGGAGGTCTGCAGATCAACAACGTGACCCTCTTCGGACGGGTCTACAAGGTCATGATCCAGGCCGAGCCGGCGTTCCGGATGACCGGGGGGAACATCGGGGAGCTGTACGTACGAGCAGCAAGCGGCGGCATGGTGCCGCTCAGCACCCTCGTCACGGTCACGCCGGACACCGGTCCGGCGACGATCACCCGCTACAACGGCTACTACGCCGCAGAGATCGACGGGCAGGCTCCGTTCGGGGCCAGCTCCGCGCGAGCGATCGACACCATGGAACAGGTAGCGCGCACGGCGATTCCGGCTGGGTACGGCTACGAGTGGACGGGGTTGGCCTATCAGGAGAAACAGGCTGGGGGAACTCAGGCGCTGATCTTCATGCTCGCGCTCGTGCTCGTGTTCCTGCTCCTCGCGGCACTCTACGAGAGCTGGACCATTCCGTTGAGCGTCTTGCTCAGCGTGCCGATCGCGGCGTTCGGCTCGCTCGCGGCCATCCTGATTCGCGGGATCCTGTTCCGGGACGTCCTCAGCGACGTCTACGTGCAGATCGGATTGGTCATGCTCATCGGTCTCACGGCGAAGAACGCGATCCTGATCGTCGAGTTCGCCAAGGAGCAGCACGAGCGCCAGGGATTGTCGGTGGTGGACGCCGCCATCGCCGGTGCGCAACTGCGGCTCCGGCCGATCCTCATGACGTCAATGGCGTTTATCTGCGCCGCGATGCCCATGGTATTCGCCCACGGCGCGGGGGCGAACTCCCGCCACTCGCTCGGCACCGGTGTCGTCGGCGGCATGACCGCGGCGACGGTGATGGGCATCTTCTTCATTCCGGTCCTGTACGTGCTGGTCTCGGGCAGTGGGCGGAGGCGCCGCGGACCGGGGTCACCCGCGCCGCACGCGACCCCGGCGCCTACGGATTCGGCTCCATCGGCCGCGGGATCGGACACTCTCGCACCGGCACCCGGCGCCCCTCCCCGGAGTCCGGCCGAATCGGCGACCGACGCCGCCGGCGCAACCGGGGAACACGCCGCCGCGGAACCGGAGCAAGACGCTCGAAGGGAGTGACATCGAGCGCGGCAGTGGTAGGCCGCCACCGCCGCGCTCGGACCTCTGGGAAGAAGGGCGACGCGTCCGCCTGACTTCCTGATCGACGGGGACGCCGTCGCGAAACGGCGTCCCCGATCCCCGAACTCCGGTGGAGCCGGGGCATCTTCAGGAGTGGCCCGGGTCTGCGGGCAAGCGACGCAGGCTAGCGTGGCACGCGCAAGCACCGCCGGCCTGCGGCCGCGAACTCGGGGCCGTCGCCACGTTCCCGGTCCTTGTAGCTTGCTACCAACCGATCGCGTAGTTACGCTCTCCGCGCGAGCTCGCCCCACCCTCGATCAATCGGCGTTCCGGATCGTACCGGATCGCAGTCGTATAGTTGAGGCTCCAATCGCCGGTGACACGGATTTCGTGACCCCGCGCGCGGAGTTCGTCGAGCACCGTCTCGGGCACGCGCCGCTCGATCACGAGTTCCTTCGGCTTGGCCTGTCGAGGATAGAACGAGCTCGGCATATGGCTGGTGTGAAAACTCGGTGCGTCGATCGCGTCCTGCACATCCATGCCGAAGTCGACCATGTTGAGAAAGAACTGCAGGGTCCATTGGTCCTGCTGGTCGCCCCCGGGTGTGCCGAAGACGAGATGCGGGCGGCCCTCCCGCGTCACGAGCGATGGCGTCAGCGTCGTGCGGGGTCGTTTCCGGGGCGCGAGCGCGCCAGGGTGGGCTGGATCGTGCAGCCAGAACATCTGGATGCGTGTGCCGAGACTGAATCCAAGCCCGGGGATCACCGGGGAGCTGCGGAACCAGCCGCCGCTCGGGGTCGCGGAAAACATATTCCCGTCGGCGTCCACGGCCCGGGTCCCGGTCGTGCCCCCGCTCCACGCCCGTCCCTCCACGGGTACATGGTTGGGTGGCGCGGTCCGGCCCTCAAACGGATACGGGTCGCCGGGACGTAGCTCGGCCGACGCCACGCCGGGATCGATCAACGCGCGACGCGCGTCGGCGTACGCCTTCGACAGGAGCCCGCGGAGCGGCACGTCGACAAAATCCGGATCGCCGTAATAGCGCTCGCGGTCGGCCATGGCGAGCTTGGTTGCCTCGATGACCGTGTGGATATAATCTGCCGAGTTGTGCCCGAGCGCCCGGAGGTCGAGCCCCTCGAGCAGCGCCAGTTGCTGGAGGAACACGGGCCCCTGTGACCAGGGCCCGCACTTGTGCACTTCGTACCCGCGATAGGTGAACGACACCGGAGACTCGACGCGACCGCGGAACTCCGTGAAATCGTCCTCCGTGAGGAGGCCGCTCGAGACTACGCCGTTCGCGTCTCGGATCTCGGTCTCGCGTTGGTAGGCCACGATCTCACGGGCGATCGGCCCCCGGTAGAAACAGTCCCGTGCCGCTCCGAGCGCCGCGCTCCGGCCGAGTGATCTCGCAGCCCGCTCGGCGTCCACGAGGCGCTCGAACGTGCGCGCGAGGTCGGGGTTGCGCCAGGTATCACCGAGCGCCGGAAGAAGGCCGCCGGGGAGGAACAGTGCCGTCGATGTGGGCCAGTCGCGCAGCCGTGCCTCGTTCTCGACGATCGACCGCAACATCCCCTCGTACATCGGGAATCCGCCCGAGGCCAGCTCGATCGCGGGGCCGAGCACCTGCTCGAGCGTCAGGCGGCCGTACCGGTCGAGCACGGTGATCAGTGCATCGGGAACTGCGCAGACGCCGGCTGCCAGGAACCCGTCGCCAGGGATCAGGGTGATGCCCCGCGTGCGGAACCACTCGATCGTCGCCGCCGCGGGCGCGCGCGTGTTGCCGTCGATGACCGCCACCTGGCGCGCGTGTGCATCGTACAGGAGGATCGGAACCTCGCCGCCGAACCCGAAGCTCTGAAATTCCAGCACCGACTGTGCAAAGACCATCGCCACGCCGGCATCGAACGCGTTGCCGCCGAGAGCGTGCATGCGCATCCCCGAGGCGGCCGCCAGATAATGTCCGCAGGCAACCACGAGCGATCGCCCGCGGATAATGGGCCGGGTCGCGCTGGTCGCGAACTGCCAGTCGGTGTAGGCGGTGCTCCCGGACGTCGTGCCGGTGCCGGGAGCGGCGTCCGCGTGTACCGGGGTTAGGCGGTCAGACATCGCGGTCACTCTTCAATCGCTTTGAAGGCCTCGTCGCACGCCTCCAGCGTCCGGTCCACGTCGGCATCGGTGTGGGCCAGCGAAAGGTAGAACTTCTCGTTGGGATTCGTGAGGATCCCCCGGCGAATCAGCTCGATCGACCAGCGCAGGTTGAGGTCCTTGTCGGCCGTGAGCAGGTCCTCCCACGTCCGCAGCGGCCGCCGGTCCGTGAACCGCACGCCGAACACCGCGTCCTCCCCCGGCGTCTGTACGGCGAAACCGTGCCGCGCTCCAAGCGCCTCGATCTCCCGGCGCAGCCGGCCGCCGATGCGGTGGAAATGCTCGAGCGACCCGGGCCGCGACAGGATGTCCAGCGCCGTCACCCCCGCAATCGCACTCACCGGATTGCCGTTCAGCGTGCCGCTCGCCCACACCAGGTGCGCCCGGTCGACCCGCCGCGCGTCGAGGTGCTTCATCACTTCCTGCCCCCCGGCAATCGCCGCCATCGGGAATCCTCCCGACATCGCCTTCCCGTAGGTGGCCAGGTCCGGCACTACCCCGTACCGCTCCTGGGCCCCACCCCATGCGATGCGGAATCCCGTCACTATCTCGTCGAACACCAGCACGATCCCGTGCCGCTGCGTCACCTCACGCAGCGTCTCCAGAAATCCCGGCACGGGCACCAGCACCCGCTGCAGCGGCTCTACGATCACCGCCGCCAACTCCGACGCATGCTGCTCGATCAATGCCGCCGCCCGCGCCGCGTCGTTGAACGGCGCCACCAGCACCAGCCCCCGTAGAGCCTCCGGGATCCCCAGCGAGTCCGGGGCCGCCGCCGGATACTCGCTCGGGTGCGACGGCACCGTTCCCCACAGCGCATAGTCGTTCATCCCGTGCCAGCCGCCCTCGAACTTGAGCACCTTCTGCCGCCCTGTCGCCGCCCGCGCCAGCCGCAACGCGAAGAACGTCGCCTCAGTTCCCGAGCCCGTAAAGTGGATCTGCTCGGCGCAGGGAATCGCCTCTACCATCCGCTCGGCCAAGCGAATCACCGGCTCGTTGAGGAAGTAGTAGGTCGAGCCCTTCGCAACCTGCCCCTGCACCGCCCGAACGATCTCCGGATGCGCGTGCCCCAGCAGCACCGGCCCCGACCCCAGATGGTAGTCGATAAAGTCCCGGCCCGACACGTCCGTTACGTGACTCCCATGCCCCTCCGCAATCACTAGATTGACCTCGGGAGGCAACACGAACAGACCCAGCCCCCCACCTGCGAGATAGCGGCCGGCCCGGTCGAGTAGGTCTGCCTGGCGGTCGAGTTTGGCGCTCTGTGTCCCGGATGTCATGATGTCCTCCGTCCGTGCATTGTCTTCCTCGCACACTTCCATGGGAGCCGACGGTCTCCTTCACCGTCCGCCCCGCGCGCGCTAAGGGCGGCGCTCGCTGAAGAGGACGCCGCCCTTGGCCTTGCAGGGAGGATCCGCCTCCACGATCTCCACGACGGTGGCGGCGGAGACGCCGAAGTGTCGCACGACGGCTTCGGTGATGTCCTTCACCAGCGCGCGCTTCTGCTCGAGCGTTCGTCCTTTGACCGTGTGAACGTAGACTTCCGGCGCGTTGGACCTCCCTCTTTGCGGGCCGATCCCGGCGCCCCCCAGGTGCTCGAAAGATCGGATCGCCGGACGCCGCCGCCGGCGTGTGCGCCGGTGGAGCTACAGGTCGAGCGCCGGGGCCGGCACGTCGCGAACCGGCGAGACGTACGGCGCCGAGGCAGTCGCCTCCAGATGTTCCGCCTTGGCGCGCGCGACCAGATCGGCGTCGTTCATCAATTCGCAGGTCGCAGCGGCGAGGATCTGCGCGGCGAACTGCATCCCCCTCCGGCCGATCGGGCTGCCCACACTCACCACGTTCTGCCAGGAGTGGCCCGGGATCCCAAGGGGGGCTGTCACCGTCCTCATCTCCGCAGTCGGGACCACGTACGACACGTCGCCGACGTCGGTGGACCCACCGGCGGACTCGCCGTACGGCGGAGGCGGCAGGATCTGCTCGACCAGATCGGTCCCCGGGGCACCTGGCTCTCCGAGATCGACCCCCAGCCGACGCAGATCATCGAGCGCCTTGCGCAACGCACCCTCCGGAAACGTCGCCTGCAGACGGCGTGCGAGTGCCTTCTCCTCCTCGGTGTACTTCGGCGCCGGGATCGCCTCCATCGTTCTCTGCAGCAGGCCGTCGAGGGTCTTGTTCGGAAGCGTATCGTAGCACCCGGCGACGAGACGAACATCGTGGGTCGTGCCGGTCATCAGACACGCGCCGCGCGCGACGTCGAGCAGGCGCGCGTACACCTCCTCGACCTGAACGCGCCGCGGGGCGCGCACGTAGTACCAGACCTCCGCGCGGTTCGGCACGACATTCGGCGCGAGCCCGCCGTCCGTGATGACGTAGTGGATCCGCGTTGAGAAGTGAACGTGCTCACGCAGGAAGTTGGCCCCGACGTTCATCAACTCCACCGCATCCAGGGCGCTGCGGGCGTTCTCCGGCATCGCCGCCGCGTGCGCCGCCACTCCGTGGAACGTAAACCGGGTCGAGTTCATCGCGGTGTGCGCCTCGGTGATAAGCTGGTTCCCGCTTCCCGGGTGCCAGGTCAGCGCGCAGTCCACGTCCGCGAAGCATCCCGCCTTGACCATGAAGACCTTGCCCACGAGGGTCTCCTCTGCGGGACAGCCGTAGAAGCGCACGGTGCCCTTGACTTCGCCCCGGCGGATCGCGTGCCGCACTGCCATCGCGGCCGCGGCCGCCGCCGTCCCGAACAGATTGTGACCGCAGCCGTGCCCCGGACCGTTCATGACGATCGGCCGGTGCTCCGCCACGCCGCGCTCCTGGCTGAGCCCCGGCAGGGCGTCGAATTCGCCGAGCAACGCGATGACGGGCGATCCCTCGCCATAGCTTGCGATGAACGCGGTTGGCATGCCGGCAACGCCCCGCTCCACCGCGAACCCGTCGGTTTCGAGCGCGTTGGCCAGCGTGGCGCTGCTCTTGGTCTCGTGCAGGCCGAGCTCCGGCGTCTCCCAGATTCGGTCACTCAACTCCCCAAACAGCGTCGCATTCTCGGTCACAAAGTCGAGCACGGACGGCAATGGCATCGGTCCACCTCCCGCAATCCGCGCGGGCAGCGGCCCGCGCGTCACCGAAAGGATTACGCGCTGCTTCGGGCAACTCCTAGATTGGTCCCGGGGGCGGAGCCGCGCAGCGCTGCGAAATGGTGATCGCCGGCCCGAGCCAGGAGGCGGCCTGAACGACAGGACGCGTCTTTCATCACGTTCGGAGGTGCGTCGATGGACGCAGAACTTCGTGGACAGGTTGTCATCGTCACCGGCGCCGGGCGAGGCATCGGGCGCGCCGTGGTTACCGAACTTGCGGCGGCGGGCGCCCGGCTCGTGTTGGTCGCACGGACGCCGGACGATCTTACGCGCGCCGTGGAAGAGGTCGGCCGCGACCGGGCCACGGCGGTGGCGGGCGACGTGAGTGACGAGGGAACCGCACCGCGGGCGGTCGCCCGCGCGCGCGAGTGGGGCGGCCGGCTGGATGCAGTTGTGAACAATGCCGGGATGGGGTGGCATGGCGCAACTCACGAGATGCCGGTCGAGGCGTGGCGGCGGTTGATGGACGTGAACCTGACCGGCGTCTTTCTCTTCACCAGGGCGGCGCTACCCGTGCTGCTGGCGCAACGGCGAGGGCACATCATCAATATCGCATCTGGGGCAGGGCGTCTGGGAATGGCAGGGAGCGCGGCATACTCGGCCTCGAAGTTCGGTGTCATCGGCTTCACGGAGTCGGTCGGGCTCGAGGTTCGCAGGAACGGCGTCAAGGTGAGCGTGGTTGAGCCTGGGTCGGTTCAGACCGCGTTCTCCCACAGTAGCGCCAGCCGGGATTGGGCGCTGCGGCCCGGCGATGTGGCGCGAGTAGTCCGGGACGTCCTCGCCACCGGACCGAACGTCTGGATCCGGGAAGCGTTCGTCTCGCCGTTGGAGGTCCCCAAGTAACGCTTGCGCGACACTCGAGCTCCGACCCCGGCTTCGCCGGACCATGAAGCATTCGCAGGGAACGGAGCAAGAAACCTCTTTGGGCGAATGTGCCCAAAGAGGTTTCACGACTGGCGTAGATTCGCTTCGCCACAAATCGTGACACCGGTATCTTGCCCAAATGGGCGGCATCTCAACCGGTGTGCAGCTGCCTCGTCGACCGGCTACCCCTGGAGGCACGGCAAGGCGAACCGCGGCGGAGGCCCAATGCCCCCCCGCTCGTCTCCAACAAACCCTGCAGGGTTTCCATCCCCCGTCCTGGCACATCTTAGATGGATTTTGGACACTCGTTGATTCTGAGATGAACATCGATTCAGCAACCCGCATTTGCCGGACATTCGGGAGGCACACATGCCCGTAGACCTTGGATTCCACTGGTCGATGCTCAACGACTACGATCGCAACGCCGCCTACCGCGCGGCGATTCGCCGGACGGCGCCCGACCGGATCGTCTACGATCTCGGCGCGGGTGTTGGACCGCTTTCTTACTACGCGCTCACCGCGGGGGCGCGCCGCGTCTACGGCTTCGAGGTCGACCGCGACGCCCTCCCGTACCTGCGTCAACTGGCGCACGAGTTTCCCAACTTCACCCCGTGCCGCGCCGACGTGTTGCGGGCGGCGTTGCCCAGAGAAGTCCCGGATGTCATCATCTGTGAGATGTGGTCGGCGTGGCTGACCGACTGGCCGATGGTCAAGGTCCTTACACGTGTGCGCGCGCGCGCCCCCCGCGCACACGTCATCCCGGCCCGCGGCCACCACCTCGTCCAGTTGGTGCAGGCCCGGCATCGCTCGGGATTGCCGCTGCGGGTGATGCCCGGCACGGAAGCGGCGGTCATCAACGAGACCCCGGCCACGCTGGACGTGTCTCTCCCGGCGCTGGCGTGCGTCTCCGATTTTCGCACGGAGGTCCGCGCCGTCGACGCGACCGTGACGCTCACGCCACTCGTCACCGGCATCGCCGACGCGGTGCGTCTTTTCAGCTACGAGGAAATCTGGCCGGGGTACCTCCTGCCGCGCACCGGGACCCGGGGCGACGAGTTGCTGCGATGGATTCCCCCCGCACGCGTGCGCGAAGGCCGGCGTGTGCGCCTGCGCATCCAGTACTCGTGGGGCAAGGTACCCGTCATCTGGGTCGAGTAGGACGTAACGCGTTCAGGACGCTCCGGGCCCACGGGCGGATCTGCCGCGCAATCGCCTGACCGGACCCGGCTGGTTTGCGATGCTCGTGCGGCCGACCGTGCCGTTAGACCGGCTTCAACGGGCGATGCGGTTCCGGCGGCACTTCGACGCTGATGGAGTCTCCCGGCCGCACCTCGCCGCCCGTCACGACGATGCCCATGACGCCGGCTTTGCGGACGAGAGCCCCCCGCCCGTCGCGCGCGAGCGTGGCCGCCATGAGGCCCGGCCGGATCCGATCGAGCTGGGTGCAGGGATCGCGCAATCCTGTGATCTCCACGACGGCGGTGGCGCCGAGATGCAGCCGCGTGCCGGGCGGCAGATTCAGCAGATCGATGCCACGGGTGGTGATGTTCTCTCCCATCTGCCCGGCCGACACGTGGAACCCCGCAGCACGCAGCTCGTCATGGAGCTCCGCGTGGATAAGATGCACCTGGCGGAGATTGGGTTGGCGCGGATCGTGCGCCACCCTGGAGCGATGCTGGACCGTCTTGCCCAAATGCGCGTCACCCTCGACGCCCAGTCCCGGCACGAGCCGGATGGCATCCTGATTCGGCTTGCTCAACGTGTGCGACGCGCTGCGGCTCACCGCTATCACGAGCGCACCCGGCGGCGTGCTCATGGTCTGCCGCACCATCCGCGTCCGAACGCGTCGCGTGCGCGATGCGGCCTCACAGAGATCCCGTGCTCCTCCTGCGGGGAAGTGCGAGCGTTCATTCAGCGGACCGCCCCGTACGCGTCGCGCCGGGGATCCACGCCGAGCGCGCGAATGCCGGTTTCCGGATCGATCCCGATGACCTTCGCGCTGCCGACAGTGACCGGGCTCGCTCCTTCCACGGCCATCTCGGCCCAGTCCGCCAGCATCGTGACCGCGTATCCCTCCGATTCGAGCTCGCGGCGCGTTTCGCCCGGGAACCGGCCTTCCAGGAAGATCGCGGACAGCGTGTCGTAGTGGAGGGTGCCGCCGAGCAGGAAACGCGGCGCTTCGACGGCCATCTGCGGGCTGAACCCGTAGTCGAGGATGTTGGTCACCACCTGAAGATTGGTCTGCACCTGGCTGTGCCCGCCGGGGGTCCCACCGATCAGGCGTAGGCGATCGTCGCGAGTCACCATATACGTGTGGAGCGTATAGACGGGCGTCTTGCCCCCCGTCACGACGTCCGGATGGTCGAGCCGGGCACTGGCGGAGTTGAGCCGGCCGTTCACGAGGATGCCCGTGCCGGGAATCATCACGCCGGCATCCGTCCAGAGGCTCTGGATCATCGAAACGGCATTCCCCTCGGCGTCGATCGCCGACAGCGCCGTCGTGTCCCCTGGACGTTCGGCCCGTGCAGTGGACCGCGTCCGACCGCGCAGACCGGCCCGGATCTCAGCGATACGCTCCGGCGACAGCACGCGGTCGAGCGCAAAACCCGTCCATCGCGGGTCGCCGAACCACCGGTCGCGGTCCTCGAACGCGGCGCGGACGGCGTTTGCGAGCAACACGACTCGATCCCCACGCTCGTACGGAAGCGTGCCCAGACCCACCCCGTCCAGGGCACTCAGCATTTGCAGGAGCATCCAGCCTTGAGACAACGGAGGCGGCGTGTGGACGACGTGTCCCCGGTACGTCGCTCGCACGGGCTCGCCCCACATCGCGCGGTACACGGCAAGGTCTCGCGCGGTCACGAGCCCGCCCGCCGGCGCGAGGCCGCGAGTGAACGTCGCCGCGAGCTCGCCTTCGTAGAACTCACGTGCGCCCCGCTCGGCGATCCGGCGAAGGGTGCCGGCCAGATCGGGTTGCCGGAACAGTGTGCCGGGCTCCGGCGGGCGCCCGCCGGGCAGCAACACCTCGGCGCATGCCGCGTCGGCGCGGTATTTGTCCTGATACTTCCCGATCCAATCGGCGAGCGATTCGTACATCGGGAACCCTCGCTCCGCGGTCTCGATCGCAGGCTGCAACAATTCTGCCCACGGGAGCGTGCCGAACCGCGCGTGCGCCTGGCGCCAGCCGTCGAGGATCCCAGGCACGGTCGAGAGTATCCCGCCCCGGTCCGGCATGCCGCCGCGGAAGTGGTCCGGCGTAACCGCGGCGGGCGCGGGGCCGCCCGCGTTGAGCGCATGCACCCGCCGCGCCGAGGCATCGTAAATCAAGAAGAACCCGTCCCCCGCCACGCCGCACATGTGCGGGCGGACGACGGCGACGGTGGCGGCGGTCGCAATCGCGGCGTCCACCGCGTTTCCACCGCGATCGAGGATGCGCATGCCGGTCGCGACCGCCACCGGATGCCCCGCCACTACGGCGGCGCCTGTTCCGCGAATGGGATTGTACCGGGTTCTGGGGGCGGCGGTTGGAGCCGAAGCCTCGCGCATCCGATGCCTCCTTTGGCAATCGTGCTCGAAATCGTCAATGTTTGCTTCTCAGCGAGACGGCGTGCACCCTGCGGCGGCCTGACCAGGCCATCGGATCGCGCGGCAGCGGCATCTCACGCACGAGACTCGGGCAGCTCCACCGCTGCCGACGCGGATCTCAACGCAGGAATTTCGCATCCGCGCCGCCCAAATGATCGATTGTCGAAGTGTTGGCTCGTGCACGCCGTGCTGGGTCGCGGGTTCCCGGGGGGACCGCGGCCAGGTAGAGGTACGGACACGCATTGCCGCGACATGATGGAGGTGGCGGATGGCTCTCAATGGACAAACAGTGGTGATCTTCGGGGGCGGGCGCGGGCTCGGCCGTGCGGTCGCGCTTGGCGCTGCACGGGCGGGTGCGCGAGTCGTCGTCGCCGCGCGCACGCACGCCGAGATCGAGGCCGTTGCCGCGGAAGCGCGCACGCTCTCCGTGGAGGCGATGGCGATCACGGCCGACGCCCGGCGGCCAGCGGACGTCGAGGCGGTGCTGGCCGCGGCGGACCGATGGGGTTCCCCGGGTATCGTCATCAGCACGGTGGGCGAAAGCTTAGTCAAGCCGTTTGAAGAGTGCACCCTGGACGACTGGCATCGTGTGGTCGACGGCAACCTCACGTCGACGTTTCTGATCGCCCAGGCCGCGATGCCGCGGTTGATCGCGCGCGGGGGAGGCCGGCTCGTCCTGGTCTCGTCGCGCGTCGCGGTCTACGGTGCCGAAATCGCGGCGCTCTACGGCGCGGCCAAGGCCGGCGTGGTCGGCCTCGCCCGGTCGCTGGCACTCATCGGTAAGCCGCATGGGGTCGCCGTGCACGCCGTGTGCCCAGCACCGATGGATACGCCGATGCGGTGGGTCGCCACGCCCGACTTCGATCGCACACAGGTGATCCCAGCCGAGGCGGTTGCCGATGTGATCGTCGCGCTTGCGGCCTATCCCTCGGTCACGCTGGAGGACGTCCTCGTCACGACCTCGGTCGCTTTTCGTGCGTAGGAGCCGGCGCTGACTGTAGAACAAGGTCGGAACCAACCGCTGGCGAGCCGATCATCGGGACACCCGTTGCGAGGCGGCCCAGATGCTCGCACGCGACGGAGTCCCCCAACCGCGCGATCGACCGATCTTGGACGCCGGTTCGCCGTGCCCGGCGTGCGGCCACGCGATGGTGCGCTTGTGGTGCCGCACCCGCTGCGAGGCGTGCGAGTATTTTGGGGTCTTCCGGAAGTCGTGTGGGTCAGGTAGCGTAGAACAGTAAGGTATCGATCAAAGCACCTGCCGACCAACCCAAAGTCAGAACACCCGTCCCCTGGCCGCCGTCAAGCGCGATGGCCTCCGGCGCTACGCGCCTCTTGACTGCCGCCAGGGGACGGGCGACTCCTGGCCAATAGGTCGGCAGGCGCCGTCTGGCCCGCGGCGCGGAGCGCTGACTGAGGAGGCTGGTTGGATGCGCGACGTTGAGTTGTACGCCACGCTCCTGGGGCTCACGCCCCCGTGGACGGTGGTGAGCGTGAACGTCGATATCCCCGGCGAACAGGTGACAGTGAAAGTCGACGCCGGACCGGGGCCCTTTCCCTGCCCAGAGTGCCGGACTCTCTCGCCCGGCTATGATCGCCGCCCACGGCGGTGGCGGCATCTGGACACCCTCCAGCTGCGCACGTGGATTGAAGCCGACATCCCCCGGGTCCAGTGCGCGCAGCACGGCATCAAGCAGATCGCGATCCCATGGGCCGAGCCGGGGAGCCAGTTTACGCACCTGTTTGAGCGGTTGGCGATCGACTTCCTGCGGGAATGCTCGGTGGCGGGGGCCGCGGCCTTGCTCCGGATCACGTGGGACGAGGCGTGGGGCATCAAGCGCCGGGCAGTGCAGCGCGGGCTGGCGCGGCGGACCGCGGAGCCGATTCCGCTCATCGGGGTGGATGAAAAGGCGATTACCAAAGGCCACAGCTATCTGACGATCGTCGCGGATCTGCAGCGCCACCGGGTGCTGTTCGTCAACGAGGATCGCAAGGTGGACAGCCTCGACGCTTTCTGGCCCACGTGCACGCCGGCACAGCGCGACAGCATCGCAGCGGTGGCGATGGACATGTGGGAACCGTACATTCAGTCCGTCAGTGAACACGTACCCGGCGGACGGGAGAAGATCGTCTTCGACAAGTTCCACATCGTGAAGCATCTGCATGAGGCGGTCGATAAGGTGCGGAAGATCGAACACCGCTGGCTCTCGCGCGACGGCGACACGCGGCTGACTGGAACCAAGTATCTGTGGTTGCGGCGGCCGAGCAAGCTCACGCCAACGCAGCGACGGACGTTCCGGCTATTGGTCGGCAGTGATCTGAAGGTCGGGCGCGCCTGGGCTCTGAAAGAACGCTTCCGGCACTTCTGGGAGTACACGTACCGCGGCGCCGCGGTGACCTTTTTCGCCCGCTGGTTCTGGCGCGCCACCCACAGCCGGCTGAAGCCGATGGCGCAGGTCGCATGGCTGATCCGACGCCACCTTCCCAACGTCCTGACCTACCATCGCCACCGGATCACTAACGCTGGCCTCGAGGCGGTGAACGCCACGATCCAATGGGTCAAGAAGACTGCCCGCGGTTTCCGAAACGTCGAGAACTTCAAAACGGCGATCTACTTCCACTGCGGAGGGCTGGATCTCTACCCATATCTGTAAGCGCTGCGCCTTGTCAAGCTCCGTTTTCTGATGATCAACATTCCTCCTCGCGCCTGCTGGCCATAATTGGAGCATTCTTCTCCTGCGACGACGCGGTCAACGGTCGCGAAGCGAGCCGCA
>DASPUZ010000201.1:0-19828 GCA_035622635.1 bacterium | reverse complement strand
GAGACGCTCCGATGCGTCGAAGTCCTTGCCCGCGGCGGTTCGGTCCGCGCGGGCACTGGCTCAAGCCGTAAGCACACGTTCATACGGAGATCAACGAGTGTGATGCATCCCGTTCGATCGCTACTCCAGCGCGGCGTCGATCCGTTTCTTGAGGGCCTCCTTCGGCATGTATCCCACGATCCGCTCCACCAGCTCACCGGACCGGAAGATGCCAAGCGTGGGGATGCTCATGATGCTGTATCGAGCTGCGATTCCGCTGTTCTCGTCGACGTCGAGCTTCATCACGCGCAGTTTCCCATCATACTCTCCCGCGAGTTCCTCGACGATTGGAGCGATCATCTTGCATGGGCCGCACCACGCGGCCCAGAAATCCACCAGTACCGGCGTGCTCGACTTCAGCACGTCGGAATCGAATGACTTCTCCGTCACGCTCGCAGGCTTCGATGCCATGTCCTGGCTCCTTTCCCCAAATAAGTCCCCGCCTCTTTACGAACTCATCCCGGACGCCGTTTATTCCCGCGACTCCCCCGGTCACCGCCGCGCCGAGATGGCGACCGCGACGAGCAGCAGCACGGTCATCCCCGCGGAGCCAAGGCATCCCATCCGGCTGGCGCGCTCCGGCCGTTTTCGTGGAACGTCCGGCCCATAGCTTTTCGTCCCTGCACGTAGTGAGAGCTTGGTCGCGGTCTTGAACTCGCGCACCGCCTCCGCGACCCGTTTCTGCTGCTTGTAGACGATCCCGAGATTCTGATGAGCGATCCAATAGTCGGGATCCATCGCGATGGCTTTCTGGTAACACGCCACCGCCTCGTCGAGCCGCCCGCGCTCGCGGTAGACGTTGCCCAGGTTGCTGTGCGCCGGGGCGTAGCGCGGATCGAGCTGGATCGCCTTCAGGAACGACGTCTGAGCTTCATCCCACTGCTGTTTGTGGACGTACGCCACGCCGAGCTTGCTCTGGGCATGCGCCGATGAGGGCGCGGCGGCGGCGGCCTTCTGGAACGCCGCGATGGCGCCGTTCCAGTCCTCGACGGCCAGACATTCCTCTCCCTCGGCCAGATACTGCTGAGATGGATCTTGAGCGCTCATCTTCTCCAACGCAGGCGCCGGTTCGACCGGATGCAGAGGGCTGGAAAACCCGGCACAGCGTCACTACTAGGGTTTTCGCAAACGAGTCACGACGTTCCTTCGGCGCCCGCGAGACGGCCCGGCCGCGCCGGGCGCCGGGCCTATGCGGTCGAGCGTGTGAGAGGTGCCTGCCCTGCCCAGAGCGGCAGATCTTCGACCGTGTCGTCCGTATCATATTCTCTCGCGGCCTCTGCCACGGTGGCGGCTTCCTGTCCCCACCCGGTGCCGTCCACCTTGACCCGGGCCGCCCGGTACGCGTGCAACAGCGCTCGGATCTCCAAGTACGGGCCGACGAACGCCGGGTCTACTTCGCGGGCCCCGGTGATCTGCTCGACCACCTCTGGCGTGTCGGCATGAACGATGATCCCGCGCGAGCCGAGGCGGCGAGAGTTCCAGAGGGCGTAGAGGATTCCGCGGAATACCGCGGCATCCCGATTGTCGACCCCCGGTATCGTGCGTCCGATCCGGCGCAGGACACGGCCCTGGGCGTCCACGAAGATCACGCCCACGCCGGCCCGACCGTTGATCGGCGCCGCGGCCGCGACGTACGCGTGGATCGTCTTTGGAACCCTGGCCACGTCCCCAGTCATTGCTACATCACCCGTTCGAGTACCGCGGTTGCTATGACCAGCCCTGCTAGCAGCAGCAGTTTGACCCGCACGAGCCTGCGGTCGTCTGCGAAGAGACGGCACACATCCGCCACGGTCATTCCCGGCTTCGTTTGTTCAGGAGCCCATACCGCCCACTCGGGCGAGGACCTCCGACGCACGCGCCGGGGCGAAAGCGCCGCCCGGCTGGTTGATGCTTGCGCACGTCTCCATCCGGCGGCCGTGAGAACTGGATCCGTCCAGCGCGGCGAACTGGCAATCATCCGTGCACCCCCTCGTAGGCTCGGATGAGCGCAATGACCCGTCCGGCGATCTGAAACTCGCCTCTGATCGGCTGGTACTCAGGATTTGCCGGCAGGAGCAGGGGTTTTTCCTCCTCAAGAGCCAGCGTTTTAACGGTCGCTTCCTCTTCCAACTGGGCCACGACGATGTCTCCGGCGCGAGCGGTGGCCTGTTTCCTGACGATGACCAGGTCTTCAGGCATGATCCCGGCCCCAATCATGCTATCTCCGCGTACCCTGAGTAAGAAGCATCCGCGAGGATCGCCGCAAAGCCTCCGGGGGACCTCGATGTGGTCCTCGACGTGCTCGTCGGCCAGAGTCGGCGCTCCGGCGGACACCCGGCCAACGAGCGGGAGGGGCACGCTCTCGCCGGTTTGAATGAGCGCCTTGTCTACTACCTCCAACGCCCGCATGCGCTCACCGTGTCGTCTGATGCATCCTTTTTGCTCGAGGGCGACGAGATGCTGGTGGACGGTAGACGGCGACTTGAGACCGAGGGCGTCCCCGATCTCCCTGACAGAAGGTGCGTATCCTTTGTCCTGGACCTCTTGCACAAGATAGTCCAGGATCTGCTGCTGGCGAACCGTGAGCCCTTGCGTTGGTGCTCTGCCCAATGTCCTCCCCCCGATGGCGACCAGGCATTTTCTAGCTCCACTATAGCGAACGAATGTACGGTATTCAAAGTGATATCGACCGAACATATGTACGAATACACTATTGGGGCATGCCCAGTGACGTTGAAGTCGATCGTGGTCCTCGTTGCTCTGTTGGACGTGCAATTGCTCTATTTTGCTCGGCTGGCCGGGTCGGTCAGCTCGGCTCATCGATGCCCGCTTGTGTCGAGTATCATCTCCCTTCTGTTCGGGCGTCGGACGAGCTGGTTCCGTGCCTCCCGCCACCGCGGGTCGCGGCATGCGTTGTCACACGGAGGATTTGGACCATGAGAGAACGGAACCAATGGGTCTAAGATGCGAGTCCGTCGAGTGCGCCGGGTCTGCCGCGTGAGCCAGAACTGCGATGCCCGGGCGATCGCGCGGTAACAAACGCGATTACATTGTGGATGCCGCCTGTTGCGGAGGAGGAGCGGTTGCGATGAAGATTACATACCTTGGCCATGCCGCATTCCTTTTGGAGAGCGGATCGACGAGCATCTTGATCGATCCTTACGACGAGAAAGTGGGCTATCCCGTCCCGGCAGTTCGAGTGGACGCCGTCTTGGTAAGCCATGACCACGCAGACCACGCCAACGTGGCGATGGCCAAGGGGCACCCTCGCGTCATTCGCGGCCTCGCCGACGGCCAATGGCGCACAGTTCACGAGCAGGTGGACGGAATCACGATCTCTTCCGTGCCCACCTATCACGATGACACCCAGGGAACGCAGCGAGGCCGAAATACGGTCTTCATCATTGAGGCGGAGGGCCTACGTGTCGTGCACCTCGCGGATCTCGGCCACGGACTCGAACAGGACGCGGTCAAGGCGGTTGGGCACCCGGACGTATTGATGATTCCGGTTGGGGGACATTACACGATCGACGCCCGTCAGGCGCACGACGTCGTTGCGCAGCTTCGCCCCCGCATCGTCGTGCCGATGCACTACAAGACTGACGTAAACCCCGGCTTTCCGGTGAGCACAGTCGATGAGTTCGCGGCGGGGGCCGGAGTGCTGAAGCAGGCCGGTCACGTTGTCACGGTAGAGAAGCAATCCATACCGCGCGAACCAGAGGTTTGGGTGATGACGTGGAAGTAGCCGCTCCAGGATCATCGGCACACCGGCGCTCCGGCGTCGGCCCGACGCCGGAGCGATCGCCGGGGTCCTCGACGCTACGCGAGCCTGCGGGCCATCCGCCGGTCCGGGGCGTGCAAACGGTGTCGGGAAGGGGAAGCCGGCGGTGAAGCTCGATTGCGCTCTGGCCATGGAGGCGCTGGAGGATGCGCCCGCCATCGCCAAGGCCGCGGAGGAGGTTGGCTTTCAAGGTCTCTGGGCCAACGATACCAAGCACAATCCGTTCGTCGCTCTCGCGATCGCAGCCCGCGCGACCAGTCGGCTCGAACTGGGCACCGGAGTCGCGGTGGCGTTCTCGCGCAGTCCTATGGTCACGGCGCAGACCGCATGGGACCTGGGGCGCCTCTCAGACGGCCGGTTCCTCCTCGGACTCGGCACACAGGTCAAGGCTCATGTCGAGCGCCGGTTTGGGATGCCGTGGGATCCACCGGTCCCCAAGCTGCGTGAGTATCTTCATGCCGTTCGGGCCATCTGGCGCACGTGGCAGGACGGGGTGCCGCTGCGGGTCCAGGGCAGATTCTACAACCTGAGTCTGATGGGTTCGTTCTTCGACCCCGGACCCAATCTCCGCCCGCACATCCCGATTCTGATCGCGGGCGTCAACGAGGGGCTGTGCCGGCTCGCCGGAGAGGTGGCCGACGGGTTCATGCTGCACCCGATGCACTCGGTGCCGTATCTTCGAGAGTTCGTGCTGCCGCACATCGCGGAAGGGCTCGCAAAGGCCGGGCGCACCCGCCAGAACCTGCAGATCCATGCGCCCGTGATGATCGTCGCGGGGGAGACACCAGACGAGCTCGCCGCGGCGACGGCGCGGGCGCGCGCCCGTATCGCGTTCTACGGCTCGACGCCCACGTACAGGCCGATGCTCGACGTGCTCGGGTACGCGGACGTCGCGGACCGGCTCCGTCTGATGGTAGCGGCGCGGCAGATGAGCGATCTGGCAGGGCAGGTGCCGGATGCGGTGCTGGACGCGATCGTCGTTCGAGGGTCGTACGGAGAAATCGGCCACCAGCTCCGCGTCCGCTATGAGGGCCTCGCGGATCGCGTCGCGTCCTACTGGCCGTTCACCCCCGGCGATCGGGCGGGGTGGGCGCGGCTGATCGAGGCCTTCCACTCGGTGGGGTGAACATGCGCGTTGCATACCAAGGGGAACCGGGCGCGTACGGCGAGGAAGCGGTCCACCGGTTGTTCGGGACGGTCTCGACCGTGCAGTGCGCGTCGTTCGCGGACGTGTTCGAGACTGTGCAAAACGGCGGTGCGGACCGGGGCGTGGTGCCGGTGGAGAACTCGCTTGCGGGCAGCATTAACGAAACGTACGATCTGCTCCTGGCACACGACCTGGTAATCACCGGGGAGCTGGGATTGCGCGTGAGCCACTGCTTGATGGCGCTCCCGGGTCAGGCACTCGACCGGATCAAGAAAGTGTACTCACATCCCCAGGCACTGGCGCAGTCCAGCACGTTTCTGAAGCGGCTCGACATCGAGCTGGTGCCATACTACAACACCGCGGGCAGCGCGAAGATGATCCGTGAACAGGGGCTGGTGGGGTGTGCGGCAGTCGCGAGCCGGCGCGCCGCCACCTTATACGGACTCGAGGTGCTCGCCGAGGCAATCGAGACGACGCCCAACAACTACACCCGGTTTCTCGACCTGAGCACCATACCCGCCAAGCATGTGGATCGGAGCAAGACGTCGATAGTCTTTGTCGTGCAGAACGAGGTGGGAACGCTGTATGCCGCTCTTGGCTCGCTTGCGACGCGCGGCGTCAACCTCATCAAGATCGAATCGCGGCCCGCCCGTCGTCGGCCCTGGGAATACACGTTCTACGTGGACGTGGACGGCCACGCGGAGGTCGAGCCTCTTCGGGACGCGTTGGTGCAGCTTCGCCAGCACACCACCTTCCTGCGCGTGCTCGGGTCGTACCCGAAAGCGTCGCTGCCGGACGCAGAGTAGACGCGAGGGGTCGGCCCGCGGGCCGCGTGGCGCCCATTGTGCCTGCGGCTCCCAACGCCGGTACGTTACCCTGCGATCAAAGGGAGCGAAGCGAGGGCCGCGAAGAGCCCCGCCGTCTGCATACGCGTGAGGCGCTCGTTGAGGACGACGCGCGCCAGCACGACGGTGAACGCCGGATAGAGCGACCCGAGCACGGCCGCGATGTCGACGCGTCCCGTGCGGGCGGCGAGAACAAAGCAGGCGTTCCCGCCGGCGTCGAATATCCCCGCCAAGAAGGCGATTCCGATGATGGCGGGCGGCAGCCAAAGCGTCTGTCGGTTGGCCGCGGCGACTCCGAGCATGACCACAAGGGATGTGCTCGTGGAGACGGCGAGCGGCCAGAACACCGACGGACCGCGGATCTGCGAGATCAGGATGTAGAAGCAGCCGAAGGCCAATCCGGCCAGCACGGCTAGGCCGAGGCCCTGCGGCCGTCCGGTTTCTCCCGCGGGCCGGGAGAGACACCAGACCCCGGCCAGCGCCAGCGCAAAGCCGGCGAGACGTGCCGCGGGGGGCGCGCCCTGCAGAATAGACGCGAGCAGGACGGGAAACGATGCGGCGAGCACCGCGGTCAGCGGAGAGTTCACCCCCATCTTGCCGACCGCGAGGGATTGGTACAGCGCCACCAGACCGATCGATCCGGATACCCCCGCCGCCACCGCCCACAGGAGTGATACCGTAGATGGTGCTCGCTCCCGAAAGGCGAGCGCCAGCATGACCTGAGCGGCGATCCCCGTGAGGCGCGAGACCGGGGCGACACTGAGCACGCTTGCGCGACGGGCCGAGAAGCCCCCGCTGAAGTCGCCTCCGCCCCACGATGCCGCCGACGCCAGGCCAAACGCCCCGGCGGCCAGGTGCGCTTCGCTCATCGGCGCGTCAACGCGTCAGGCGCGCGAAGGCACTCCGCTCCTCTCGGGTCTCCACCGCAGATCGGGCTTCCTGGCGGCCGTCACCTCGTCCAGGCGCGTCACCGGCGTGTCGTGCGGCGCCGTTCGGACCAACTCGGGATCGGTCTCGGCCTCGCGTGCGACCGCCACCAGCGCGTCGACGAACGCGTCCAGCGTTTGAAGGCTTTCGGTTTCCGTCGGCTCGATCATGATGGCTTCCTCAACGATCAGCGGGAAGTAGATCGTGGGCGCGTGGAAGCCATAGTCGAGCACGCGCTTTGCCATGTCGCGCGTCGTGACGTGATTCCGGTCGCGCTGGCGCCGTCCTGAGAGAACGAACTCGTGCTTGCACACCCGGTCGTAAGCGACGTCGAAGTGCTCCCGAAGCCGGGCCAAGAGATAGTTGGCGTTGAGCACCGCCATCTCGGAGGCCTCCCGGAGCCCCGAGGCCCCCATGGACCGGACGTAGGCGTACCCGCGGACCAGATTGCCGAAGTTGCCGTAGAACGCCCGCATCTTGCCAATCGTCTTCGGCCGCTCGTAGTCGAACGTGAACCGCTGTCCGTCTCGCTCGACCGTGGGCACGGGGAGGAACGGCGTGAGATGCGACCGGACGGCAACCGCCCCCGCGCCGGGGCCGCCGCCGCCGTGCGGTGTCGCGAACGTCTTGTGGAGATTCAGGTGCATAATGTCGAAGCCCTGGTCGCCCGGACGTGTGATCCCGAGGATCGCGTTGAAGTTGGCGCCGTCGAGGTACAGTTGCGCGCCCACGTTGTGAACCGCCCGTGCGACCTCCAGGATGTGCTCCTCGAAGAGCCCGAGGGTGTTCGGATTGGTGAACATCAGGGCGGCGACGTCTTGGTTGAGCACGGCCTTGAGCGCGTCCAGATCCATGTTGCCGCGGTGGTCGCTCTTGACTTCGACCACGCGGTACCCGGCGAAGGCCGCCGACGCCGGGTTGGTCCCGTGAGCGGAGTCGGGCACGATCACCGTGCTCCGCCGCTCGCGCTTTTCCGCGTAATAGCGGCCGATCATCAAGAGCGAGGTCAGCTCGCCATGGGCACCTGCCGCCGGCTGGAACGTGACGCGATCCATACCGGTGATTTCGGCCATCGCGCGCTCCAGCTCCCACACCATCTCCAGCGCCCCTTGGACGAGGTCCTCGGGCGCGTACGGATGCAGCCGGGCAAAGCCCGCCTGGCGGGCCACGTCTTCGTTGATCTTGGGGTTGTACTTCATCGTGCACGAGCCGAGCGGATAGAACCCTTCGTCGATCGAGAAATTGCGGTGGCTGAGGATCGTGTAATGGCGCACCACGTCGAGTTCGCTCACCTCGGGAAGTGCCGCGGGGTGCGCCCGGCGATGCGCCGCGGGGATCACCGAGTCGAGCGGGACCTCCGGAACGTCGCTTGCTGGCAGGCTATACCCTATGCGGCCGGGTGCCCCCCGCTCGAAGATGACGGGGACGGGTCGCTGCCGTGTCAGGGGCGTCGGGGCTGTGGGGGTGCTCATCGTAGTGCCTCCAGGTGATCCACGAGACGATCGATCTCTTTCCTCGAACGCTGCTCGGTGACGCAAAGGAGCCAGCAATCGTCGTACTCAGGGTAGAACCGCCCGAGTTCGAGCCCGCCCAGGATCCCGTGCGTCAGGAGCCGGCGGTTGATCTCTGCGGGCGGCATCGGGCACCGCACCGTGAATTCGTTGAACGTCGGCGCGTCGAATGCGAGCTCGTAACCTCGCAATCCGGTGATACGTTCACGGGCATAGTGCGCCTTGCGGGCGCATGATTCCGCGACATGCGCCACGCCGTGGCGGCCAAGCGTCGCGAGGTAGACTGCGGCAATCAGCGCGTTGAGCGACTCGTTGGTGCAGATGTTGCTCGTTGCCTTGGCGCGGCGGATGTGCTGCTCGCGTGTCTGCAGCGTGAGCACGTAGCCCGGGCGCCCGGCCGTGTCCACCGTTCTTCCCACGAGTCGCCCGGGCATCCGCCGGACGTACTGCTCGCGGGTGGCGATGACCCCGAGGTACGGGCCCCCGAAATTGAGGGCATTCCCGAGAGACTGCCCCTCGCCGATCACGATGTCGGCGCCGTACTCCCCGGGTGGCCGCAAGATCCCCAAGCTGATCGGCTCGGCGATCGCCACCACGAACAGGGCACCCTTGTCGTGGGCAGCCTGGGCCAGCGCTTCTCCCTGCTCGATGGCGCCGAAGAAGTTGGGGGATTGCACGATGAGGGCTGCGGTCGCGTCCGTGATCGCGGCTCTGGCCGCCTCCACGGAGGTCAGGCCCCTGGCGGGAAGCTCCCGCACCGTGATTGGCAGGTGGCCGGTGTAGGTTCGCAGCACCTGCCTGTACTCCGGGTGCACCGCCGTGCTGATCAGCACCTCGGAGCGCTTCGTGAGATCCACGGCCATGCAGGCGGCCTCACCGGTTGCGCTCGCCCCGTCGTACATCGAGGCGTTGGCGACATCCATGCCGGTCAGCTCGCACATCATACTCTGGTACTCATAGATCGCCTGGAGCTCGCCCTGCATGATTTCAGCTTGATACGGCGTGTACGCTGTGAGAAACTCCGGGCGCAGCGCCAGATGCGCCACGGTGCTCGGGACGAAGTGGTCGTAGGCGCCGGCGCCGAGAAAACACGCTAGACGGTCGCAGTCCGTGTTTCGATCAGCCAGCTCGCGCACATGTGCGAGCAAGTCGGGATCCGCGAGTGCCGGAGGCAGGTCCAACGGCCGCGTGAGGCGCGCCTCCTCGGGGATGTCCCGGAAGAGATCTTCCATGCTGCGGACGCCCGCCGCGGCAAGCATGCGCTCGCGCTCGGCTGCTGTTGCGGGGATGTACTTCATTAGTGGCCCTCGCCCACGTGGGCCGTGTACGCTTCCGCGTCGAGGAGCTGATCGAGCTCCGCCGGATTGCTCGGCTCCACCACCATCATCCACGCACCGTACGGATCCGTGTTGAGGGTCTCCGGCTTCTCGACGAGAGCCGCATTGACCTCGACGACCTTGCCGGACACGGGTGCGTAGATGTCGCTGACCGCCTTGACCGACTCGACGACGCCAAACGGCTCCATGAACTTCACTTCCGCGCCCACGCTCGGCAGTTCGACGTATACGATGTCCGAAAGACGGTCCGCTGCGAACTTCGTGATCCCCACCCGCACACGCTTTCCCTCGACCTTCGCCCACTCGTGTTCCTTGGAGTACCGCAGTTCTTTGGGATACACTCGACCACCCCCGAACCGGGATTTCGCAGCCGCACCGTGCACGACGTCGCGTCGGCGACCGGTCGCGGCGGCTGTTTTATCCTGCAGTCTTTTCGCCTCGGCGATAAAAGGGAAGTTTCGTGACCACACCCGGGACCGCCCGACCGCGGATGTCGACGGCCAGTGGCTGCCCCGGCGCGACGTCGGCAGGCGGCACGAAACCGAGGCCGATGCTCTTCTCGAGGGTAGGCGAGAAGCTGCCACTGGTCACCTGTCCAACAGCCGCGCCCTCGCGCTGGATGGCAAACCCGTGGCGCGCGATCGCGCGCCCCTCCAGGGTGAACCCGACGAGCCGGCGGGTGAGCCCCTGGGCTTTCTGCCGCCGCAGCACGTCAGCGCCGATGAACTCGCCTTTCTCCAGTTTGACGGTCCATCCCAGCGCCGCCTCGAGCGGGGTGATCGATTTGTCCATGTCATTGCCGTGCAGCCGATAGCCGGCCTCCAGGCGGAGGGTGTCTCGCGCGCCGAGCCCGATGGGTACCACCTTCTCGCGAGCGCCAGCCGTCAGAATCGCATCCCACAGATGCGTCGCATCGGCTGCCCGCGCATACAGTTCGAACCCGTCCTCACCGGTGTACCCGGTGCGAGACACGAGCACCGTTCGGCCGGCGACCTGGACGTCCGGCCGGAACCAGTAGTACCTGATTTCACCGAGAGGCGCCGCTGTCAGGCGTTGCAGAATCTCCGGGGCACGCGGTCCCTGCAGTGCGAGCAACGCAATCTCTGCCGATCGGTCGGTGACGCGGACATCCGGGCCGGCGTGATCGCGAATCCAGGCCAGGTCCTCGTCCGTGTTCGAGGCGTTGAGGACGAGCATGAGATCGGTCTCACTCACTCGATAGACGAGCAGATCGTCGATCACACCGCCGTCCGGCGTGCACATCGGCGTGTAGAGTGCCTGGGTGACCGCGAGCCTGGCCACGTCGTTCGTCACGAGCCGCTGCACGAACCCGATGGCGCCGGGTCCGGCGATCTCCGCCTCGCCCATGTGGGACACGTCGAACAGTCCCGCCCGTGTCCGCACCGCCCGGTGCTCCTCGATGATCCCAGCGTACTGGACCGGCATCTCCCATCCGGCAAACGGCACCAAGCGGGCGCCGGCGGCAACGTGCTTCTGGTAGAGCGGTGTGCGCTTGAGCGTCTCGTCCATCGCTACGACACCTTCTGTTCCCAGACTCGGGCGAGGGAGGCGATAACCTCGTCGTCGGTGATCTGGCTGAAATCCTCGTAGAACCCTCCGACCGCGGTGAATTCGGCCGGTGTCAGCACGCAGACTGCGCGATCGACTTCCTGTTCGATCCGCCGGAGCGCATCCGGTGGGCCTACCGGAACGGCGAGCACGACCTCGCGGGCGAGCTTGTGGCGCAGCATGCGAGATGCGGCAATCGCCGTGGCGCCGGTCGCAAGGCCATCGTCCACGAGCACGGCCGCGCGTCCCTGCACATCGAGCGGCGCCTTGCCGCCGCGATACCGGGCTTCCTGGCGCTTGATCTCTGCCATCTGCGAGGCGATCTCCGCACGCAGGTAGGCATCGTCCACCCGCATCGCGCGCGCGAGCCTGGCGTCCAGATACACGGTGCCGTCGCCGGTGACCGCCCCGACCGCCAGTTCGGGATTCCCCGGTGCCCGGAGCTTTCGCGGCACGATGATGTCACAGGGCCATCCGAACCGCCGGGCGATGACTTCGGCCACAATTACACCACCCCGGGGAATCGCGGCGATAACAACGGATCCGCGGATCCCGAGTGCCTCTAGCGCATCCGCAAGCCGCTCGCCGGCATCACGCCGATCCCGGAATCGCATCGCACCTCATTGGGACTCCGCGCGACCTGAAACACGCAAGCGGGGCGAACCCTCATCGGACGTTCACACCCGGGTGGCTGCGCGCCTCGGCGAGCGCCTGCAGTTCCTCGTCCGAGAGCGGGTGCGTCGATCGACCGGCTTCGATCGGCTTGCCGTAGACGCGGGCGCTGTCTCGATTGTTGAGCACGCTGACCACCACGCCGTTTGCCTGACCGTCCAACAGCGCCAGGCTGAAGCTCATGTTGCCGCCCATGTTGGGGAACGGATTGTACCTCACCATGCCCACACCTTGAACAGCCCGCGGCAGGTGGTCAGTGATCTGCGCTACGCTCTTCTCGAGCGCGGCAAGGCGGTGCCGGACCTCCCCCAGTTCGCTGCGGATGCTCTCGTCCGCCGGGAGGACCGCCGGAGCCGCGGCAACTCGCCGTCTGCGCGACACGTACAGGGCGGCGAGAACGATGAGGATTCCGCAAACGGCGGCGAGAACGACAACGAGCATCTCCTGCGGCTGCGCCTCGAAGGCGTTCGACACCTCATCCTCCCTCCGAGGGACTCCGGTGGCAGATTTCGCTGGGGACGCTGCCTTTTCCTCTGGCGGCGCGGTGGCGCACGCCGCCCACGCGGGAAGTTGCGCGCTCGCAAGGACGCACGTTCGGGATTGACGTCATGTGCTGAGATAGTCATAAATGTAGACGTCTAAGCATATTGACATGCGGACACTTCGATGATGGTGACACGAGATCTACGAGCGCCGGGCTCCAGCCGGACCAAGCGCACGGGCCGTTTGCTCGTTGCTGCGCTGGCCGTCGCTGCGGTCTGGGCCGCCCAGTGGCAGGGAGGCTTGGCGCGCGCGTCCGAACCGGTCGCGCTTGGGGGCATGATCATCGAACCCAACGGCGAGGGCGCCCGTCTCCGCATTGCTGTCGGCCGAGCGACTCGCTACACGATCTCTACGCTTCCCGAGCGCGTCGCGATCGTTCTGGACGGTGTGGTGGTCGAGCCGGTCTCCTACCAGCTCGTGTTCGGGCCCGTCGTTGGAATCGTCGTCCGTCGAGCCCGCGGTGCGGGCGGACAAACCGAGATCGACATCGCAACCCGCACGCCGGCCGAGGCGACGGCGACGCTCTCGCGCGAGCACGTGCTCGTGGTGACTATTGCCCCCCGCTCCGCGCCGGCGGCGGCCGGCGATACGAGCGGTCTGGTCCCTCGTGCCTCGGATGCTCCCGCACGCTCACCGGCTCCCGCTCCGCAGCCCGCCTTGCCGTTGCCGGTCGCCGCCAGCGATGCTCGGAGGGTGACGCTCGAGGAGGGGACCGGGCGGCTGTTCTCGGTCGAGGGGTTGGTCAGGGTGGCGGTCGCGGATCCACGGGTGCTGGGCGTCGTGCCCGTGAGCAGTCGTGAGTTGCTGGCGACCGCACGGGCGGCCGGTCGCACGACGATGTATATTTGGGACCGCGCGAACCGCGTCTGGGCATATGCGGTCCAGGTGACCCCGGCCCCCGATCGATTGGCGGCACTCCGGCATCTTTTCGAGACGGTGATCCCGAAAGCCGCGATCACCGTGACGGAAGTCCCCGCGGACGCCGCGTCGGCCGGCGGATCGGTGGCATCGATCGGACCCGGCGTCTCCGGTGGGCTCCCGCCATCCGGAGTCTCGGCGCATGTCGGCTCCGGCCAGGACGCGGTCGCGTCCCAGTCGGGAAGCCTGGCGCCGGACTTCCGTCCGAGCCTCCCGTCGGTGGGAGCGGGTAATCCCACCGGGATCCAGTCCCAGGGAAGCTCCCCCCAGGGCTACCAGCGTCCCTTTCCGTCGTCCTCCGCTGTCGTGCTCAGCGGGTCCGTTGAAACCCAGATGGATCGGCAGCGGGCGGAGGAGATCGCTCGCGCCTTCGTCTCGACCGTGGTCGACTTGTTAGTCGTTCGTCGGCCGGTGCAGATCAAGCTCCAGGTTGAGGTCGTCGAACTCGATCGCAGCGCGGCGCGCTCTTTGGGCGTCACGTGGGGAGGGGGCGAGGAGGCACCCGGTGCGGCACCATCGCTGAACGGCGGACTGTACAACCTGCAGCTCATCACAAGTCCCGGAACGGGCACCGCGGGACTGGATCTGTTGATCGCCCAACTCCAGGCGCTCGTGCAGCAGGGGCGCGCCAAGCTCCTCGCCGAGCCCAGCCTCGTGGTGATGGCCGGGACCACCGCCTCCATGCTTCTTGGCGGACAGGTTCCGATTCCAATTGCCGGCCCGAACGGATCGGTCACGGTCGAGTACAAAGACTTTGGCGTCATCCTCACCGCGCGCCCGGACTACCAGGACGACGGTCGGGTGTTCATGCAGGTGGAACCCGAGGTGAGCACGCTCGACTTCACCGACGCGATCAGGGTCAGCGGGTTCACGATTCCGGCGCTCCGTGTCCGGCGAGCGCAAACCACCGTGTCGATGCTGCCGGCAGAGACGCTCGTGCTCGGCGGGCTGCTTCAGCATCAGGACAGCGCGTCGATGCAAAAACTCCCCCTTCTCGGCGATCTGCCGGTGATCGGGCCGCTGTTCCGCTCGACGCAGTTCCAGCGCGAGGAAACCGACCTTGTGATCTTCGTCACACCGTTAGTCGTTGAGACGAACGACGAGCCGGAGCCCCGGCCGTGAAGGGAGACCTCGCATGCGAGCGACGACGCCACGTCTCGGTTGCAGAACCGACAAAGAGGTGAGGTGCGTGCCGCGTACGCCGGGATCGACGCGGCGTGCAGAGGAATCGTGGGCGGGGCAGAGCGGACAGGGAATGATCGAGTACGCGCTCATCGGCGGAATCCTGATCGTGGGAGCGGTAGCCGTGCTGGCGGCCCTCTCCAAGAACCTGAATGACTTGTTTTCGGCGATCTCCTCGACGCTCGCGCAGTACTGAGGTTGCGCAGGCGATGCGACGGGGTTATGCCGTCGCGCCGTCACCCCCGGCGCAATCGCGCGGGGGCATCGCGGCTCCGGCCCGCGCGCACGCACTGGCTCACGTCGTGGGCACAGATGCGGAGATTGGCTCCACGAGTTCGATGCAACCGTTCCCCCACGGCGAACGAGGTCAGGCTCTGCTCGAGTTTGCGATTGTGTTACCGATTCTGCTCGCAATCGCCAGTGCGCTGATCGACGGGGCGTGGGCATTCCACGAGGCGGGCATGGTCGCTGCGGCCGCACAAGCGGCCGTCCGCGCGGTGGCGATCCAGGAAAGCGGGGGCGGTCATTGTGCAGGCGCCCCGCCGGCCGCCGACGGCGCCACCGCGCTCTCAGCCGCTCTTGAGGCAGCGCCGCGTCTTGACCCGAGGGTGCTCGACATCGAACTCAGTTATCTTGAGCCCGCCTGCAGCGGGCGCATGCGCACGCTCGTCGTGTCGGCCGCGTATCCGATCACCGCGTTGACGCCGTGGTTCGTACCCCTGCTCAACGGACGGCGCCTGACCGCACAGGCGGCCAACGCGGTGGAGGAAGTGCCCCCCCCTTGGTGGGGCGAGGCGGATGAGGTCGCGGCACAGCAGGCCCAGATTGAGACCCTCGAGACTCAAGTGGCGTCACTGACCTCCGCGTACGAGGCCGAGGCCGGCGAGGTGCAAGGCCAGCAGTCGGAGATCGCCGAGCTGACGGAGGAAGACCAGCAAGCTGGTGCAGAGGTCAGCTACTGGTCGCAAACGGCGAACTACTACTACTCCCTCTGGGAGTCGTTCGTCCAGGAGCAGAACGGAGGTGGAAACGGTGGCGACCGGAATTGACGGCCGGGTCATCCGGCTGGGCCCCCTCGCGCTCAAGATCCTCGCCCAGAGACGCCGGTGGGTCCGTTGGATTGCCGTTTCGGTCCTATTGATCGCGATCGCCTCCGCGATCGGGCACGTTCACCGGCGGGTCGGTGCGCGGGCTGCGGCAGTGCCGATCCTCGTGGCGCGCCGTCTCCTTCGTCCGGGGCAGGTGGTTGGGGCGGGCGATCTGCGTCTTGTGGCGCGACCATCCGGACCGGCCGGGGCGAGCGTGCTTCGATACGTGCCCGAGGACGTCGCGGGACAAGTGGTCGTCCGCGCAATCGCTCCGGGCGAAGCGATCACGCGGCACGACCTGGTCCCGGTCCTTCAATACTATGGCGTGGCGGCCAGGGTGCCCGCCGGCATGCGTGCGCTTGACCTGGTGGTCCCGTCACCGGCGACGTTTGACGGCGAGCTCGTCCCGGGGAGCCGTGTTGACCTGCTCGGGGCCTTCGAGCCGGAGCGAGGGCAGGGCTTCGTGACGGTGCTTGCCCCCGGGACCGTCTTGCACGTGGCTGCCTCGCGCGACACCGTCGCATCGGGCTCGGGACGGGTGGCGGTCGCAGGCCTGTCGGTCGCCGAGGGGAGTCCGTCCGCCGAACTCGAGGTAGCGGTTCCCCGCGACCACGAACGAGAGCTCGTGTTGGCGGAGGCATTTGGTCGCGTCTTCGTCGCGGTCCATCCGACAGCGCGTGTCGCGTCGGGCGAAGCTCCGTTCGGCGTGCTGGGACTGCTCCCATACCTCGGCGCGACGGGCCGCACGGGCGCAGCACCAGTTCCCTCCGCCCTCGTGGCGCGCTTGGCGCCGGCGAGGCCTGCCGCTGGGCGACCACGCGGCAGTGTGGCAGGTCCCCAGGCGGCGGGCCTGCATCCGCCGGCGCGGCCGGGGTCCGTTTGGATTGTGGACGTGATCGAAGGCGGCGAGCGCACCGAGGAGGCGGTGCCGCGCGCCGACAGCGAGAGCGGCTCCTCCCCGGGCGTCTCCAGGCACGGAGAGGACGTGCGATGAGCGCGACCGGGTGTTTGCGACCACGCTGCTTGAGATCATGCGGCCACTGCGGTTCGGGACAGTCCGGCGGCGTGCTGCTGCTCGTTGTGGTGCTCCTGCCGGTACTTCTCGGATTCGCCGGCGCTGCGGTGGACGTGCGCAACGGGTACGTCGTTCGGTCCATGGTGGAACACTCGCTCGACGACGGCGTGCTTTCGGCGCAGCGATGGAGCGCGCAGGCAGACGATGGATCGGGTGACGCGACCGCGGTTATGCAGGGGGCCGTCGCGGAGGCGCTCTCGGTCGCGCGACAGGAACTTGAGACCGATGGCCTACTAGAGGCGACCACGGTAACCGCCGCACCGACCGGGGCGCAACTGACGATGACGGCGAAGACGCAGGTGCCGACGTTCTTCCTGGGTATTCTGGGAATTCCCTCGTGGACCATCGTGGCCCGTGCGGATGCGGTGTTGTGGGGCGGACAGACGGCGGACGTATCCGGCGGAGCATCCGGGGGACCAGAGGCGCCGGATGCCACGTCGCCCGCCCCGGGCACGTCCGCGGGCGGCTCGGAGTCTACTGGCGAGCTCTCGTCCACGCCACCCGCTACCGCGGGCAATGACGCGGGCAGCGGGGGTAGCGGTGGGATCGGTCTCGAGACGGCGTCTGCCGAACTTGGACCGTCCGAGGAATCGCAGACGAGCACCGATGCCACCGCCACCGCCGACACCCCCGCCGCGTGCAACTGTGATGCGATCGCCGCTGGCGATCCCGTCTCGGCGGCGGCCGCATTGGATCGCATGGGCGTCACCCCGGCGGACCCTGGCCCATACGCGGGCGACCTCACGGCGGGGCTGGGACTGGGCGAGATGCAGTCGCAAGAACAGGCTGGTGACCCGGACGCGTCCGGTGCCACGGACGACGGCACAGACCAATCCGACGGCGGTGGTGACGCCGGCACGGGCGATAGCGGAGGATGGTAATCCATGGCGACCGGAGCTTTCTTGCGGTCCATCGTCGTCCATCACTCCGACCCGCGAGGACTGGAGGCGCTCGCGCACCGCCTCGCGGACCTGGGGCGAGTGGAACGCGCGGGCTCGCTTTCGCATGCGTTGGAACTGGTGGCGCTCAACGCCTCTGCGTGTCTCCTGGTCGATCTGCCGGACGAGCGGCGCGAGCGCATCGCCCTCGCCCATGTCGCGGCAGCGTACCCGCAGACGAGGCTCTTCGTGTTTGCCGCCGCGCTGCCATTCGAGGCCGTGCGCGAACTGGTGCGGGCCGGCGTGCGTGACGTGCTCCCCGTTCCCGTCGACGCCGCGGCGTGCGCGGACGCGGTGCGGGAGGCGCTGGCCGAGGACGCCGGCTCTTCCGCAAGGCTCAGGGGGATGTCCGTGGCGGTGACGGCGGGAAAGGGTGGGGCAGGGTGGCCGAGGGCGTGGTCATCCCGGCTCAACTGAGGTCACCGGAAAGCACTGAAAATCTTGAAGAATCCGTCCTCGGGTCTTCTCAGGGCAACTCGCGTCAACGGGCCTCAACTGGGCTCTTTCGGGGCGGACGTTTCCATTTCGTAGCCAGTGGTTCGCGAGTGTGTCTCCGCACCGACTCCGGCATTTCACGGTGACGAGCGGGCAGCAGGCTGGCACGTCCGGGCGGTATCACCACCGCGGATTTTGGAGCGCTGGGCGGGCGTCCATCCCCGCGTATTAGACGGCCAGCAGAGCCGGTGAGAAACTGCGCCCGCGTTGGGCGTGAGCCGCAGCACTATCCTACGCCTCCTTGACGTTGACGCGACGAAGGGGCGCTCCTGACATAGTGCGGGGCCAGCACGCGAGGTTTGGGGGTTGAAAACCCGTGTCAAAGGGCTGATCGTACAGTCCCTCACGAAGCCCGCGTTCGTGACGGAGTTCTGGAAAGCGTAGGTACCCTGGCCCAAAGGAACTCTTTTGAGACATGGCTCGCCCATGGAATGATATAATTCCTGGCGCGAGCTAATGCCCACGGGGAGGGGGAATTAATCACGTCCGACGTGCGTGACATTTTTGGCCTACTGAAGCACCTGTCGATTAATCCCGGAACGACATACGATGTTGTGTCGTCTTGGAGCGCCCGACAAGCGATCGACTTTATTGTCGCTATTGAGAAATCAATTCCGCACAGTTTTGAACGAGCAGCTTCCCCTTTCGAATTTGTCGCCAGTCGGCAACTCGCCGGAGGCCCCCATCCGTGTATGGCCATGCGTTGCCGCATGTCCCATGCCGATGCCATGGCTCGTTACGCTGCGCTCTATGCAGATCGAGTTCTGATCCCCGATCCATTCGAGAGATACTTTGACATGGAAAACTTCGACGAGACGGTACGGTTCGACATCGCGAGCGATATCCTCATCTTGTTTTATTTTCAACCGCTAATTGAGCAGGGGCTAATTGGATTTGCAAGCTCGATCTTCCATTTTTGCGAGGATTGTTGGAAGACGCTTGTTGCTGAGAGGCGGCCATTCGAGCGTAGGATTACGAAGGTGGAAGCGGCTCTCAAGTCGCGGCTCCTCACCTCAGGCAAGTTTTCTGTGCGGAACGAACACGGAGTGCACGTTGTTTATGCACGTGGCCCCGAGGAGTTGATTGACCATGGTAGCCAGGTGATAGTGTACCGAAAACCGCTGAAGCTTCGGCGAAAATTGACCGCGGGTCAGTCGCATAAGTTGACCAGAACCGAAGCCGACCGCTTGAAAATTGCCGAGAGATTCGTATACCCAGTTGTCGGTGACATCATGCAACAAGAGTGGTACGGCCGTCTGTACGGTTCTAAGTATGTTACGGATAGGAGCATCGATTTCGATATTTTGCGCGTCTTGGAAAGTGGAGCAGTCGGGCGGCATAGCGATGCTCTGATGGAAGGATTGAAACATGTAGTGCCCGTCATCGCTAACGCACCGCTCAAGACCTTGCTGAAACTTCGCGCGCATGAAGGGGACGCTTTTCGCGTGTATCGAGATTCGATCTCTCAGGTCTTGCGTGACGCAAAGTCGGTGGATCCTCGAGTAGTAAGAGAGGCCTTCGACGACATTGTAAGACCAGAACTCAATAAACTTCGAGTTAGGATCGACAACTCGCGAAAGGCCATTGTCCGAGAACTCAAGCGGGATCTTGTCATCAGCGCAGGTACGGTGGCCATTGGCTTGTTCGGCGGTTTACTTCCTGCGAATGTGGGCGACATCGTTAGCGCCCTCGGTGGCCTCAAGTTCGCACACTCCGTGTTGGACAAGGCAATCAAGCTTCGCGAAGAGCCTGAGGAAGCGAAAGGAAATTCCTACTACTTCC
>DASPUZ010000200.1:0-15221 GCA_035622635.1 bacterium | reverse complement strand
ACAGATGTACCTGGCCCGCAACGAGATGGAGTTGGATTCGCTGCAACGCGCTGCGCCGGTGCTTCAAGGCTTGGGACTACCGGTCCAGATCGTGGTGGGACATGACCTGAAGGAGCTGTGTCCGCACCTTTCGCCGATCGTAATCGGTGCACTCTACTGTCCGATGGACGGCCAGGCCAACCCGATTCTGGCGACTCGGTTTCTCGGGAAGTTGGCCGAGCGTAGAGGCGTCCGGATCCTGACAGGGACGGCCGTGACCGGCCTTGAGCATCAGAGCGGCCGCATCACCGGCGTGCTCACCGCGCGAGGCCGTATCGCGACCGGCGCCGTGGTATGCGCCGTCGGGCCCTGGGCCAACGACATTGCGGGCATGGTCGGGGTCACCCTGCCGGTCCGGCCCGAACGCACGTGTGCCGCCGTCACGACGCCCACTTGGCCGGTGCTGCGCCAGACGCTGAGCGGGCACACGGTTTTCATTCGTCCGACCCGCGCGGGCAATCTTCTTTTCACCGGCAACAAGGACAAGCCCGCGCCCGGCTTCTCAAAGGAATCGGATCTCGCGCCTCTGCGCTGGTCGGTCCGACGCCTGGCTGAGCTCCTGCCGCCCTTGGCGCAGACGTCGATCTTGCGCACATGGGCCGGGACTCAGGCCGTAAGCCCCGACCATATGTTGATTCTCGATCAGATGCCAGGCGTGGAGAACATGACCGTGGTGACCGGCTGCTCGGGACACGGCTTTTGCCTGGGGCCCGCCGCGGGGAAGGTGCTGGCGGAACTGAGTCTGGGCCATGCGCCCAGTGTGCCGATAGACGGCCTGCGGCTGGCCCGCTTTGGGCCGAGTGCTCCGCCCGTTGTCGGCGCCAGCTGGGAAGGGTAGCGCTTCTTGCAACGGGCGGAATCTGAATGGTGGTGCGACCCGCGATGGGGCGGCTCGGGGGAGGCCGCCGCGCTTAACGCCGTCACCGACCATTGACAGCACGCGGCGAGTGTGCCACGGTCCTCAAGGACTTAGCTTTGCACCTGCCGCCCGCACGTTCGGAATCCAGACATGAAGCGATCTTCACGCGCACGCATGCGGGATCGGAGCGGGGGCCGTGAGGAGCCTCCCGGGGTGGCAAGCGACGATGCAACGGTTCCATACGTCGTCCACGAGGATTCGCAGCGTGGAACTGTAAGGACAGAGAGGAGTGATGTTCATGGCGTGTGAAATGCTACGGCTCCACATCGGCGAACGGACGTGTCGGCTCCGCCTGTTGCTCGACCGCGCCCCCAAGACGTGTCAGGCGCTGCTCGATGTGTTGCCGGTGGAGAGCTATCTCGTCCGAGCCAAATTCGCCGGGGACGAACTCTACTTCATGGTCCCTGGAGTCTGGCCGACGGAGAACCCGGTGTCTCGCTTGAGTCCAGGCGACGTCGTGTACGCTCTCGACCGTCAGACGATTTGCATGTTCTACGGCCCCGTCATCGTTCCGTTTGGCTCGTACGGTTCGCTTGTCGCCCGTGTCGCCGGCGGGTTAGAGGAACTGCAAGCCGTTGGGACAGAGGTTTGGGAGCACGGCCCCGTTCCGGTCCGGCTGGTTGCGGAGGAATCACGATGAGTCCCGCGTCTTCCGTGACCGCCATACGCGCGGCGTCAAATGCCATCTGGAACACACCGCCCGTTGAGCTTCGGCAAATCGCCGCGGTGCATCGACCGCCCAGCCGGGATATGGCCAAGCGTATCTATCTGAACTCCGACGTCTATTGGATCCCGCAGTTCTTCTTTATCGTCGCTCAGCGAATGCGTGCCAAGGAGCAGGGCTGGACCGAAATTACGCGGCTGCTTTCGGACATGGTACCGACGTTCGGGACGCGTCTGAAGCTGTGGGGATTCACGCAAGCCGCCGACGTGCTCAACACAGGTGGAAAGGGTCTCAGCACCGCCGCCACGCTCGAAGACGCGCTGGCGGTCATCGACGAGCTCGTCCTGTATCTCCAGCGTCTCCAGGGCTGGGTGGATGCGACGATTCCCTGGGCGGCTCTCGACGCGATTGCCCCTCTGCCGCTACGCAAGCCCTCGCCATGAGTTGCCGTGTTTCCGAGGGCACTCCGCAGCCACATACGTTCCTGTCGGAGCCGGGCTTTTTTCAAGGAGGGGAATGGTGTGTGGACCTGCCGCAACAACAGAATCAACGTCTCTAAGCGACAACGGGATGCTCGCCACACATGAAATACGTGCACATCGACACTGACATGGGCGGGACGTTTACTGATATCCTTCTCCTCGACAAAGCGTCAGGCACGCTGGCAATCGAGAAAGTATCGTCGACCCCTCACGACCCCGCAGAGGCTAGTGTTGGAGGCACGGCGCTGATCTTGCGACAGCATTCAACCGCCGTGGAGGATGCCGACGACTTTGCGCATGGCAGCACAATCGTCACGAGCACGCTGCTGCAGCAGAAAGGGGCCAGCGCCGGACTGATTACGACGGCCGGATTCCGAGACCTGTTGGAGATTGGCCGTCAAGCCCGTTTTCGGACCCGACACGGCTCAGCTCCTGGCCGTCGCCTCGGGATGCGTGTGTGCGTGGGCCATAGACGGTGGCGCCGTGGCTAAAGATCCCGAAGAGAGGCCGATGACGCTCGTAGTGCTTGCCGTTATCATCCTCGGTGTCGTGGCTCTGACTTGGCTGCGCGTCGGTACCCCCGAGGGGCGCATAGTCGGAGCCATCGCCGCTTTCATTTTGTACTATGGCGTAGCGACGTTGATTGCTCACCGAAGCGGCCGAGCGTAGCGCGACAGATGCGTAAAGATCCGCTCCCGTGCGCTGGATTGCGGGGCAGTTGGATGCCGGAACGCGAGATCTGCGGGGCCCACTCGGCCTGCCCGACGACTCGCGAGACGGCACCGAGCAAGACGGGACCGTGAGTCGGGATTGGTGCCCGCGTCCCGCACGGGCATTCGTCAGCAGTAGGCACGATATTCGTTGATATCCACCGGCACCGCGACGACCGCCGGCTCTCGCGCTTCGACAGCCTTCTGGACGGCGTCTCGGAGCTCTCCGAGCGTCTTTGTCGTGACCCCGCGGATGCCGAAGCCTCCGGCGATGCGTGCGAACTCCGGCGCTGGGAAGTCGACGCCGTATGGATCGAGCCCGCGCCGTTCCTCCGCGAGACGGATCAGGCTCAGCGTGGCGTCGACGAAGCACACCACCACGACCGGAACATCGTACTGGCGCAAGAACGTGAGGTTGTGGAGCATCATCATCATGCCGCCGTCTCCCACCAGCGCCACCGCCGGCCGCGCCGGGAACTGCAGCTTTGCCGCGATCGCCGCGGGGACTCCGTATCCCATGCCCGACAGGCCGTTGGACATGAAGAACGTGTGCGGGTCGTAGCTTTGCCAAAACTGCCCGGCGAAATACTTGTGGGACCCGACATCGCACGCGAGCACCGTCTCGCGCGGCAGTGCCTCCCTCAGGGTGCGCACCGCGGCGAGCGGGCTGAGCGCGCCCGGCGCGCCGGCGCCTGCGGTCGGCCGCATACGCGCACGCGCGGCAGCCAGCACCTCGGCGGGCCAAGTGGCGCGCGGGGCACCATCCCCGAGGCGTGCCAGGTGGTCGGCGATCGACCCGAGGCACTCGACGGGGCGGTAGCTCGTCTCCGCGGTCGCAGCGCGCGCCAGGTTCGCGATGCGGCGTCCGACGTACCAGGTCTTGTCGCACTCGACAGGGTCGAACCCCACACCAAGCAGGAAGTCGGCTTGGTCCACGGTCTCCATGACCGCGCGGTCAATCGCCATGCCGCCGACGACGCCGAGGAATCCCGGCGCATCTTCGGGGAGGATACCCTTGGCTTTGGGCGTGACCAAGAACGGAATTCCGGTGCGGTCCACAAACGCCCGCACCGCGGGTGCGTCCCGGACGCCGCAGCCGATCCCGACCACGAGGAGCGGGCGCGCCGCCTCGGCCAGCATCGCACCGATCTCCTCGAGGGCCGCGCCGGCCCCTGACGGTGATGGGGCCGCGTCGAGCTCGGGGCCACGACCCGGGGCGACCGGGGTGGTGGCGAGGTTGCTCGGCAGCGCGAGATGCACTGGCCCGTAGGGCGGCTCCGCCGCCAGGGCGAGGCACGCGCGCGCCAGTCCGTCCGTCCCCGCTCCCGAGACCACCACGGAGGCCTTGGTCATCCCGCTGAAGATCCGCGTGAGGGGCAGCCGCTGGTGCGGCATGTCCGGTTCCACCGCTGTCGAGAGCTGGCCGGTTAGCGCCAGAACCGGGGAGCGGTCCAAGTACGCGTTGGCCACGCCCAAGCACAGGTTCATCGCCCCCGGGCCCAGGGTGGCCACGCATACCCCCGGACGTCCCGTGATCTGCCCCGTGACGTCGGCCATGAACGCGGCGCTCGCCTCGTGGCCTGTCAGATAGAATTGGATGCCCACGCTGCGGCACGCCGCCAGCAGCGCCACGACTTCACCGCCCGGCAGCCCGAACATGTACTCCACGCCAGCGTCCGCCAGCACCGAGGCGATTGCTTCCGCGTTCGTCCCCACGTCAGTCTCCTTCCCTCGAGCCTCCAATGTGCGACGGGTCCTGCCCGCACCCGGCTCTGGCGCGGGTTCTCCAGCGGCCTCTCGACCTGCGCTATCTGCGGGCCGTTACCGGCTGTCGTTCAGCGCAGCCGCGGGTCCATCGCATCCCGCACGGCATCGCCCACGAAGTTCACGCCCGCCGCGACAAGCGTGATGGCGAGCCCCGGGAACAGGGAGAGCCACCATGCGCCTTGGATGTCGACGCGCCCGTCGGCGAGCATGTTGCCCCAGGTCGCAGTGGGAGGCGGCACGCCCAACCCCAGAAATCCCAGCGCCGCTTCGACGATGATCACCTGGGCCATTTGAAACGACGCCACCACCGCAACAGGCGCGACAATGTTCGGCACGATGTATCGCAGAAAAATCCGCGGGGCCCGGGCACCGAGGCTGCGGGCGGCCTCCACGTACTCCTGCGAACGAATGACAAGCACGGATGCCCGAGCCGTTCGCGCATAGACAGGCCAGCTCGTCACCACGAACACCACGATCAAGTTCGCAACACTGGGACCGAGCAGCGACACGATGGCCAGCGCCAGCAGCATGAACGGGAACGCGAGTTGGAGATCGATAATCCGCATGATGACAAGATCCCAGGGACCGCCCCAGTACCCCGCTGAGATTCCGGCGGTAAAGCCGATGCAGCCCGCAACGACCACGGTCGCGGAACTGATGATCAGTGAAACCCGCGCACCGTAAACGAGACGGCTGAGCACGTCGCGCCCAAGTTGATCTGTCCCCAGCAGATGCAGCGACGTCGTGCTCCCTGCGGCCAGCGGTGGCAACAGCCGGTCGACGAGGTGGACTTGGGCAGGAGGATAGGGGGCGACCCGCGGCGCCAAGACGGCGATCGCCGTCGTCAGGAGCAGGATCACCAAGCCTGCCATCCCGAGCTTGTGCCTGCTTGCGACGCGACGAACACGTCTGAGGTCGAAGCGCAAGGTAGTCACGCTCACCCGTAGGAAATCCGCGGATCGAGGTAGCCGTACAGCACGTCGACACACAGGTTGATGAGGACGAAGCCGACGGCCGAGATGAGCACAAGGGCCTGAACGACCGGGTAGTCGCGTTGCGTGACCGCCAGGACGGTCAAGCTGCCGATCCCGGGCCACGCAAACAGTGTCTCGGTCACGACCGCTCCCCCGAGAATGGTGCCCACCTGGATTCCCACGACCGTGATCACCGGGATGAGCACCAGGCGCAGGACGTGCCGCCTCATGATGACGCTCTCGGCCAGGCCCTTCGCGCGAGCCGTGCGAACGTAGTCCTCCTGCAGGACCTCCAACGTGGTGGAGCGTGTGAGCCGAACAATCAACCCGAGCATGAACGCCGCGAGCGTCACTGCCGGTAGCACGAGGTGGGACACCGAACCGCTCCCCGATACTGGCAGCCATCCCAGCCACACGGAGAAGATGCTGATGAGGATGAGCCCGAGCCAGTAGCCGGGCATGGCTTGGCCGACGAGACTGGCCACGAACGCGGCCGTGTCCGTGAAGCTGCCCCGTCTGACGGCCGAGAGGACGCCCACCGGAATCCCCGTCGCAACGGCGACCAGGGTCGCGGCGGACGCCAACTCGACCGTCGCGGGGAGCCGCGCCGCGATCACCGTGACCACCGGCTCGCCCGCACGAATGGACGTCCCGAGATCGCCGTGCGCCAGATGCATCATGTAGTTTGCGTACTGTTCCGGCAGCGGGCGATCGAGCTTCAACGCGTGCCGCAGCTGGGCCACCGCGGCGGGTGTTGCCGTCTCGCCCAGCATCACCTCCGCGGGATCCCCGGGGACAATGTGCAGAAGCAAGAACACGACGATCGTGGTGCCGATCAGCAGCACGAAGGATCCGCCGATCCGCTTAAGCAGGAATCGGCCCATGCCCCCGGCCTGCCAGGAAGACACTTTGACCACCCGTCTCCCGGCTCACCCAGCAACCCCGCCTTCCACTCGAGGTCCGCACCATCACGACGGCCAAACTCGGCCGGTTGGAGCCTAGCGGATCACGATCTCGTCACGCCAAACTCCGAACAGCCGTCGCGTCAACTCTTCCCGACGTTCCAGAAGAAAATGAGCTCGTCGGGGCGCAGTTGCACCCCCCGAACCCGCCGGCTCATGCCGACCACGACCGGCACCTGCACGATGGGGATCCAAGGGAGATCGCTCATCAGAATCGCCTGCACCCTCTGGTAGAGGCTGACCGCCTGCTTCTCGTCGACCGTGGCGCGAGCGTCGGCGAGGAGTTGGGACACCTCCGGGTTCTTGTAGTTCGTGAGCGTGTCGATGCGCTGGTCAAACGGCGTCGTCAGGCCGAAATCGGCGTCGAGCGTGTTCGTCGCCCAGGACAGGAGGTAGGCGTCATACTTGCTGTCGGACTTGAACACTTCGCGGATGAACGTGCCAAACTCCGGTGCGTCCAACGCGACCTGCACTCCGGCCTCCCCAAAGTAGGCCCCAACCGTCTCGCCGATGGCACGGTCGCTGATGAACCGCGCGTTCGAGATACCAAGCTGCATGCGGAAGCCTTCGTGTCCCGAACTCGCGAGCAGGCGTTGGCCCTGCGCCGGGTCGTACGCCGGCGGTTGGGAAGCGCTCGAATACCCGAAGATTTCCGGTGTGAGCAGCCCGTTGGCGACCCGTCCGAATCCGCCGAGCAGCTGTTCGTTGATCTGCGCTCGATTGATCACCATGGCGAGCGCGCGACGAACGCGAACGTCGTTGAGAGGGGGGCGATCCACCTTGAACCCAACCACCGCGATGCGCACGGTCGGCTTCGCTTCGAAGGTCAGGGACGCGTTTCGACGGAGATTGGGGATCTGATCGATCGGATAGCTCATGGCGATGTCGATTTCGCCGCGCTCCAGGGCGGCGACGCGGGTGCCGTCCTCTGGAATAATCCTAAAGACGATCCGCGGCGCCTGGGGGGGAGGACCCCAGTACTGTGGGTTTCGTTCAACCACAAAACGCTCCCCAGGGTGGTACTCGGCCATCTTGTACGGCCCCGTCCCGATCGCCTGGCTGAAGTGTGCCCCGCTGTCCGCCGAGAATCGCGGAGGCATGATCCGGCCCCAATAGGTCAGCGTTCTCAGGATGCTCCGGGCACCCGGGTTCTTCAGTTTCACATCCGCGGTCAACGGATCCACGACGTCGACGTGGTCGATCAAATCGAGAAACGAGCGCTGCGGCGAAGGAGACCCTGGCGCAACGATCGACTCGAGCGTGTACTTGACCGCCTGTGCGTCGAATGGTTCGCCGTTGTGGAACTTCACGTTCCGTCTCAGGCCGAACCGTATCGTGCGCGGGTCCGGGAACGTCCACCGCTCGGCAAGTTTGGGTTGAAGGTTACCTTTGACGTCAAACGTGATCAAGGGCTCGTAGACATGGTTGGTCATGCTAACACCGTCGGTGCTGAAGACGAGGCGGCCGTCGAGCGACTGAATATCAACCGTGAACGCGACCACAAGATCCTCCTGGGCGCTCCCAGCCGCCCAGGCAGGTCGGGCGGATCGAGCGGGCAGGGCAAGCCCTCCCAGGGCGCCACCAAGACCGGCACCGAGCGCCAGGTTCAGCAATCCTCTTCGTGTTACCCGAGTGCGCATGTCACTCTCCTTCCCCAACGCCGCCGAACTCGGCGGTCTCCTTGTCAAAATGTGGTCCTTGCCTCGCGCATCCTCAGGATCACGTGTCCGAAATGACCTCGCCGACCAGCCCCATCTGGTCTCCCGGTTGAGTGTACGGTGTGGAACGAAGGATCGATACCAGGCCTGCCACGGGGGCCTTGACCGTCGCCCTCACCTCGCCGTAGTCATCCAGGAGGACTCCCAACTCCTGATTGGCAGCAACGCGGGCGCCCAAGGAAACTGATGCCCGAAAGAACCCACCGACGCTCGCCCGGATGAAGTCACCGCGGATTCGCACTTGCCGCCCGGGCGACGGTGGCTCGTCAGCCGAGATACCGAGATGGTGGAGCACACGCTGCACCGCCACCCTCATCGTCTGCAGACTCGGCTCATCCAACCGCCCGGCCCCTCCGACTTCGAGGGTCAACGCGGGAATGCCGCGGCTGATTGCCACTTCGGCGAGCATGCCGGTTCGCTGCCAGTTGACCTGCCAGTCGAGTTCGACGCCGGTTGCCCGGGTCAGCGCATCGAGACGATCCGCGAGATCCGGGCTGGTCGTCCGCAACACGACCGGAAGCATGTCAAGAATCCTGCCCCCGGAGTGAAGATCCAACACCGCATCGCAGTGGGCCACGACCTCGTCCATGATGACCGCCGCGATGCGCTCCGAGATAGTCCCGTTGCGGCGCCCCGGGAACACACGGTTGAGATTGACCCCATCCAAGGGGTTGTCACGGTCCCCAGCCTGGAAGGCATATGGATTCGCCACGGGAACGCCCACGAGGGATCCTGTCATTTTCTTCGGATCCAGCGAACGGTAGAGGTCCCAGATGGCAGCGGTCCCCTCATATTCGTCGCCATGGACCGCGCCGATCAAACCCAGAACGGGACCCGGCTGGCTCCCATTGACCGCCATGAGCGGCAACGAGATATCGTGCCCGGCAGCAGGGACGACGTTGAGCCGGCCGACGGCTCGTTCTCCAGGAGCGACGTGCAACGATGCGAACTCCATGGTTCTCCTCCCTACGCGCGCTCAGCGTCACGACAAGTCCCGCCCGTTCGCGCGTGGCACCGGGATACCTGTCACGGCATCACAGGACTTGCAGGTCTCGCGGCGCGTCCGACAGGAGCACCGGCTCCTTGTCGGTGATCAACAGCGTGTCCTCAATCTGCATGCTGCCGAAGCCGAGTTCGTAGTAGGGGATCTCCACGTTGATGACCATGCCTGCTTCCAACACCGTGTGGTCGGCGGGCGACAGCGTCGGCACGTCGTACAACTGCAGCCCGATACCGTGACCGACGTGCGGTCGTTCGTACGTGGCAAACCCCGCCGCCCGGACAGCACGGATGGCTGCGTCGAAGATCGCACTGGCCGGCGTCCCCACGCGTAACGCCTCCAGCGTGGCCCGATGGCCTGCCAGCAGTGCGACGTGCAGCTTCCGCTGCCTGTCCGATGGGGAACCCAGGACGGCGGTGCGTCCCGTGTCGGACCAGTAATGGTGGAACGTGCAGCCCATCTCCGTCCGGATCAGATCGCCCGCACGCCCGGCGTTCTCCGACGCCGGACGCAGGAGCGCCCCACGGGGGCCAAGGCCGAGGTACGAATAGCCGACGATCGCTCCCTCGGCCATCACGCGCCGTTCAATGATGCCTTCGAGCTCCTTCTCGGTCACACCCACGCGGGCGGCAGCGAGCATATCGCGTTCCGCCGCCTCGATGATCTCGCTGGATCGACGGAGCAGCGCGACTTCCCGCTCCGTCTTCACCATCCGGATGCGGCGCAGGATCGTTGACCCAGCCGCCACATCGGCTTTGCCGAGGCGCTCGCGGAGCAAGTTCCACGTCTGAGGGGTAACCCCGGTTTCGTCGAGTGCCAGCCTGCTCGCAAGCAGTTCTGCCTCGGTGAGGGCGGCGATCAACGCATCCACCGCGCTGTTGTGGCGAGGCACTGTTCGCAGCAGCTCGGCGACGCGAGTATCACGGGCGTCCATCGTCCCATCGGTGGCGGGGGTGACGAGCGGGTGACCGTAGACGTGGACCGCACCGCCGTACCACGGTTGGTCAACGAGATAAGCGAGAAAACTTGCCGGCATCACCAGGCTCGGCCGGCCCCGGCCGTCTGCCGTCGCGACAGCGAAGACCTGCACCTCGCGACGCATGTACGGACTGGGACAGTCGAACCCGGTCAGGTAGGTCACGTTCTCCGCCGACGAAGCGACAAGCCCATCCCGCCGCTCATCTGACAAGACCTTCATGGCCCGCGACCGATTATACAGAGCGTCAGTACTATCGGGTGCGCCCGACGTTGGCTCCCGCATCAACCCGCCCCCTTGCTTGGCGCGAAGCTTGAAGCCTCACGCCACAACGTAGCTTCCGCATGCTATACTATCTGTTGGTCACTGATATGGTCAATAGTTCAAGCAGTGAATCATGAGTGGACGACCTGGGGGCTGGCGCAGATGACGGAAGCCAGCGGTTGCGCTCGCGGCTTCGGTGGGCGGGCGTTGTCAGACGGGCAGGGTGCTCGAACTTCGGGAGGACTGCAACGGTCCTCCGGGCGCCACGCGGTCCGCGGACGAACATGACCGTCACCCGACGACCAGCAAGGAGGCTCTCCAGCGTGGATCCGGCACGCCCCGTCGCGCCTGCCCCGCGACCGTGGGAGTCGCCCAATAGCGTCTACGCCCAGTTGCGAGATGCGATCATCCACGGCAGGCTTCGCCCGGGCGACCGTCTCGTCGAAGCCGATGTCGCACGACAGTTTCGCATCGTGCGCTCGTCGTCCCGGGAAGCGCTCAAGCTGCTCGAATTTGAAGGGTTGCTCGAAGCCATTCCGCGCCACGGATACATGGTCTCACCGATCACCCTTCGCCAAGTCGAGCAGATGTTCGATCTGCGGCTGATCGTGGAGCCCGAAGTCGCCCGGCGAGCCGCGAGACTCGACTCGACCCCGGAGGTCATGGCCCTCGCCAAATTCGTTGGTGAGGCCTACGCGCCGGATCGCCCCGGCAGCTATGAGAGCTTTCTTGCGCAGAACCGCATCTTCCACGTGGCGATCGCTCGGCTCACGGGGAACGACCGTCTCACCGCTTTGATCGATTCTCTGCTCGAGCAGTTGGAGCGGGTGTTCTGCCTCGGGGTTGACATCCGCGGCCGCGCTGAAGATTTCATGCGTCAACGCCGGGAGTTTGTGGCAGCGATCCAGTCGGCAGATCCCGACAAAGCAGCGGCGGTCGCGCGGTCGCAGATCGAGAGTTCCCGACAGATGGTCCTTGATGCCATGCTCGAAGGGGCATTGGAGGCAAGCATCGGCAGAAAGAGTCCGTGATTCGTCCACCGGGCTCCGGTTGAGCGGCGCCGGGGACCCGGCTCATCGAACCAGGGGGCGAAACATGAGGTTGTTGGACCTGATGGAAGGAGCCCGGAATGTCGTGCGTTCGTCCGCCCACGTGCGTTCAGAAGACCAGGTCTTGGTGGTGGCGAATCCGTCGCTGACCGGCACGGGCCAGGCGCTGACAATCGCTGCCCAAGAGGCCGGGGCGGAGGTCGTCTATGCGACGATGTGCAGACGTCCGTCGAACGACCGGGAGCCGCCGCCAGCGGTGGCGGAAGCGATGCGGGCGAGCACCGTCGTCTTCGCCGCGACCGAGACCTCCATTTATCACACCCGCGCACGACTGCGCGCCTGCGAAGCGGGAAGCCGCGTGGTCGCCCTGACTGGCGCCACGGAAGCAACGCTGACGCGGGCCGCGGTGAAGCTGAACTTCCCTCGGTGGCGCCCGGTCGTCGATCGCGTCGCGCGATGCTACGCCGGAGCCGAGACGATCCGCATCACGTCCCCGGGGGGCACAGATCTGACCGCCCGCATTTCAGGCCGGCGCATCAATGCCGAAAGCGGCGTCTGTGACCGGGCCGGAATGTGCGTCGGGATGCCCTCGGTAGAGATCAACGTGGCACCGCTGGAAGGCACCGCGGAGGGACGCATCGTCATCGACGCCAGTGTCGCCGAGTTTGGGGTGGTGGACGCGAACGTCACGTTGGAGGTGCGGCAGGGAAGGATCGTCAGCATCTCGGGTGGGCGCACGGCGATGGAGATGAAGCGACGATTTGAGATGCTCGAGGATCCGAGTGCCTACGTCGTCGCGGAAATCGGCCTCGGCATGAATCCTCAGGGGCGCGTCGTCGGCGTGCTGGTGGAGGACGAGAGCACGCTGGGGACGGGCCACGTGGGGTTGGGTGACAACTCGACGATGGGAGGCGTGCACCGAGCGCCGATTCACTTCGACGTGATTTTCTGGCATCCCACGATCGTACTTGACGGAGCGCGAGTGATTTCCAAGGACGGGGTCGTACGGCACGCGGCCCTCGATGAAGACGCACCGGAGGACCCATGAACACACCCGCTCCTGCCAGCGCGGGCACCAACACCCGGACGCTACCGTCATAGGAAGGTAGAGTGCTGCATGGAGATACGGAAGGTTGAGGCGTCGCCGATCTCGATCCCGTTTGCGACGTCTTTCGGGGTGTCCCGGGGCAGCGCGCCGTCGTCGGAGCACGTGCTCGTTCGGATTGAGACGGGGGACGGCCGGTTCGGTATCGGGGAAGCCTCGCCCAATCCCTTGTATTCCTACGAGACCCAGGACACGGTGCTGGCAGTCGTCCGCGGCAGCATGGGGCCGTGCCTGATCGGCCAGGACCCGCGGCTGATCACGCGACGGATGGCCGACCTGGACGCCGTAGTCCTCGGTCACCCGTTCGCACGCGCCGCGGTCGAGGTGGCGTTGCATGATCTGGTGGCCCGCACGCTCGGGTTGCCGTTGCACCTGCTTCTCGGCGGTTGCATGCGCGACCGGATACCCGCGGCGATGCCGCTCGGTATCGACACGGCATCCGCGACGGCAGAGAGGGCCGCCGCCTACGTCGGTCGGGGCTTCCGGACGATCAAACTGAAGGTCGGCCGGGACTCCGCTGCCGACGTGGAGCGTCTTCGGGCCGTCCGCGACGCGGTCGGCACGGGAGTCGCGCTCCGCGTGGACGCGAACCAAGGCTACAGCTTCTCTGAAGCACTGTCGTGCCTGAGAAAGATGGAACACTTCGACCTCGAATATGTCGAGCAACCTCTGCCACGGTGGGATCTCGCCGGGATGTGCCGGCTAACGGAAGCGTTGGACGTCCCCGTCGTCGCCGACGAGTCCGTCATGGACGCACACGATGCGGTGGAGGTTGTGCGGACTGGCGCGGCGGATGGTGTGATCCTAAAAGTCAGCAAGTTGGGCGTGCGCGGGGCACTTCGCATCGCCGGGATGATCGAGGCAGCAGGCCTGTTCTACGAGCTATCGGAGATGGGCGCGCTGAGCGTCGGGGCTTCCACCGCCCTCCACGTCGCCAGCGTCTTGCCGCAACTCGACCACGCATGCGAAATCATCGCGCCGTTTCTCTACGAGGCTCACCCGGCCGACGAGACGCGGCCGGACGTCGGCAAGTTTGACGGGACGTGGGCAGTGCCGAGCGGGTGCGGGCACGGCGCCAGGATCGCCGCGACCTGGTCCTGGGGCGGGGGCGGCGGCGGCCGCTGACGGACGTGCCGGCGTCTCCGATCACACGTGCGCGACTGAGAACAAGCGCCCGCAAGGGCCGCCGGCCTCTCGGAACATCGGGCGGGTCCCCGGGCAGCCGCGTGTCGTCTCCCCGAGAAACGGGCCAGAATCCCGTTTCGGCGCACGCGGTCGCGCGAGGTAGGCGTCGATCGTGATCGGTCGAACACACGAAGGGAGGAAGGAAGTGGCACACGTGCCGGAATCCACGGGTTCATGGGTGGCGGTCATCACTCCGTTCCAGGAAGATGGAGCTGTGGACTTCCCAGGATTTCGCCGTTTGGTGGATTTCCACGTTGCCAACGGGACCGACATGCTGCTCGTCACCGGGTCCGCCGGAGAAGGCACGCTGCTCAGCTTTGACGAGCGCAAGGAGATCTACCGAGAACTCGCGCCATACTGTAAGAACCAAATCCCGCTCTTTGCCGGCGTCACATGTCCGACGACGCGCGAGACAGTCCGCCTGGCGCAGGCCGCCGAGGCGGCGGGCGTGACCGGCGTGGTAGTCACCGTCCCCGCCTACCTTCTGCCACCGCAGTCGGCCGTGCTGCAGTACTTGAAGGAGGTTGCAAGATCCGTGAGCTGTGAGGTCGCGATCTACAACAATCCATCCCGCGTCCGCGTCAATATCGAGCCGCAGACGTTTGCGACCCTGTTTCACGAGTTCCCGAACGTCTCGATCAATAAGGACGCGTCCCCGAGATCGTCTCAGCTCGCCGAGATCATGCGCCTGACCAACCACCGAGCCCGCGCCTTCTGCTGCGACAACCCGGACTACGGCCTGATCCTGTCGACATTGGCGATGGGGGGACGGGGCACGGCGAATATCACGGGCAACATCATCCCGGCCGAGATGCACGAGCTATCCCAGCCGTGGGACTCCATGGCGGATGTGGTGCGGAGCCGAGACCTCCTGTTCAAGCACCTGCGGCTGATGCAGCTTATGTACAGACTCGTCAATCCGATTATGGTGAAGGCGGCGCTCGAGCTTCTCGACCTGCCGAGCGGAGCGCCCCGGCCACCGCTGCAATCCCCCCCGGCGGAACTCGTGGAGGAGCTCCGTGACGCGATGGCCGAAAGCGGCGTGCTCGATCGGTACCGCGGGTGGACGAGCCGGGGCGCGTCCGCGCGAGCATAGGAGGGAGGCGTCGCGGGTACCCCAGGGTGCTGAACCCGAGTACCTGTCTCGTCGCCGATCCGAGGACATCCCGCTAGCGGCATCTCCTCGAGAGTCCCTTGAGAGCGTAGGTGCGGGCGCCATCGTACTTTGGCTCGTGCCGCTTCGAACGAGTGCACGGGACACAACCGGGACGCGCCAGGACGCATGCCCCACGCAGCGCCGAGCGATTCGGCGCCAGCTTGGTCTGCAATCTGGTGGTCATGGCGAACGGGCGGGACAGGACCACCAAGGATCTGAAGTCCGAACAGGACGCAGTTGATGCCTGACTA
>DASPUZ010000199.1:0-25416 GCA_035622635.1 bacterium | reverse complement strand
ATCCCCAAGTGTCCGGCCCCGCAATCCCGGACCGCGGTGATGCCGGCCCGCAACGCCCTCTCGCAGTTGGCCACCCCGTTCATCATGGTGGCGCCGATTGCCCGCTCAAGGTGATACTCCACGGGGCGCTTGTACGTGATGATCATATGGACATGAAGATCGATCAATCCCGGCAGCACGGTTCGACCGCCGGCGTCGATGAGGGTCGCTTCTTCCTGGGGTTGGACGAACCCGCTCCGCGGCCCAGCATAGGCAATCCTGCCTTCGTTTATTGCGACCACACCATCGGCAACTACATTGCCGTCCGTCGCACTGAACAGTCGACCTCCGCGAATGACTATCATCATCGATAGACTCCCCCCCAATCGGAACTTCGATCCACAAAAAGCCACGACATGCATCGCGGCTTTTGGCGGCTTAATGGTCTTGGTCCGCTCGCGAGTCGAAGCGATTGCAGCGTACCACCCTAGTCCATACTCATGCGGCGATGGGCCGATCTCAATCAGGCGACGAATGTATATTTCCCGGAGTCCGATCATACGTGAGTTGATCCGATGACGTCCGGTCTTCCGCAAGAACGCGAAGCACTTGCGACGCGCACCCGGGTTCGCTGATTTGGGGGAGTGCGCGTTGCGTCGTGGTCGTGGGCCCGGGAACGTACGCGCGAAGCATAGTGGCACACCCAACTCAGTACGGTGGCGCGTTTCTCCGTCATCGGCCCTTTCAACGGTCACAGTTGCAACACTTCCACAACATCGTACCGTTCCGACAGCGCAACAATACGCACAACATCCCTGAGATGGTTGCTGGCATTGTGTACCCACCGTCTTGGGGCTCGAGCGGGTCGAGCCGACGGAACTGCTGCAGCACGACGGCGCGTTCCAAACACGCGGGTCGCAGCCGAATCGTCTCCCGCATCAAATCTGAGGCGACCACCGGGCGCTTCCCGACGAGTACCGCGCGGGGTTCTTTACGCCGGTCGCTCAACGGGAGCCGAAGAGGGCAAAGTTCGTGCCAAGAAGCGGGCGGGCCGCGACGTTTGGACGCTGAGGGCACTACGGCCGGATTGATGCCGCATGCCGCGAGCCGACGCTCGTCCTATCCCGCGTCCGTCCTCCACGCGCTCGACGTGATCGCCGAGAGTCGTGCGAACCTCCGGGTTCGTGTCGCTCCGAGGCAGCTGTCCGGTCGTAATGATTCCGGTCCGATGCATGCCGATTCCGACGTCCCCCATCCTGTCCCGGCCTGCCGCCGCTGAGCACAGGGTGGGCGTCTGCGGCACCGATGACGTGCTCTCCGGATTCCGGCCAGCTGCTCGCGGCACCGCTCGTCGTGGCGCCGCGCACGGCGAGGACGGCATCGATCGCCCGCCGCACCGCAGGCTCTGGACCCTGTACCGCGAGGGTTACGCCGCCCTCCGCACCGTCGATGCCGCCCCTGCCGATAACGGTGGCGCGGAGGCCACTCAGGAGTTCGAGCGCCTCGACCTCCGTGACAAGCCGGCCGACGATCGGCATCAGGCCCACCGGCATGCCGAGCGACCAGTCGCATCCGGCCATACCGCTCGCACGGATTGCGTCGCCCACCGAGCCGCGGGTCAGTTTCTCCAACCCCGCGGCCACCAGGATGCGCGCACCCTGAGCCATGAGCCCCGCCAGCGCCCGCCCAGGAACGCCGCCCATCGTGCGGCCCGCCATCATCGCGGCGTGCCCCTGCGCGTCGATGATGTTGGCGCCGAGCACGGCCACGTCCCCCGGGCCCAGCGTGGCGACTGCGGCGGCCACGTTGTGGTCGACGTTACGCGGCTCCCCTCGCTCGATCACGATCGTATGCGGCGAGGCGAGGTCCGGATGCTGCGCAGCCTGGGTGCCCCGCGGGCTGATACGCCCCGAGATCCGAAGCGGGGCCCCGACCAGCGCTTCGGCCACCGCCGAGACCGTCGTGCCACCCTTCAGGAGGATCCGTCCGTGCCGGAGAGCCCGGCGCACCTCTGGGGCGGAGGAGATCGCGCGCGCGATCAGCCGCTTCCCTTCCGCCACAGTCAAGGACAACTGAGCTCTCACCGAACACCCCCCGTCTCGATCTCGCGGCCGGTCGGGCACCCGCCTGTTCCGCACCGCCCTCGCCATCACGTGAGCTCCGCCAGCACCCGCGCAACACCCGACGCGGCAGGCCAGCGGGACACCGGAGATCGGTGGCCCGCTGGTTCATCGACCCGGTCGAGCCCATGTGGTCCGACACCACATGATCGGCGTCCCACCACCACCACACACTTCCGCAAGCTCGCTCGAGTCCCGAGATGTCGGCGAACGTCGATCCCCCTCGACCCGCACGTCCGCGCCCACGTCCCCCAACCGCGTGACGCGTCTCCGACCTCGTCCGCCGGGGTCACGACGCCGAACCGTCTCCCCCGACGCTGGCCGCGCAGTGCCACGAGACACGTCGAGCCTCGACGAGCAGTTGGTGGAAGCGGGACCGCGGGAACTCGCCTGCGCAGAGTAGCGACGTCTGCACTATCCGCCGTCAGCCGATCAACCTGGGCCCGGAGCTAGGAAAGCACGTGGCGTTCGAACGTCACCCGCGTCTTCGCTTTCGTGTGCAGGCCTGCCCGGCTGTTGCCAAACGACATCGCCCGGTTCGATCCCGGCCGGGCCTATCGCAGTGACAACATCCGCAGGGCCAGAGCACAAGCCACACCTGGCGCCATCGCCAAGGGCGCGTCCCTAGATTCCTCGTGGGGCGCGACACCAACTCGAGGCACCCAGCCTCCTCATGAGATCATAACCTTGAGAACATTCGGCGAGCCATCAGGTGCAGACCCGATACGAGCGCGTGCGGCGCATTCAACATTCAATGTGTATCGTGGACTCCCGAGGTCACGATGCGCCAGGAGATGTCGAAGCGACTCGGAACGAGACAACGCCACGTCGCAAAGTTCGAGGCGGCATCGGTTCGTCCGTTTTCCGGACCCCACGTTTCCCACAGTTCGGTGAGAGTGGCTGTAGTTAGGCTCCAGTAGCCAGTTCCGCGAAGATCCGATCGTTCGGAAACCCTTGGGAATATGGGGTGGCCGACGGGTCTTGAACCCGCAACCCCCAGAGCCACAGTCTGGTGCTCTACCCTTGAGCTACGGCCACCGGGTGCATAAGACACGTTACACCGCCGGGAGCGGCGGATGCAAGACCCCGAACGTCTTACCGAAGTTGTGAGCGGGGCCGCTGCGTCACGATTCACCTGCCATTCCGTCCAACGCCCCGGCAAGCGCCTCGGCCGGGTGCAACGCCCGCCGGCCGGTCCCGTGCGCGATCTGCTGTCGGCACGACGAGCCCGCAGCGACGATCACCGCGTCCGCCGGCGCTCCTCGTACCGCCTTGAAGAGCACGCGCTCACCCATCGCAAGCGACACGTCGTAGTGTTCGCGCTCCATCCCGAACGCTCCAGCCATACCGCAGCATCCCGAGTCGATCTGCTCGACCCGCCACCCCGGCACGGCGGTGAGCACCGCCATAGAGGGACCGATGCCGACCATGGCCTTTTGATGGCAGTGGCCGTGAAGGAGAACGCGCCGCTCGTCCCGCACGTACGGGAGGCGTACGCCCGCATCCTGCAGCGCGGCGAGAAACTCCTCGAACAGGTACGTCCTGCGCGCGACCGCATCTGACGCAGGACCCGGCACGAAATCGGGATACTCGTCCTGGAACGTCACCGCGCAGGACGGCTCGAGCCCGACGATGGGAACGCCGTCCTCCGCGTACGGTCTGAGGCGGGCGATGTTCGTCTCGGCGAGCACCCGGGCGTCCCGGAGCAGTCCCTGCGAAATCATGGATCTCCCGCAGCACTGTGCCGGCGCGAGCTCGACGCGGCAGCCGGCGGCCTCCAGGACTCGCACCGCGGCCTGCCCGATCGATGGATGATAGTACTCGGTGAACGTGTCGACGAGCAAGAGGACGCGACCGTCTCGTGCGGGTCCCGCGGACCCGCCGCCTGGGACAACGGGCCTCCGGTCCGCCGCGGCGGTCCGCTGACGGGCCGCGAACCATCGGGAGAAGCGCTGCCGGGCGAATGCCGGCAACTGCCGGCGCCTGTCGATTCCCAGCGCGCGATCGAGCCCCCACCGGACCAGCGGAATCCGGACCAGCCAGTTCGACACCGGGGCCGTGGCGCAGCCGATCGCCCCCAACGTGGCGGCAGACCCAAACAGCTGCGCGCGCAAGGGCACCCCGTGGGCGTCGTAGTAGCGGGCCAGGACCTCGTGCTTCAGTTTGGCCATGTCCACGTTGCTCGGGCACTCGGCTTTGCACGCCTTGCACGAAACGCAGAGATCCATCACGTCGTACAGCTCCCGGCTCGCAAGGGCATCGCCCGGCAACTCGCCGGAAATCGCCGCGCGGAGGGCGTTGGCGCGGCCGCGGGTGCTGTGCGCTTCTTCCAGGGTCACCATGTACGACGGGCACATCGTCCCCGTCCGATGCTTTCGGCACGCCCCGACGCCGCTGCACAACTCAACCGCATTGGCGAATCCGCCGTCGCGCCTGAAATCCTGGATCGTGACCGGTTCGTTCGCCCGATACGCAGGGCCGTACCGAAGCGACTCCGTCATCGACGGTGCGTTCGCGATCTTGCCCGGATTCATCAGCCCGTCGGGGTCGAAAGCCGCCTTGACCTGGCGGAACGCCTGGTAGAGAGCCGGCCCGAACATTTTCTCCAGGAACTCGCTGCGCGACAGGCCGTCCCCGTGCTCCCCACTGAGGGCACCGCCAAACTCGCCCACCAGATCGCTGACCTCCTCGGCGATCTGCCGCATTTCGGCGACGTCTCGTGCCTGCTTGAGATCGAGAATCGGACGTGTATGCAGCAGGCCGACGCTCGCATGCCCGTAGAACGACGCCTCGGTCCCGTGACGGCGCACGATCTCGCGGAACCGCCGCGTGTACTCCGCGAGCCGCTCCGGCGGCACGGCGGTGTCCTCGACAAATGCGATCGGCTTGCGGGCCGTCTTCATGCCCAGCAGTAGGCCCACCCCTGCCTCGCGCACGGCCCAGAGATTCGCCTGCGCGGCGGGCTCGACGATCCGGCGCATCTCGCCGCGAAATCCGGCACGGCGCATCCGCGCCTCCAGCGCGTCGAGCCGGGGAACGAGCGCCTCCGGGCTGTCGCCCGCATACTCGACCGCAATGATTGCGCCGGGGTCACCCTCCACAAAGGTGAGCCGGTGCCGATGCTCCCGCGCCTGCCGCGCCATGTCCAGGATGAACTTGTCCGTCAGCTCGACGGCCGTGGGGCCCGTGTCGAGGATGTCGGCGGTGTACTCGAGCCCCGGCACGAGGTCGTCGAACTGAAACACCGCCAGCGCCGTCGCGGCCGGCCGCCGCGCGAGCCGCAGTGTCGCCTCCGTGACCACGGCAAGAGTGCCCTCGGATCCCACGATCAACTTCGCCAGGTTCACGGGGCCGCCGGGCGGGAACTCGTCGAGATTGTACCCGCCGACACGGCGCTGGATCTTGGGGAACCGCCGGGCGACTTCGTCGCGCGTCGCCGCAACGATCCGGTTCACCTCGCGGTAGATGCGCCCCTCGTCGTCATTCCGGCGGCCGCGGGCCAGGGCCTCGGCCGCATCCACGGGCCCGAACGTCGCGGCGGTCCCACCGGCGAGCACGGCCTGGACCCCGAGCACGGTGTCGACCGTCTTTCCGTACACGATCGACCGCGAGCCTGAGGCGTTGTTCCCGATCATCCCGCCGATCGTCGCACGGCTGCTGGTGGAGGTCTCCGGCCCGAAGATGTATCCGGTCGGCGCGAGGACCGCCAACAGTTCGTTGCGAACGATGCCGGGTTCGACCCGGGCCCACCCCGCGTCCGTGTTGACCTCGAGGACGCGGCTCATGTATTTGGAGAAGTCGAGGATCACCGCCCGTCCCACGGTTTGACCCGCCAGGCTTGTCCCGCCGCCTCGTGGCAGAACGGGAGCCCGAGCGGAGCGGGTGACCTCGAGAACCGCCTGCACGTCGTCGGCGTCCCTCGGAAGAACCACACCGAGCGGCTCGATCTCGTAGTTGCTGGCATCGGTGCTGTAGAGGATCCTGGAGACCGCGTCGAACCGCACCTCACCGCGGACTCGACGGCGCAGGTCGTAAGCGAGATCCTGCGCCAGCGTGCGATCAATCATGGGTGACTGTGCCTCCTTGCGTTTCACGGCCGGGATCGCCGTCGTCGGGGCGGTCCACGATGAGCACGACGCGGATGCCGTCCCAGTCCTGAAGCGTCACTGCAGTACCGGGCCCGTGGTCCAGCGAACCCTCGATCTTGACTTGCGCCCGCTCGGCGCTCCGGACGATCCGCGCAAGCTCCGCAGCGTCGGGAATGCGTACCGCAAATGACCGAAGCCCGGTGGCGGCAGGAGGCGGCGGCGACGCCCCGGCGCTGCCCCACACGTTCGCGGCCACGTGGTGATGATAGCCGCCGGCCGAGAAGAACAGAGCGCCCGGGTAGGCCCGCAGCGTGACGTCGAAGCCCAACACGCCGCGGTAGAACGCTTCCGCCCGGTCAAGCGCCGCCACCCTGAGGTGGACGTGCCCCACGCGCGTGCCGAGGGGCAAGCGGTCCCACGCTCCGTCGCCGCCACCCCCTTCGGCCATGAGCGCATCGAGGTCCAACGGCTCCGTGGTCATCATGATTTGACCGGCCGCGCGCGGCCACGTCTCGCGCGGCCGGTCGGCGTACAGTTCCAAACCGTTGCCCTCAGGGTCGCGCAGATACAGCGCCTCGCTGACCCGATGATCCGCGGCGCCGTCCAGCGCGATCCCCCGGACGACGAGACGCCGGAGCAAGCGGCCCAGCCACGCCCGGCTGGGGACGAGGATCGCGCTGTGATACAGTCCTGTCGATCGGCCGGGGGGACGCGACGCATCCGGGATCACCTTCAGCCCGAACAGAAACGGGGGCCGCCCATCGCCGGACAGATGCGCCGTCCCGTCGCTCTCCGTCGGCGCACGACGCAGTCCGAGAACGTCGCAATAGAACCCTACCATCGCGTCGAGGTCGGCTACGCCGAGGCGGACGTCCTCCACCGACGCGTGCGGGCTGATCGAAGCATCCGCCATCGGAGTCACCCCGACCGGGACGTCGCAGGATCGCTGATGGAAACCGGCAGCTTCACGTCCGGAACACATCCGTCGTCAGATAGCGCAACCCCGAGTCCACGACGATCGTCGCGACGGTGGCGCGGGGGCCGAGTCGCTCTGCTATGCGCAGGGATGCGACCACATTTGCCCCGGTGGACGTGCCGGCGAAGATCGCCTCCTCTCGGGCGAGCCGGCGTGCCATCGCCTTCGCCTCGTCTGTGGCCACCGTCAAGATCTCGTCCACCTCGTCGGGCCTCCAGAGCGGCGGGACGAAGCCGATCCCGATCCCCTCGATTTTGTGAGATCCGGAGGGCTTCCCCGACAGCACAGCCGACTCCGCAGGCTCCACGGCAACGACCGTGACACCCGGCTTGTGGCGGCGCAGCGCTCGGGCGGTGCCGTGGAGGGAGTGAGCCGTGCTCACCGCGTGCACGAAGGCATCCACGCGCCCGGCCGTCTGTTGCCAAATCTCGTCACCCAGCGCGTGGTAGCCTGCCTCTCCATCGGGGTTATTCAGTTGGTCGGCCCACCAGTGCCCCGGGCGGTGGCTGATCTCGCCGGCGGTGGCGATCATCGTCTTGATCAACTGCTCGCTGATCTTGCCGTTGTCGCTCCGCACGTCGGTGATTTCCGCCCCGTACGCGCGCATCGTGTAACGCTTCTCATCGCTGAACGCGTCCGAGAACACGACGTGGGTCTTGTACCCGAGCGCGGCGCACACGAAGGCCAGCGAGATTCCCGTCGTCCCGGCCGTATACTCGACAAGCGTTCCGCCGGGCGGCAACCGCCCATCCGCCGCAGCCCGCTCCACCATTGTCCGCGCCATTCGGTCTTTCATGCTGCCGGTGGGGTTCGCGAATTCCAGCTTCGCGACGACGCGGGCGGCACCGGGCGGGACGGCATGCCGCAATTCTACGAGCGGCGTGTTGCCGATCGCGTCCAGGACGTGCTTCGAGGCGGCGTCTTCCACAACGCCCTCCAGAGTCCAACGAGCCGATGCGCCGGACGTTCCGACACCTGATCTTGATTTCGAGAGGAGGTACGTCCTCCCCCCCGTCCTGCCGCACCAGCATGTGTTCCGCGCCTCGCGCGCCCGCTGGCCTTCGCGCCCGCTCCGCGAGGCGCGTCTCTGGGTCCGTGCGGGACAATCAACCGAGCTTGGGTGTGTCAGGCTGGCGTGCGACGTTCGTAGTTGCAGCAGCGGGCCGATGGAGACCACCCAACCGGCGTCTCATGGTACCATACTCGCATGATCCGCGTCATTTGCCCGTACTGTGCGTCGCCCGTGCTTCTCCTGATCCCACCCGACGAAGGCAAAGAGGTGGTGTGTCCGCGGTGCACCCGCTCGTTCGTGCCCGACGAGGAGGAGTGGGTCGACCCTGAAGACGAGTAGCGCCCGGCTCCGGTCAACGCCTCTCGGCGGTGCAGCCCGAGCTACCTCCGGATAGTCGACAGTGGGACGAGCAGGTGCCGCTGCCCCGCCGCGTCAACGGAGCACACCGAGTCGGGAAGGCCAGCCGCGGGGCGCTCCTCGCCGCTCGGGAGAACGACGTCGATCGTCCGGTACGGCAAGGCGTACCGGTTCACGGGCGTGGAAACCGCCACGGTCACGCGCTCGGGGTCTGCGGCGACCTCTACGACCACGTGCGTACGCTCGCCCCGCGCATACGCGGTCGTCACACCGTCGTCCTCCACAAACGCGAACGTCCCGCGGCCGCCGCAGGGGTCGGGAAACACGTACGCTTGTCGCACGTCGTCGGGCCGAGGGCCCACGAACGACGGCACCTTCCCCATCGGAATGATGCCGCCGGAGGGCACAAAGAGCGGGATGCGCTCGAGCGGCGCGGGGACGTCGATGGTTTCACCGCCGTCCCACCACCTCCCGGTGTGGAAGTCGCACCAGCGGAGTCCGGCGGGGAGGTAGACGCGACGGACACGTGCTCCGGCTTCCAGCACCGGCGCCACGAGCAGATGCGGTCCGAGCATAAAGTCGAACGACTCGGTGTGACAACACGGATCGCCGGGAAACGCGTATACGAGCGGCCGGATGATGGGACTGCCGGTCTCCGCGGCCTCCACGAACAGGCTGTAGAGATACGGAATCAGCCGGTACCGGAGTCGGATCGCCTCGCGGATGATCGGGAGTACCTCCGGATACATCCACGGTTCGTTCGCGCTGCCCTCGGGACGCCAGGAGTGGATCGTAAACCGTGGGTGGAACACGCCCGTTTGGACCCACCGCACGAACAGTTCCGGCTCCGGCTTATCCCCGGTGAAGCCTCCGACGTCTGACCCGGTGTTCGGCGCTCCCGACAGGCTCAACCCCAGACCCATCGGGATACTGAACCTGAGGGAGGTCCACGAGGTGGTGTTGTCGCCGGACCACGTCTGCGCGTAGCGCTGGATCCCCGGACACCCCGACCGGGAAATGAGGAACGGCCGTTCATCGGGACGGTACGCCTGCTGCGCCTGACGCGAGGCCTGCGCCATGAGCAACGCATGGAGTGGGCGGATGAGACCGATCCGCGTCGGCTCCCCGAATCCTGCACAGCGGGCGTCGTCGTCCCAGATCGGGTACTCGTTGTTGTCGTTCCAGGTGACGTCGAGACCGGCAGATAGAAGCGACTCGCGCACCCGCTCCTGCCACCACCGGTAGGTGGCGGCATTGGTGAAATCGAGGAAGGCCCCCCTTTCCCCCGCCCAGAAATCGACGACCTCGGGGGTGTCCGCGTCGGCGCTCCTGACGAACGCCCCGGTCGAGGCGAGTGCGGTATAGCACGGGTGCGTCGTCAGAAACCCAGGCTTGATATTGGCGGCCACCTTCAGGCCGGCTCGATGGAACATGTCCACCATCCCCCGAGGATCGGGAAACCGGTCGTGCGCCCAGGTGAACACGTACCGCCTGCCGTCTTGACCGAGCGTGTACCCGGAAGACAAGTGGAACAGATCGCACGGGATGTCGTGCTCCCGGCACCGCTCGAGGAACTGCGACAGTGCCGTTTGCGCATCGGGCGCGTCGGTGTAGCCCATGGCGGACCCCAGGTATCCCAGCGACCATCGAGGCGGCAGCGCCATCCGGCCGGTCAGCCGCGAGAACCGCTCTACCACGTCCGGGATGGTGGGCCCGTAGATGAGATAGTAGTCGATGTCACCGTCGTCTGCCCGATAGTAGCGGTAGGGGTCCCGATAGTGGTCGACCTCGCGCCCGAGATCGAAGACCGCGGATGCGAAATTGTCGTAGAAGAGCCCGTATGCGGTCTTTGAGTCTCCGTCGAACGCGATGTGGAACGGGAAGTGCTTGTACAGCGGATCCCCGCACGCGGCGTTGTATCCCAACGCGTTCAGCGGGCGCAGATGGAGACGCCGTCCCGCCTTGTCGAGCGGACCCGACACCTCGCCGAACCCGTAATACCGTTCGGCGGGCCGGCGCTCGACATAGTGATAGACGATCCGCCCCGCACGGTCGTAGGCGTAGGCGCCCCCGGCCAGGTCTCGAGCAAACGGCCGACCATCACGCGCCCGCCACTCGAGGCGAGCTTCGGGCATGTGGATCCTGAGGTCCAAAGCGGCGGTGGTCACGCGTACAACCTCGTCGCCTGCATCGAGCACGTAGGCCGGCGTGGAGAACGGCGAGAGATCGTCCCGGTCCCGCCCGCCGGGTGGGACGTCGCCGGACGGACCGGTCACCATCCACGTTCGGGCCAAGCGTGGGGCCCCGTCGGGACACACCTCGACGCGGACGAGATAGTCCTCCAGCACGCTGACGCGCAATCGCTCGCCCCGTGCTCCGCGAAAAACGAGCGGGTGGCTGGCAGGGTCTTCCAACGTCAGGTGTCTTAGGCGCGTGATTCGCATGGTCTCTCCTACGGATTAGATGGATATCGGCGCAAGCCGGCACACCGAGGTCGCGGGCTCACCGTCCGTCGGCGAGCGCGCCAGCGCCAGCGCGTTCGAGGACCTCGCGCACCTCAACCGCGGCGCCGTGCCGGTTCGCTTCCATTGCCGCCTCGACTACCGCCACGTTGATCAGGCCGGTAACGCCGTCTACTTCGGGAGAACGCCCATCCCGGATGCTCGTGGCAAAGTCGTCCAGTTCCTCGCGCAGACTGTCGACCGGGCTCAACCGGATCGCCCGCGGTGGCCTATCCGGCTGGTCGACGACGAGACCGCCCGGATCGTCCCAGCGGGCGTTGCCGCCGGTGCCGAACAAGCGCAGGGCGCGCGCGTGCGGACTCACGTAGTCGGACCCGACCGTGGCCAACGCGCCGGCTTCGAACTCGAGCACCGTGACCGTCGTGTCCGGAATCTCGGCGGACGCCGCGAACCGGCGCTGCCATCCGAACACGCGGCGCACGCGTCCGAGGAGGTACTGCAGCGTATCGATCTCATGAATGGCAAGCAGGGTCAGCGGCCCTCCGGGGCACGTCGTGTCATGCCACCGCCACTCTCCCGGGCGAAGGCGCAGGCCCGCGTCCCGCGAGAAGTGTCCTTCCGCCATCACGACGCGGCCGAGTATCCCCTGGTCGAGCAGGCGGCGCATCTCCCGCGCGTGCGCGTCGCGGCGGCTGTTGTGGCCCACGGCGAGCACGAGCCCGCGCGTGCTGGCCTCGCGTACGAGCACGGCAGCCTCGGCGACCGTGTTGGCCAGCGGCTTCTCGACGAAGAGGTGCTTCCCCGCGCGTAGCGCCGCGACGCCGAGATCGACATGGTGTGGGTTCGGAACCGACAGGATGACGGCGTCGAGACCCGGATGGGACAGCGCGCCGGCGAGGTCCTCGTAACGCACGTAGTCCCCGGGCGGCGCGTCGAACGCCGGGTAGACCGCGGAAATGACCAGGCTCTGCAGCTTGGAGGCGGCCCTGATCCGCTCCCGTCCAAATCCGCCGGCGCCAAACAAGGCCACGCGCACCGGGTTCACCGCACCGCTCCTCGGACCAGATCCAGGTCGAGCCGTCTGCCGTGCACACCGATGCTCATCGTCTTCGCCCCCACGGGGGTACGAGTGTACCGGTTATCGTAGTGCGGAAACGACTTCGGATCGAACGGACGGCCGTCCAGCCGCAGGGGACCGGTCCACGGCACCTCGAGCACTCGGCCCGCGGCAGTCTCCCATACAACACGCTCCTGAACGACGCGGGGGGCGCGGCCTCGTGTCGTCCGGCAGAACTCCTCGAAGCTGCGGCTCGACGCCGCGCCTCCGACCCGGCACGCCCACGTCGATCCCCGACCGGCACTCCGCAACTCCTGGGCGGCGTGCGGCCCGGTTTCGGTCAGCCGAAGATCGCCGTCGCCCCACAGCGCGACGTAGCCCTTGTCCGCTCGGGCGAAGGCCCACGATCCGTCGAGCGTGTATTCGGAGAATACGGCGGCCGGGAAATACGCGTGCGTTAGCCCCAATCCCCCGCCGAGCGAGAGGTTGTAGACGCACACCACCGAGTCGTCCGCCATGGCCACGCGAGGCAGGCGGGCCGATCCGGCCCAGAAGTTCGGCCGGGCGCTCTCGTGCTCCTGACTGTTTCCCGGATGGGTGGTGAACACCACCGCCTCCGGACCGAGCGTGGCCTGCCACAGATGCTCCTGGATCCCGATCTCCCCCGGCCGGTGGTCCAGGGCTGCGGACAGCATGCCGTCCGGCGTCCGGCGCGTCAGCGTGCTGACGTCCCAGCGCCCGTGCCGCAGATCGAATCGGGGACGGAACCGGCCGGCCGATCGGGTACGGGTCACCAGCAACGCCGGGACGTCGGCGCCGATTTGCTGCAGCAGGTCGGGCACGCGGTAGCGCCGCGCCATCGCCAGCAACCCCGTGGCGCGCACCTCATCGTTGAACACGCCGAGCCCCCAAGCGATCCGCTGCAACCCCGACGTACGCTCGGTGCGGGCCGTCTTCAGCGACTCCGTGTATGCGCGCCCGTGACTGCATCCGTGGATGCCGCGCCACGACTGGCACGCCAGGACGAAGAAGATCTTGTGGAGGAGAGCGGTTGCCATGCGCCGCAGCGCGTGGCTCCGGGCGAATTCCACGAGCGCCAGCATGGCGTAGGCGTCCAGGGCGAGGTACGTGTTGGAGTCCCATTCGGAAAACCCGCACCGCAGTCGCCGCAGAACCCACTCCTGGATCCGTACCGTCGCCCTTCGCATCTGTTGGCCGCCGGTTCGCCCGCTGTTGGTGAACACGACGTCCGGCCATCGTTGGCCCGCCAGGTACGCCGCCACGTGGAACAGGATCTGATGATTCTCGGTGTGGTAACACATGCCGTCCACGCCGGGTTCGTCGATCCAGTACTTGAAGCCCCAGCACGCCTTCTCGATGCGTCCACGGTCGAGCGGCGGCAAGGCCAGGCTTCCGGCGAAGCGTTCCAGCAGGACCAGGAGGTCGACGGCGTAGAAATCGGCGCAGTCGCACCGGTGCTCGAGGAAGTCGCAGGCGAGCGCAACCGCGTCACGGTCGATTCGACGCGACGTGCCGACGTCGACCGCGGCCATCGACCCTAACACGTGCGCGGGCGTTCCCGCGACAGAGTGCAGCGCTTCCCGCCGCCGCGCCTCGTACGAATCCCCGGCAGGCGCGTCCCCCCGCCCCAGCCAGACTTCCCGCTCCACGTCAAACGGCGTCCCCTTGGAGAGCCGCAGGCGCACCACGTGCCGGCCCTGGAACGGCAACCCGGCGCGGTCGGCGCCGACCGCCTTGTAGGAGATCTCGGCGTCAGTTCCCGGCCGCACGCGCAGCCGCGCAGTCGCGATCCGCCCCGCGCGTCGCCGGACCCCGAGGCGTCCCGGGAAGAAGACACGGGCCGGCACCGCGACGATCTCAGCCCGGAGATCGAGCGGTGACGGTGCCCTCCTGTCGAGCGACACGCGAACAGTTCCGTCGACCCACGCGAACCGCCTCACGGAAAGCCGCGCCAACTGTTCCTCGGCGCGCTGCCACCGTTTGGCCGGCACACCCCCCAGCGGGATGGCTGTTTGAACCCCCGTCGGTGGGCGCAGCCGCATGCCGAGCGCGAGCCTCGCTTCCCGCCAGCCGATCGTCCGGCCGTGCAACCACAGGTCGTTCCAGCCCGGCGACAGGGACAGGCTGAGCGGCACCACGTTGGGCTCCACGTACCCGAACCCGGCGTGGTCGAGGATCCGGACACCGTTCACCCACGCCCGCGCCGGGCCCACGGTCAGAAGTTCGCCGTGTGCGGTACAGGGCTCCGCGGCCACGAGACCCGCATACACCCAGGCGTCCATGCGGGCCGGAGTAAAGTTGAACAGGCTGAAATCGACGACCTGGTCGTCCCCGGTCTCGACGTACTCCCAACGCCTCCCCGCCGGGCCGGACCGGCAGAGTGCCGGCCGCCTTCCGGGACGCCAGCCGGGGTCTTTGAGCCAGCGATCAACCCTCGCCTTGAGGCCGAGCGAGTCGGGCGCATTGCTGATCGCCCAGCGGCCCCCGGGGGCAAACGGAGATGCGTCCGGCGCAATGACCTCGCCGAGATCCGGGAGCGACGCCGCCACGGGACCGGCACCCAGCCAGCGACGTACCTCGCCCGCTGGCCCGAGGGCGTACTCGACGAACGTCCCGCTCACGGCGCGGTGGCCGCCCGCAGGAGATCTCTTAGACCCCGGAACGACTCCCGGATGCCCGCCTCCCGGTCGCCACCCGGCGGAACATGGTGGTCTTCCATCGTCGCGACGCCCGCGTAGCCGTCCGACAATAACGCCCGGACCTGCCCGAGCAGGTCGACCGAGCCGGTGCCGAGCGCGACCCATCTGGGGACCTCGCCGGGGCCAGAGCGCACGGCGTCTTTCAAATGCACGTGCGCGACAAGCGACCGCACGTGCCCGTATCCATCTGGATATGGAGTTTCTCCGACGAAGTACGCGTTGCCCGGGTCCCACAGTACCCGGAGATGCGGTGAACCGATCTGTCGGACCAGACGGGCGGCGAGCGCGCCGGTCCCGAGATTGCACTCGAAGTCGTTCTCCATCACGAGCACGACCGCCTCGGATTCCGCGGCGCGGACGATCTCGCGGAAGCGCGCCGTCAGGCGCTCCCAGATGGGGGCCGGATCGTCGCCGGCACGCCAGAACGAGAAACAGCGCACGAGCCGGGTGCCGCACAAGTGCGCCAGCGCGGCAGCGCGCCGCAGGACCGCCAGCTGCTGCTCCCACGTATCCTTGGTCTCGGCGAAGAACTGCTCGTGGCTCGCGTCCCCCAGTCCGTCGAGCCGGCTCTTCAGCAACGGTGCGGCGACGCACGCAACCCGCAACCCGCGCGCGTGGATCCTCGCCACGATATCACGCGCATCACCGTCTGTGTGATCGACGAGGTTCTTCCCCCACGCGCTGCGGATCTCCAGCCACCGCACTCCGAGACTCTCCACCACGTCCAGCGCGTGATCGAGATCCTGATCGATGTCGTCCGCGAACACGCCGACCTCAAACATGGGTGCCACCCCCGGTGCGCGTGGAGCCGCGCGGGCCGCCGGAGCGCCACTCGATCAGCACGCCGAGGAACTCCCCGGGCCGGTCCGCGAGCGCCTCGTAGATCTCGGGCGCCTCGTCGGGGGAGATCCGGTGGCTGATCAGCGGCTCAACCCGAAGCTCCCCCTCGGCAAGCGTCCGGGCAAGAAAGTCCAAGTTCCTGCGCTTGGTCCACCGGCGGGCCCGGCTCAGTCCCAGAGGCTGTACCCGCTCGTGCGCCCCGATGACGCTGATTCCGGGCCTGTGGATCAAGCTGTATGCGTCGATCCGGGACGGGCCGCGAGGACTGCCGAGGAGCACGACGCGCCCGCCTTCGGCGGCAAGCGCCAGGCTCGCCGGGATCACGTCGGGACTGCCGGTCGCCTCCACCACCACGTCGACGCCCGATCCTCCGCACAACCGATCGACGGCGGCCCGGACGTCCGTGCCCGCCGTGTTCACTGGGGTGATGCCTGCCGCCGCGGCAACGTCCAACCGCCCGCCGATGAGGTCGAGCCCGATCACGGGACGGGCGCCGGCCAAGCGGTAGAGACGGGCCGCGAGCTGCCCCACGAGGCCCAACCCGTACACGGCGACCGAGTCCCCGAGTTCGACGGGCGCCATCCGCGGCGCGGAAAGCGCGATGCCCGCGAGTGGAAGGAACGCGGCCTCCTCGTTACTGAGGTCGTCCGGGATCGGCACCACGGTGCCACGCCGCACGTCGACCACGCCGACGCTGCCGTGCGGCGCGTCCATGACCACCCGCTGACCGGGCCGGATGTTCTCGACGGCGGCTCCCGCCGCCAGGACTCGTCCCACCAACGCATACCCGGGGTAAAACGGGATCAGCGGAAACGGCGGATGGGCCAGCGTGAACCCGATGTGGGTGCCGGAATAGACGGCCACCTCGGTCCCGGCGCTGATCAGGCTGCATTCCGCCCGCGCGACGACGACGTGCGCCTCCACCGCCTCCGGCACGTCATACTCTTCCCACGCCACGCGGCGCACCGCCGGAAACACCAGCCGCCGCGCCGACAAGACACGCTCCATACCATCTCCCCCCATTCTCTATCCCTTGATCCCTGTCGCGGCGATGCCGCTCACGAGATACCGCTGCAGGAAGGCGAACAGCACGGTGACGGGCAGCATGGTCAACACCGTCAGCGCGAGGAGCGAGTTCCAATCGGTCACGAGCTCGCCGCTGAAGCGGGCGAGGCCGAGCTGCAACGTGAACAGGTTCGGGTCGTTGATGACGATGAGCGGCCACAGAAAGTCGTTCCACCGCCACACGACCGAGAAGATCGCCAGCACCGCGAGCGCCGGGGTCGCGAGGGGAAGGACGACCCGGGCGAAGATCCTCCACTCGCCGGCACCGTCGATCCGCGCCGCTTCGATCAGTTCGTCGGGGATCGTGATCATATACTGCCGCAGCAGGAACACGCCCGTCGGGGTGGCCGAAGGCGGGATGATGATCCCCCACAGCGTATTCACGAGGCCCAGCTTCGCCATCGTCAGGTACACCGGGATCATGATGGCCTGCAGCGGAATCATCAGCGTGCCGAGCATCAGGAGAAACACCGCGTCACGGCCGCGAAACGAGTACTTGCTCAACGCGAATGCCGCCATCGAGTTGATCGCGAGCGTGAGCACCGTGGCGACCACCGTCACGGTCGTGCTGTTGATGAGCTCGCGCACGAAGGGGAAGCTGCGCACGGCGGTGGTGTAATTGCTCACGAGCCAGCGGCTCGGAAAGATCGGCGGCGGAATTCGGTAGATCTCGGAGAGCGACTTGAACGACGAGAACACCACCCACAGCACGGGCAGAAACATGCAGATGACGCCCACGAGCAACGACAGATAGGTCAGGTTCATCGCCAGCCGAGACGGTCCGCCCCGCACGGCGTGCCCGGCCGCCGGCCGGGCGGAGGGCCGAGCACGTCCCGTCCTCGGGCCAGGCTCCTGAACCGCTCCCGTCATATGGCCTCCCCCATGCGGCCCAGCACGTACTGCAGCACCGTGAGCATGGCGAGCACCGTCACGAGGAGGAGCGACGCCGCGGAGGCCAGGCCGAACTCGTTCAGCTGGAACCCCGCGCGGTAGATGTACTGCACGATCGTCAACGTCGCGAAGCCCGGGCCGCCCCCCGTGAGGACGAAGATGTACTCGAAGACCTGCACCGCGCGGATGGTGCCGAGGATGAAGACCACGAACACCGACGGCATCAGCAGCGGCAGCGTGATGTGGCGAAGGCTGTGCCAGCGGGTCGCGCCATCCACCTCCGCCGCCTCGTAAAGCGCGGGCTGGATCGCCTGCAGGCCGGCCAGCAGAATCAGGGCGAAAAACCCCACCGTCGCCCACACGTGACTGATGATGACCCAGTCGAGCGCGTAATCTGCCCGCAGCAGCCAGGGCTGCGGGGGCAGCCCGACGGCGCGCAGAAACGCGTTCGCGAGACCGTACTGCGTGTTCAGCACCCAGCGCCAGATCTCCGCGACGATCACCGGAGAGAGCAGTACGGGGTAGAAGAAGATGCTCCGAAAGAAGCCGCGGAACCGGATCGGGGCGTTCAGCAGCAGTGCGATCACGAGCGCGAGCACCAGGATCAACAGCACGTCGCCGACGACGAACACCACCGTGTTCCTGACGGCGTGCCAAAACACGTCGTCCTGCCGGGCGAGGTAGCCGAAGTTCGCCAACCCTACGTAGGCCGGCGGGGCCTGGAGCGATACGCGGAAGAGGCTGAGGTAGAAGTTCCAGACCGCAGGCACGATGATGAACACGCCGAACACGAGCAGGTTCGGCGCCAGGAACAGGTACGGCGCGAGCCGGGGCCGTAACCGCCCGTGCGCGGTCGGGGCCCGGCTCGCGCCACCCCGCGCCGCCTTGCGGCTCGCGCAGGGCTGCGTGCCTCGCACGTGCGCTTACTTCAGCAGATCTTTCGCCGTCGCCTGGGCGCGGTCGAGCGCCTGCTCGACGGTCAATTCGCCGATGATCGCCTGCGTGACCCGATCGCGCACCTCGTCGGCGATGGGCCCGAAGTGCGAGTTGTAGTTGTCCACGAAGGCCGCCTTGGGCATCAGGCCGATCCCCTTGATGAACGTGTTCATGTCGTCGTTGTTGCCCGGGTATTTCACGCCTTCCTTCAGCAGGTCGTTACGGGTCGGCAGGAAGTACGCAGTTTGATCCATGCTCTCGATCGAGGCCCGGCTTCCCAGATACTCCATCAGCCGCGCGACCTTGGCCGGGGCCTTGGTGTCCTTGAACGCGATCAGGAACTTCCCGCCCGGCATCCCGCCGCACTGGACTTCGCACCCATTCAGGACGACCTTCCAATCGAACTTGTTGCCGATCGCCTGCCGGAAGAAGGCCATCTGCCAGTTCCCCGACACATAGAAGACGAGCTGCTGGTTCACGAACAGCTGCCGCGCATCGGCGTATCCAGCGCCGCCGCCGGCCCAAACCTCGAGCGGCATCGTGCCGTTCTTGTTCAGCTGCACAAAGTAGTTGATGGCTTTCTCGGTCGCCGGGCTGTTGATGCGCACATCTTTGCCGTTGGGCGTGAAGTACCCGCCCCCCATGGTCTGGATGAACCCATCCAGCCGGTGCCCGCTCCGGTCGACGGCAGCCGCATACGGGACACCCGTGGCTTTGGCCGTCTTGACCGCAAGATCCATCCAATCGCTCCAGGAGACGCGATCGCCCTTCGGCAGCGATAGCCCTGCCTTCTGGACGAGCGAGAGATTGATGAAGGGGCCATTCATGGTGAAGTCGGAGGGGAATCCAAACACGGCCCCGTTCGGTAGTGTCGTCAGCACCTGCGCCGCCGCGAGAAACGCCTTCGGGAAGCTCTTGTCCTGCAGATACGGCCGCAGGTCCAGCGCGTAGCTGTCGAATCGGTACGGTTCGGTCACCCGCGCCACGTCGGGTGCCTGCCCCGCTGCCGCCTGAGTGGTCAGCAGAGTGTTCAGCTGGGCGAACGGGACGATCGACAAATCGACCTTGATGTCGGGGTTCTTGGCGTTGAAGACGTCCACGAGCGCCTGGATGGCGGGAAGGTCCGGGCCATCCGTGAACCACACGAAGCGGAGAGTGTCCACCTGCTGCGACGGAACCGCAGCCATGCTGCTAGCGAGAACCAAAGCAATGGTGACCAGAACTATGGACAACCCACGGCTAGTCCTCATGGACCTACCCCCCAGAATGCCTTCGGGTCGGATCTGGTCGTGTCGAACATCGTTCGTTCGACAATATTCGTCTCCAAGTATAGCGATCATGCCACAGAAGTCAATGGAGCATCTGCGCGGCGGCACGATTCGGGTAGGAATTCCGTTACAGCACGGCGCGTCTCACTTGACGCCGCTCGTTCCGGGTGTTATCAATGTCATCGAACGTTCGATATTGTTCGATGGAGTGACGACGGTGGCGACAATCTCTGTGTCGAAGATCGCCCAACGGGCGGGAGTGTCGAAGAGCACCGTTTCCCTGGTCCTCAACAACCGCCCCCATGTATCGGAAGCAACGCGAAGGCGCGTGCTGCAGGTAGTGGAGGTGCTCAGAGGATCCGGCGCACCGGCTCCGGCGCGTACCCAGGCCCCCACGCTCCTGCTCATTCACCCTGCCACGTTTCGGTCAGGCCAGGTGTTTAGGGAGCTCCTCCAAGGCCTGCAAGCCGGTGTCGAGGAAGGGGGCGGGCGTCTGTCGACAACCGTCTACCAGATGCCGCTTCGCCCGGAACACGCCACTCACGTCCTCCTGCACGATCGGGCCCTCCGTCCCGACGGGGTCGTGTTCATGGGTGCGCGGCGCGACGACCCACTCCTCGAGGAGATACGGCGCGCCGAGGTTCCCTATGTGCTCGTGGCCCGACAGCTCGGGGGCCCGGGTGCGATGACGGTCGGGGTGGATAACGTCTCGGGCGCTCGTGAGGCGACTGCCTATTTAATCGCGCTCGGACACAAGCGAATCGCATTTCTCGGTGGGGATCTCGGCTTCGATTACACGAGTCTGCGCCACGACGGCTACGAGGAAGCGCTGCGAGCCGCCGGCCTGCCCGGCAACGGGCTTACCTTCTTCGGCTCCGGCGAGGATTCGGTCCGCCAATTCCTTGCGGCCGGGACCAGGGCGACAGCGGTCGTGTTCGTCAACGATGAGCACGCGTTGCACGCGATTCCAATCCTGCACGAGCACGGTCTTCGCATTCCCGAAGACATCTCCGTCGTTGGGTTCGACGACATCGACGAGGTCATCCACCACGATCCACCGCTGACCTCGGTCGCCGTCCCTCGGGCCAAGATCGGCTACTGGGCCGCGCGAGTCCTGATCGAACGGCGGCGCGACCCTGATCTCACCTTCACGGTCATCCTGCGTACGCGGCTGAACATCCGCAAGTCGTGTGCACCTCCGGCGGAGCCCACGTCAGACGTGTCTGCGTGAAGGAGCCGGTCTGGGCCACGCAGCGCTCCCAAGATCACGCAAAGTCCCAGCGGGTTACGGCCGCGGGGAACTGCTTCTCGGGCATGGCGAACACGACGCGCGGCCGCACCTCGAAGACGGATCCTTGGATCTCCCAACCATACTTCGCCTCGTAGTCGACGAATAGCTGACGTGGAACCTCGGGCTCGGGCACCTTGCGCGCAACGCCTTCCAGGATCACCGCTTCCTCCGCGTTCTCGTTGCACACCACGCAGTGCGGGTTGCTCGCGAGGTTCAGCGCCTTGCGAGTCCTCTCGCCGGTGCTGCAATACCACGCACCGTTCAGCCAGACGCCCCACACCGGCATCGTGTGTGGCACACCATTCCGCCGTGCGGTCGTGAGCCAGTAGTTGTGGGATTTGCTGAGGCGCTCCCGGGCCCACTCCCATGGCAACGTGCCTTCCAACGAGTGCGGAACGTCGTAGCCCCCCATGCGTGGCCGGGAGGCCCTGGGCTGGGGATCCATGGCATCGTGGGCCTCTGGCATCGCTCACCTCCGCATACCGCCGTCGTGCTCCAGTATAGACCTTCGCGTCGCTCGAGGCCCCCGATCAGCCCCTTGTATCAATCCAGTCTCCCCTGTCCGGCTCCGATGGGCGTATAATGGTGGGAATTCTTCACGAGCCTCGTGGCGGACGGAGGGACCTGCCGTGACCAGTCTTGCAGACCACAAGTGCATCCCGTGCCGGGGCGGCGTTCCGCCGCTCACCCCGGAACAGAGCGCTCCGCTCCTCGGCCAACTGGACGGCTGGCAGATCGAAGCCGGCAAGAAACTCGTGAAGTCGTACCGTCTGCAGAACTTCGTGGAGGCGGTCGACTTTGTCAATGCCATCGCCCCGGTCGCCGAGCACGAAGGCCATCACCCGGACCTGTACGTTCGGTGGGGCGAGGTGCGCGTGTACCTCTGGACTCACAAGATCGACGGTCTTACCGAAAGTGACTTCTTCATGGCGGCCAAGATCGACCGCGTGGCGGGGGGCCGGAAGCAGAAAACTTCGGGTCACGCCGTCACCCCCGACTGATCTTTCCGGGGCGTCGCAGTTCTGGCTCACGCCGTAGGCCCAGGGGCACGGTGGATGGACTCCATGCCTCCCGGGGTCGCTATCCCCTGCGAGTAATCCCCGAGGCGTCCGCAAGTCGAGTCTGACAAGCTCGCTGCAGCCCGGTCGCGTCACACCCCCCGGTAATCGTCCCGGGCGCCTCGCCGGGCGTCCAAATGTGAACCTTTGTGCGACTCCGGCGTACCCGGCCACGATTGAGGCGCACGTTCGATCGCGCGGGCCCCCGGACCCGAGAACGAGTGAGCCAGCCCTGTCCGTACCATCCGCGCTCGTATTCCGACGAGAGCCGGAGATCATCCCAACGGACGGCTGAAGGCGCAAGCGCCGCACGGCACGCTGGAGGGGAAGCGTCTACGGCTCATCGCGAGAGGATCGCAACTATGACGTGCCCCGCATGCGGATCTGCGGCTAAGCCCATCATCACGGTGGCAATCGCCCGGTCAACGGACGCCAAGCCGATCTGGTGCCCGGCGTGCCACACCTACTTCGACTATCGTCGCTGGCTGAAGAAGGACATCGAGCGAGGCACGACGCTCGCCATCGTCGTCGGGACCGAGGCGAGCAGCAAGGAACCGCGCCGCGACGTGACCGTAACGCTCATGGTCAGCCACCACGATCGCTACGCCCGCCGCGTCGATCTCACCGTCACCAACGTCGACGTGCTCAATGCGAAGCGGGCAGGATGGCTGTGGTGGGACAGGCCCGCCGACGCGCGCTTCGTCTCCTGACGAGAGGGGCCACACCCCCAACGCGTCACACGGGCCGCTCCACCTCGATTTCGTCGTGGATCGCGATGCCGTAGCAGCCGATGACGGGTATCGTCGGCTTCAACTTCCTCGCTTCGTCGACCACACCCCGGTAGAGTCGCGAGAGCACGAACCCACGCCGTTGGTAGAAGCGTAGGGCGTCCACGTTGTCGTTTGTCGTCACCAGCCAGAGGCGCGAGCAGCGGACGTCTCTCGCCCGCGCGACCACAGCTTCGATCAGCTTGGACCCGGTTCCACGAAACTGGGGCCGCGCGTCAACGACGATGATCTCGCACTCGGGAGGCGAGGGCAAGTACGCCAGCAGGCCGCATGGTGCCCCTTCTGTCTCGGCGATAAGGGTCGGACATTCCAGCACGTTATGGGGGACACCGCGGCTCCAGATAACGAGGCCTCCCCAGTACTGACGCATCTGCGTCTCGATCCACGCTCTGTCGCGCGGCCCGGCCTGTCGAACCGTGCACGTCATCGGTCACACCTCCGGAATGCCGACGGGCACCTCGATTGCACCCCAGCTGACGTGTTCCCCTCTTCGGAGCCGCGGCTGGCAACCGTTCCTTCTATGAAGGCTCTGCTGTCAAGCCCCAAAGTTGATCGGGTCCGTTGCACTGACTGCGGTATCGCTGGCGGCCTGCTTCCGCGGGTCCGGGCTCGATGGCCTCGAACCACCTTCTATCCGTGCTGACCACACTGGGCCAGACACCTCATTCCATATGCGCTTTGCAGCGGACTGGACAGGCCTGGAGGAAGGCGCCCCATCTAATTTGCGGTTGTAAGTCCCGGAACTGGTTTCGAACGCCTTCCACCAGCTTCAGCACTCAGCGCGTCAGTCTCCTCCTTGGCGCAAGTCTTTTGGTTCAGGTGTCGCGGTTTCTTTACGCTACGCCCCAGCATCAGCGCTGAGCCTAGCCTTTCAGTAGGGCTCCTTCGGGAACCGTTCCGTTCTTCAGGAACCGCCATACCTCGATCAGCAACTTTCGGGCCAGGGCAACGATGCCGATCTTCCGCGCCCGCGGTCCACCGTGGCCGAATCGCGCGTCGAACCAGCGGCTCAATTGGCTCTTGGGTTGGTAGCGCAACCAACACCATGCTGTCTCAATCGCAACTGCACGAATATGCCGGCTTCCGGCTTTGCTGATCCCTTGCTCTCGGCTGTCGTTCCCGCTTTGGTAGGGCGTCGGCGCCAGGCCAGCGGCGGCGCCCACCTGCTTCCGATTGTCGAACTCTCGCCAGCCGAAGAATTCATGCACGTACACCCACGCCGAGTTTTCTCCGATCCCTCGCAGGTGCAGCAACGCTCGCACTTTGTCCATGACCTCGCTGCGCTCGTGTTTGATCGCCGCGTATCGCTGGCGTTGCAGCTCTAGAATCTTTGTATGCAGGAACTTGGCATGTTCCCACTCCCGCTGCAGTCGAGCTCGCAATCTCGCTGGCAACGGAGATCCATCCCATAACTGCATCGTATCGAGAACAGCACTGAGATCTCGGCGCTGGGGCAGCCGCAGCCCCTGAGTCGCCAACAAGCCTCGGATCCGGTTCATCACGCGCGTACGTTCCTGTTTCAACGTCCGTAGCTCGCGGTGCAGTTGACGCCGATCTTCTTCCTCTACCGTAGGAACCTTCACAACACTCCACACTTTCGCTTCCCCCGCATGATACCGCATCAACATCCCCAGCAGACTGCGGACGTCCAGCCCGTCAGATTTCGCCCGTCGCCGACGTCGCTTCACTTCAATGCTGGACGAGTCGACTACTCGGTTGTCGATGCCCACTGTCTCGAGGTGTCGGTGCAGCCAAAACCCCTCGGGCCCGGCCTCGTAGCAACTCCGCACCAATGTGTTGTCCGCGAGAGTGAACCGCCGCTTCGCCGTAGCAATCTCCTCCGCCAGGCGCTTCACATCGCGTGCCGGAATAACACGCACGCGGATTTTGGTGGGAACGCCTGCGGTGAAGCCAAGCTTCCATTCCTCAACACCCAGCTCAAACGCCAGATACAGGGCCGGTGCTGTGCTGTGCGTGGTATACTCTGCACTGCGAGTCGCTGCGCGCATCTGTATGCTCCTTTCTCCTTATCTCGCCGATCAGGTTAAAGGAGCTTACCAGCAGCGGCTCGCTTTGTCCTCGGAACGGTCCTTCATAGTATCTGATTTTGTGGACAAATGCGACAGCCCACACGTCAGCCGAACAGCGCTGCTGGCGATTCGCGTGCCGGAGTCCCACCGGCAGATGGTGCCAACGACCCGGGGAGACCCCGGATCCCACGCCGGGCCGTGCCCCGTCGAGGATCCAGGGGCGGTGCCGGCGAGGGTCGGGCCCCGTTGGGGCCCGGCCGCCGTTGCGCTCGAAGCGCCGCTGCCCGCCGCGCGACCGCACGCCAGAACGACCATCCATGCTTCCCGCGCGTCCTCGCGGGTACGGGGAAGGTGACACGGTCGCCCGGTCGGCGGTTCGGCCGCTCGGCGAGCTTCATCCCGCGCCGCCCGATGCTACAAGCGGCAGCGTGATGTCGAGAGAGTCCGTAGCGATCAGCGAACTTGTGCGCCCCGATCA
>DASPUZ010000198.1:0-10509 GCA_035622635.1 bacterium | reverse complement strand
TCCGGAGCCCCGGAATCACCGCCACTCCCATTCGATGAACCCCGGCTTCACGTCCGTCATTGCGTTGACGATGAGTTCCACGAGCCCGCCGTACAGGATGCGTTCCTTCTCCCACAGGTTGTGGAAGGCGAGCATGTCCCGGAACTGCCCTTTGCAGTTGCTACACGGAGCGCACAGGTATTTCGGCACCGACGGCCCCCGGCAGTCGGCGAACGCATTCAGGATCTGTTCCAGCTTCCTGCGGCCCGACACCTGCGCCCGCCACTCGGGGAAGTTGAGACCCTGCATGATCGCGAAGCCGCTGCCGCCGCCGCAGCAGTAGTTGTCCACGCCGTGCGGTGCCATCTCCCGGAACCGCGGGCAGATCTTCTTCAACACGTCCCGCTGCGGCTGCACGACCCCCATGAGGCGTACCAGGTTGCACGGATCGTGCAGCGTCACCGGAAAGTCGTTGCGGGCGGGGTCGAGCTTCAGCCGGCCGCTCATGACGATGTCGCGGAGGAGCGTCATGGAGCTCTCGCGGGGGATGTTGAGATCCCCCACGAGCAGACGATCGGCCACCACGCTGAGGGCTTTGTGCGCGTGGCCGCACTCGCCGATCACGATCTTCTTGACCCCCAGCTTCTTCGCCGTCTCGGCGTGCCGGAGCGCGACGCGGGCGAACTGGGCGTCGTCGTACCAGAGCCCGTAGTTCACCGCGTCGTACGCGATCAGGTCCGAGGAGAGCGTCCACTTGATGCCCGCCGCGGTGAGAATCAACGCGAACGCGCCGGGATTCTCCGGCCACGAGAGAAACTCTCCCGCGTTGTGAAGCAGCAGGACGTCCGCTCCCTCAACGTCCCAGGGCGTCTCCACCTTGATGCCCGTCCGCTCGGTCATGTCCTCGTCGATGAACTGCACGTTGTCCCGGACCGCGGCGGGGTTCATGCCGGTCGACGAACCCGCCTGCAGCTGCCGCATGGACCCCGCCTCGTGCACCTCTCGCGGGGCGATGCCCATCTCCTGACTGAAGAGCTTGCGTAGCTCGTGGGCCACCAAGCCATTGTCGACGCCGATCGGACAAACCTGGGCGCAGCGCCGGCACAGGTTGCAGCGGTATGCCAGCTCGGCCAGGCGGGCCACCAGCGGCCAGTTCAGCTCGATGTCACCGTGCTGCCACGACGACACGAGGCCGCCGTGACGCACGTACTTGAAGTAGAGACGCCGCAGGATCTCCGAGCGATACGTGGGCCGGTAGATCTCGTTGCGCCCGCTGGCCTCGAAGATGTGGCACGCGTCGGAGCAGGTCTGGCACTTCGCGCAGTGCTCCATCGTCAGGAGCAGGGGCTGCAGGAACGTCCAGTTGTTCTCCCGCTGGAAGAGCTTCTCCAGCCCCGCGAGGAACCTGCCCACCAGCTCGTGCTCTTCGTCCTTCGTCTTGGGCCGGGGGATCAGCGCCACGCACGTGTCGTCCAGGAGACACTCGTACGTCTCGGTGACCTTGGGGGGAAGCGGCGAGATCGCCGGGTCCCGGCCGGGCCCGTCCATGGGCAGCGGCATGAGATCCCCGGGCTCCAGGTGGACCAGCGCCTGCCGGTCCGGCCGGGACATGTCGGAGAGACGTGCAGGCTTCTTCGCGCTCATTGGGGACGCCTCGCACCCTGCCCCTGCGGCCCGCGGGCAATCTCCGCCCATGGCCGTGCGCCATCGGCGCCGATGTGCGCCGCGGACCACGTGGGACGGTAGGTCAGATACTCAGCCATCTTCCGTTCCAGCTTTCCGCTCGGGACGTTGGCCGCGTCGTCCCAGCGCACCGCGTGATACGTGAAGAACTTGCCGATGAAATGCGACATGTGCGTGTACGGGATATAGGCGGTGAGCACCGCCAACAGCACCAGTCCAGCCGCCAGCGGTGCCGGCACGAAGGGTGTGGCACGAAGGGTCAACAGGCCGCGCGTCAGGGCGAGCGTGCCGGGGAAGCCGGAGCCCCGGGCCGCGTATCCGGCCAGCAAGAGAGCCACCGTGACCGCGAAGAATAGCAGGTTGAAGATGTCACCGGCGGTGGTGTAATTGCTCAGCTCGGGATCGCGCAGGCGCTTGAGCAGGAGGCCGACGCTCCCCACGAGCACGAGGACCGCCCCCGCCACGCCCGCCAGAGTGTACACGACATGCGCGGCACCGCCAAGCCAACTCTCCACCCAGGCGGAGTCCCACAGGGAAACGAGCGCGCTCGCTCCCAGGATCACCGCGCTCGCGATCATCAGGTACAGGCCGGCGTGGAACGGAAAGGAGCGACGCCACAACGAGCGGTTGAACTCCCACAGCCCCCGCAGGAACAGGATCTCTGGGACCATGATCCTGAGCTCCCCGGCGTGAGACTCGTGCCGCGAGGAGGCCATCGCGTCCAGATCTTCGAATTCGGAGCCGCCATGCGCGATGCGCCCGGGATCCCCATGGGGCACCGGGTACAGCTCCCAGCGAAGGTGCCTGGGCATCCGCGAGTACTGGAGGACGCGCAGCACACAGCCGACCACGAACACCAGAGCGCCGGCATAGATGACAGCGTTCACTCCCATGGCTACCGCCCCCAAGCAGTTTGCCGTCCGCTACGCGGTCCTGCGCTCACGTTCCATCTCGCTTTCACGCGGCATGCTGCCGGAGAACTCCAGCGCCGTGGCCGCGTCCACCGCCGCCGCGAATCCGTACAAGGCGCCCGCCATCAGAATGCCCGCCGCCCAGATGCCCGCCGTGACGGCGAGTTCAGACCCGGTGGGTACGTAGGAAGTTGCCACATTCAGCGGCGACGGTGTGAACGCACCCGCCACCAGCACCACGCCCTTGTCAAGCCACACCGCGACAAGCGTGACGGCGCTTGCAACCGCGAGCACCCGCTCGCTTCGCCGCACCCCGGGCATGAACAGGACCAGCAGAGAGGCCGCCGTCAAGACGAGCGACGCGCGTCCCCACACCGGCAGCGGGGACGGCGCTCCCGTCCCGAGATACAGGGCGCGGAGATGCTCCAGCCCCGCAGGCACCGCGCCGTAGGAGACGCTCCACAACTGCACCACCAGCAGGAACCCGTTGAGAGCCATCGCGTAGGCCATAGTCTTCGTCAACACGCCGATCGCGCTCCGACCGACGTCGTACCCGCTGAGGGCCTTCGCCAGCATGCAGGCCAGGATGAGCAACGCCGAGCCGGACGCGAACGCCGTAGCCAGGAAGCGCGGCGCCAGCGTCGGCCCCAACCACACGGCCAAGCTGGGGAGCCCGGCATACAGGAACGCTTGCACCGTGTGCATGCCGAGCGCCCACAGTACGGTCACGACGGTCACGCCGTCGAGCCAGCGCGGCGCCGGCAACTGGTAGCGCTCGGTGCGGAGCATCACGGCCGCGAGCACCGCGCTCAGCACGAGAAAGCCCAGGCAAGAGATCATGTCCCAGAACATGGCCGACTCTGGGTGCGGGTACAGGAGAACGTTCAACATGCGTTCCGGTCGCCCCATATCGGCCATGACGAAGAGCAGGCCGATCGCGCTCGCGGCTACAGCCAGCAGCAGCCCAAGCACGGCCACCCGGCCGAACGTCCGGCGGTCGTACAGGTAGGCGACCAACCCGGTGCTTGCCGCTCCGGCCGCCACGCCCATCAGCAGCGCGAACTGCCCGATATACAGCCCCCACGGCATGTCCTGGCTGAGCCCCGTCAGGCCCGAACCGTACACCAACTGGTCACGGAAGGAGAGCACGCCAAGCAGCACCACGATCAGCAGCAGTCCGACTCCGACCCACTGCATCCCGCTTCCCGCGACGGTCCGTTCCCGCATGACGGTCTCAGTCTCCTCAGAGCAGGTAGTAGACGTTCGGTCCGGTGCCCAGCTCCGGCCTCCTGCGAATCGCCGGGCGCGAGTCCAGGACCTTCCGGATCTCGGACGCGGGATCGTTCACGTCCCCGAACACGAGCGCCTTCACCGGACAGACCTCGACGCACGCGGGGACCTGCCCTTGCGCGAGTCGCTCCGAACAGAACGTGCACTTCTCGACCACCCCGTCCGTGCGGGTGGGAAAGTCGGGATTCGGGTGCGCGATCCCCTGGCGCGGATCGACCCAGTTGAAGCTGCGCGCCCCGTACGGACACGCCACCATGCAGTAACGGCACCCGATGCAGCGGTGCCAGTCCATCATGACGATGCCGTCCGTCTCCCGCTTCCAGGTGGCCCCGGTCGGGCAGACGGGCACGCAAGGCGGATTGTCGCAGTGGTTGCACAGCACCAGGACCGGCGCGCCTGCAAGCGGCGCGGGCAACGAGCGGCCCTGCGCGGCGAAGGCGCTCTCGGCAGGCACCTCCCGGATCCAGTCGATCCTGTGGGCCGGATTCCGGAGGTACGGGACGTTGTGAGCCTCATGGCACGCCGCCAGGCACCGCGTGCACCCCTGCTCCTGCAGGCACGCCTTCGTATCGATCGCCATCGCCAACTGCGTCCGGGCCGCCCGGCTGCGCCCGCTCGTGCCCGAGCGGGGCGCCGCGGCCGCGCGGGCCGAGAGCCTGCCACCCGAGAGCACCAGCAGCGAACCGCCCAGGCGGGTCAGGATCTGCTTACGCGTGAGCCTCATGGCACCTCCTGCGAGACCTGTGCCGTGCCCTGGTGGCAGTGCCAGCAGGACGGCGCGCTCGCGCCGACATAGTTGTGGCATCGGTTGCAGAAACTTGCGCTCGTGTGGCAGCTCAGACACGTGCTCTCCAAGCTGACGGGGTAGACCTTTCCGTTGAACGCCGTGAACGTGTGGTGGTTCTCCCGTACCCCCGTGTTCATCCACTGGAGCAGCAGCCGCGCGTGCGACGCCGCCATCGCATTCACCGGCAGCACGCACGTCGTCTGTTGCGCGGGCGCGGCGAGACCGGGACCGCGCGCGCTGGCGCGCACGGAGAGATTGCCCCAGAACGGGATCATGACGAGCGCCACGACCACCGCAAGCCCGCCCAGAATCCACCCGCGGTCACTCACCGGCCGCCACCTCGGTTCCCGGCAGGGGCTCGCCGCGCAGGTCCGTGGTCCGGTGCTTCTCGTCCCTCAACACGAGCGCGTTCCCGAGCAGCTCGTGCACCCCGCCCACTTCGACCCCCGGCACCCAGTACTGGAACGCCGTTGGGAGCACGGCCTTATCGATCGCACAGATCGCGGCGACGAAGTTCACCCCGTGCCGGTCGTGAACGTGCTTCAACGCGGTCGCGCGCGGGAGCGCGCCCCGAAGCCGCATCTCGAGGTTTTCGTCCGTGCCCAACCCGGAGCCGCTGCCGCAGCAGAACGTTCGCTCGCGGATCGTCTGCGGCGGCATCTCGAAGAAGTGGTTGCAGGCCGCCCTGAGGACAAACCGTGGCTCGTCGAGCAGGCCCATCGACCGCGCGGGGTTGCACGAATCGTGGAACGTCACCCGCCACCGGTCGTTGCGGCCGGGATCCAACCGCAGTTTCCCGTGCCGCAGCAGGTCAGCCGTGAACTCGGCGATGTGCACCATCTTCGTCGACCGCGCGTGGTCGAACCGCGTGCCGGTCACGGAAGACACGGGCACCTCGAGGAAGTCCGCCGGCCCGTTCATGGTGTCCATGTACTGGTGGAGCACGCGCCACATGTGGCCGCACTCGCCGCCGAGGATCCACTTCACGCCGAGGCGCTTGGCTTCCGCGTAGATCTTGGCGTTGAGCCGCTTCATCAGCTCGCTCGAGGCAAAAAGCCCAAAGTTCCCGCCCTCGGACGCATACGCGCTGAAGGTGTAGTCCAGCCCGATCTCGTGGAACAGCGCGAGATAGCCGAGGAGCGTGTAGTAATGCGGCGTGGCGAACAAGTCGGCCGAGGGCGCGATGAAGAGGACTTCCGCGCCCTTGCGATTGATGGGCGCCTCAATGCGCACGCCTGTGATCTCCTCGAGTTCGTCCACGGCGAAGTCGAGGCTGTCCTTGAACCCGTGCGGCTGGATCCCCAGGTGATTGCCGGTCCGGAAGCAGTTCGCGGCGGGCTCCATCACCCAGTTGATGTTGACGCCCACCAGGTTGAGGAGCTCGCGCGCCATCATGGTGACTTCCGCGGTGTCGATGCCGAACGGGCAGAACACAGCGCAGCGGCGGCACTCGGTGCACTGGTAGAAGTAGTAGAACCACTCCTTGAGCACCGCTTCGGTCAGGTCTCTGGCTCCCGCCCAACCCCGGAACAGCCGGCCCGTCAGCGTGAAGTAGCGCCGGTACACGGACCGGAGCAGTTCCGCACGCTGGACGGGCATGTTCCGGGGATCGCCGGATCCCAGGTAGAAGTGACACTTGTCCGCGCAAGCGCCGCAGCGGACGCAGGTGTCCATGAACAACTGGAACGAACGGTTCTTGCGGAGGCGGTCCCGCATCCCCGCGAGGATCGTCTGCTTCCAGTCCGGCGGCAGCTTCCAGTCCGCGTCGAACGGCTGCCACTCCCGCGGGTTCGGCATGCCCAGGTACTGCACGTTCTTCGGAGCCGCCGCGTAGTTGAAGGTGCCCTTGCGGAACTCGACCAGCGGCTCCCCCCAGCCCCGCTTCTTCGGCGGACGGTAGTCGATCTGGAGCAGTTGTTGCCGGTCAGGCGTCTGTTCCGGCACGGGTCACTCCCTCTCGAGCGGCAAGCCGGCGTCGCGCATCTTGTCGCGGAACTCGTCTTCCCACTCGGCGTACGTGTGTACCACGACGGGGGGATTCCACGGGTTGATGTGCCGCTTCGCGCGGTTCGTGTTCGCCAGGTTGTGCGTCGGGCTGAGAATCGCGCCGCCCAGATGCATCAGCTTGCCGAACGGAAGATAGGCCACGAGCGCGCTCGCCAGGGTGAGGTGCACGAAGAGCAGCGGCCCCACGCTCGCCGGCACAACCGGCGCCCAGGTCGCGAGCCCCACCGCCAATTCCTTGACCGCCGCCACGTCGACCCGCCAGACGTACCGCATCAACACACCCGACACGATGATCCCCAGCAGCAGGTACAGCGCGAAATAGTCCTCCGGCAAAGACAGATAGCGGATCTGGGCGTCCCAGTACCGCCGCGCCAGGAGGTATCCGAGCGCCAGCAGGACCAGCACGTCCGTCAGGAACAGGCCCTGCATCCCCACCTGGAAGAAACCGTCCAGCCTGTCGAGCCCGAACACAAAACCGGGGACCGGCACCAGCGCGAACCGCAGATGGCGGACCACGATGACCAGCAGGGACCAGTGGAACGCGAGGGCGGCGAGCCAAAGCGCTCCGTTCCATGCGTACACGAGCCGCGGGCCCGGGTACAGTTCGGTTCGCGTGTTACGGAAAAGCGAGCGGAAGAGCAGCACTTCGAGCGCCATGCGTGCGAACACCCCGCCCCGCGTCGACGGGTTCTCGATCCACGCGGCCTTGATCCAGGGCAGGGACGCCTGCTGCCCGCACGTGACGGGGATACGAAATGGAACGGGCGCCGCGGCCCATTGCAGGACCTTGTAGATCAGTCCGGCCAGGAAGACGAGCAGCGCAGCGTAGGGCACGATCACGCCGAACGCCACGCGCAACCCAGACACGTCGCCGCCCAGATAACCCAGCGCGGCGATCAGCAGCACGGCACCAAGCGCAGCGACGGAGTCCACCCCGGCCTACCTCCGACCAGCTCCCAGGTAGATTCGTTCCACTTGCGCCACCCGCCGCCGGACCTCGTCGGCCTTGGCCGCGTAGATCTGCTCCCGGCATTTCACGAACAGGTCGAACGCCAACAAGGCCGCGTCGTCGATCCGGTCACCGACGATCCGCACATCCACGTCCCGTCCCTGCCATCGAGCCCGCAGAATCCGCTTGAGCCGGAAGATGAATCCCACGACCTGGCTGGCGTCGACATCCTGCACCGCGCCAATCCGGACAATGGGCTCGAGCGCCTCTGCAACCCGCGCCCTGTCCATCGAACCCAACAGCTCGGCCGCCAAGGCCGGCAGGTGCTCCCGGAGCACGTAGCCGATGGGGTTATGGAACGGATCTCGCTCGCGAGCTAGGAACTCCAAAGTGGAGGACGGGTATGCGGCCAACGTGTCCTCCAGCCATTCTTGCTCAATCGCACGTTGATCCTCGCGTCGGAAGCGCACCGTGCCCCCCTGTCGTACGCGACCGCCGGGGAGGAACGGCAGCCCCCGCCGGGTATCCCGGCAGCGTTCGCCAATCGCTCGTTCCCCCGGCTTCCGATTTTTCGACTGTATCGTACCCGGCTGCCACGGACGACGGTATAGAGCCTCGACCCGATTCTTGGGATCGGGCCTGCGCCCCGGCGGTTACGATGAGCCTGAGCCGGAAGACAACCCCTGCAGCCGGAGCGTCGTGCGGCTCCGACGGGGCGATCGCCTGCGTCTCGTACCGGAAGGCACCCGGTGTGAAACTGCGGGGCTGGCGCTGGCAAGGTGGAGAACGTTGCGGACAAGGCGAGGAAAGCTGGACACACGGCGGCACCCACGAGCAGGACGCACGCCGAGGCGCGGCTCACGCCGTCGGTTGGATCAGTAGGTACAGGAGCTGCCGCCGGCGGTGACCAGACACACTACCTCGCCGCTGGCGCGCACCGTGACCGTCCTGGACCCGGCGCTATCGCTGATGACGACGGTTTGATCCGTGGTGAGCGCCGTACGGCCCGTGTTGTTGTAAGGCATTCCCTGGCACGAGAACACGAGCTGCTTCGACCCCAACGACGTGCTGGTCACGGTCACGCCGGACGGGCAGCGAGTCCTGCTCGACGGTGGACCAACTGCCGTTGACGGGGAGCGCGCAGCGGTTCGTGACGGCGCCCGAGGCCGGCAGAGCGTCTGGATTGTGTACGCGCCCGAGCCGGTGGTGAGCGACACGAGCATCAGATAGTGCTGATCCCGCGCGCGCCCGGCGGCGGAACGTGATCCCCCGTGTACGTCCAGGCGAACGGTTTGGCATCAGCATGGTACTCGGCAATGGCACGCATGATCGTCTTGATGAGGTCTTGCCTCGAGGGAAAGACGCCATGCCGGAGATACCGGCGGGTCAAAAGAGAGAGCCAGAGCTCGATCTGATTCAGCCACGACGCATGGGTGGGCGTAAAGTGCAGCCGGACGTTCTTGTGCTTATCCAGCCACGCCACGACGCGGGCATGAGTGTGGGTGGAGAGGTTGTCGACGACCAGGTGCAGCTCCCGGCCTTGATAGGCCCGATTGAGCTGCTTGAGGAAGTCCAGAAATTCCGCGTGCGTGTGCCGCGTCGTCACCATCCCGTGCACGGTGCCCTTATGCACTTGCAGCGCGGCAAACAAGTTCACGACCCCGTTGCGCTTGTACTCGACGGAGAGCCGTTTCACGTGGCCGGGCGGCAGCGGCAGCAGGGGTTGAGTGCGGTCCGGGGCCTGAATGCCGGTCTTCTCATCGACACACAGGACCACCGCATGCTCGGGCGAGTGGAGATAGAGCCCGGCGATATCCTCCAGCCGTTCCTCAAACCCAGGATCACTGGAGTGCATGTAGTAGCGGACGCGGTGCGGCTGAATCTGCTCCCGTTGCAGCACCGCATGGACCACGGACTTCGGCACCTGCAGATGCTCCGCCAGGGCGCGCACGGTCCAACGGTTCTGTCCCTGCGGAGGCCGGCACGCCGTCGCGGCAATCTTGGCGCGCTGCGTGGCGCCATGCCGCCGCGGGCGGCCCGACTTCGGGCGGTCATCCAAGGCGGGGAGCCCGCCTGCCCGGAAGCGGGCCAGCCAGCGCATGACGCTGAGACGACTCGTCTCCAGCCGCGCCGCAATCGCGCTCGGCCCCATGCCGTCGGCTGCCAACAGGACCGCGTGCAGGCGCAGCGCCAGCCCCATCGGCGGCGTCCGTTGCCGCAGTTGCCGCGTGATCGCCACACGTTGTTCGTCGAGGACAGCGACAGGGGCGGCGAGTCGGCTCATGCGTTGAGGATACACCAGGCTCGTTTAAGTATCAATATTTTGAGGACAGTGCACTGGACGTCGCGAGGCCGCTGGGGCCAAGCCGACAAGATCGGGTCGCCACCCGATTGCCGCCCCGGCGGCGCCGGGGCGGTAATGGAACAAAGGCTCTTGTGCGTGTGGCGGGGCGGGGAAGCTCATTCGACAAGGAGGAAAGGAGCGGAACGCGATGAGCAACGATACCCTCACCATCACGGATAACCGGACGGGGAAGACCTACACCGTCCCGATCTTGTACGGGACGTATCCCACCTATGGGGCCGCGATCCGGGCGGCGGACCTGCGGCAGATTCAGGTCTCCGCAGACGATTTCGGCCTGATGACGTACGATCCGGGGTTCTTGAATACGGCCTCCACCCGGAGCCGGATCACGTTCATCGACGGAGAGCGCGGGATTCTCCAGTACCGGGGATATCCGATCGAGCAACTCGCCACGCAGTCCACATACTTGGAAGCGGCGTACCTGGTGCTCACCGGGGAACTCCCGACCACCGGGGAGCTCGACGAGTGGGTAGGGGACGTCACGCACCACACGATGGTCCACGAGTCGATCAAGAAGTTCCTGGACGGGTTCCAGCAC